>CAZQTE010000043.1:0-11626 GCA_964595615.1 uncultured Saprospiraceae bacterium
GTTCACAATTAAAAGGAGCAATAGCAAAATCACGCCACCATTGGCAGTATTCACAACGATTTTGAGCTCGTGTAAATACTATTTTTTTGATTCGAGGGGAAATCTTTTTTCTATGCATTACCTGCAGATACTAATTTAAGTTCTTTCATTAAATCACTTAGACTTTTACCCGTTAAGTCGGATAATTCTGCAAGATGTTTCATTCTCTGTACATTGATTTCACGTGCTTTTGAGACAATTGCTAAATACTCTTTTCTTTCTCCTTCTGAAATAGTTGCGTCTTCTAATTTTTCGTTTAAATCAAAGAGTCGTTGACGCTCTTTTTTTTCTAAATCAATTTTTACCGCTTCTTTCAAAAAGTCTTTCCGTGAATTTCCATCTACATGCGTCTTTGTTTCACGAACCGCTGTAATTCTCTTAATAAAATCATCCAAATCTTTCAATTCTAATTGAGAGACTAATCGGACAATATCTTGTATGTCTAATTTTACTTGTGGCATATTTTGTAATGTATTTTAGTGTAAAATTACATTTTCTTTTCAAATTACGATAATCTTATCATTTTCGCAAGTATTGTAGAGTGTATTGAAACGGTTTAAATTAACTAATAGTAATCTGCAATTGTTTACCCAATCCCTCCGTAATTTTCTGCAAAGTAGCCAACTCAATCCCTGATTTGTTATTTTCAATTCGAGAAATATAGTGCTTAGTTGTACCACTTTTTTCTGCAAGTTCACTTTGCGTAATGCCTAATTCTTTTCGGGCTTGCTTGACCATTAAACCAATATCTAAATTGCGACTTTTGTCAGGCGTACTATTTTCATAAAGAACGATTGGGTCAATATCAAAATGATAAATAACGTCTTTTCCCTCCTTATCTTTTGACTTGAATTCTATATTTTTCCAAACCAAACTACCTTCGATGAGTTCCGCTTTTTGCAGCTCTTTTACATCCTGTAATAAAGGAAAGGCAAAATGTTTTTCATGTACGCCGCGACTCTCAAGAAAGGACTGAAAATCAATAATGCGCGACTCGCCATTATTAAAAAGACAAGATACTTTATGCCCTTCAAATTGATGAATTTTCACTATTTTCTTTATTGCACGCATAGATTTAAGAATTTAATTCGTTCCATTTTTGGTTTAAATATGCTTTGTTATTCCTTGCCCAATCAATCACTTTTTTTCGTTGCTTTTTAGGCATACTCCCAGCATAAGTTTCTAAAGTTTCGATAACTATTAATTCTTCATATTCTGCATATTTTACGTGAAAATGCGGAGGCGCATGGTCAAAAAAGTACATGTAAATTTTTATGGAATCAATAGTTTCTATGACTGGCATTGGGAGATTTTTTAATTTTGTAAAGATATAGAAAGTTATCTAATTTTACAACTTTTGCTCAAGGTATACATGCACCTGCCAATTGAGTAAGTCTGCGCGCTTGATTTCTAAAAGTAAAATTTATCAATATGCAATAAAAATATCTACGTTTTTATCGAATATCGCTTCATTTTGACTCTTTTCTTCTTTTATGTTTGTAAGTCTCTTTTACAAATTTTCACAAAGAGTTAATGGATTTAAAAACAACCTTAAAATCAGACAAAATGAAACGACTTTCTATCTGGGGAAAAAATAACCCGACAAAAGCAAAAATTATCATTGGTATCAGTCATACATTTATAGTCTTAAATGCTATTTGTCTTGGCTTTTTGTTGTTTGTATCTGATTTTGGAACATTCAAATGGATAAGTATTATTTTTGCCAATCTCTTTTTTATCGCCTACTTATTTTATCCAGAAAAGGACATAGAAGCTAAGCAATTTCAAGTCTCCTACAAAAGACGAAAAATACATGATTTTTTTCTTGTTATTTCCTATGCGATAGTTATTGTTTTTGGGATAAATAATTTTTTGCTTCAAGAAAATGAAGATTATAGACCAAAGGAAAGAGTCACCGCAAAATTCATTGTAAATAAATCCAAATCAGAAAATCAAGCAAGTTATCAACGAAAACCAATAACGAAAGTCAGAGCTGGAATTCAAAAAATAAAAAAACAGATTAGATATGAATTTCGAGAACTAAAATATGAATTGAGAAAACAAAATGATAGAACAGGACTTATCATTTATAAAATACTGCTAACAATGTTAATTGTTGGAGCTACTTTAGCTCTTGGAATGTTAGTTGCGGCACTCGCTTGTAATCTTTCATGTTCTGGAAACGAAGGATTAGCTTATGTAGTCTTAGTATTAGGTTGGACGAGCTTAATCTGGTTACAAATTATTCTAATTAAGAAGGTTGTCAAGATGAAAGGGCAAAAGAAGAATGTCAACAATCCCCCTGCCGATGATTAAGTCCAGAATATAATTTAAATCAAAACGACTCGAACTACAAAGATGCAGTTCGAGTCGCCCCAATTATCAGTATACAATCAACAATATTCAATTCATCACTTCCCAATAGAAATCAAATTAGCAAACAAACGATAAGCCCCAGGCACCCCCGCCGGCAATTCTCTAAACCAAGAATAACCAGAATAAACATAGTAACCTTCTCCATGTTTAGCCACTAAAAGACCGCCGTCGCGTGCATCTTCTCCTTTATCATTAGCAGATAAAATCGCCGTGAATTTCTTTTCATCCCATTCATTCGGGAAATATAAACCACGTTCTTGCACCCAACCTTCAAAATCTTTTTCTGTGATTTTATTAGGTGTATTGAGAACAGGATGCTCGGGTGCTAAAAAGCGCACTTGTGCATTCTCATCAGAGACACGGTCACGCGATAATTTCATCAGATAAGGTGCTAATTCTTCGCCTGGTAGTTTCAAGCGGTGACGCGTATTGTACTGGATAATCAAAGTACCGCCTTGCTCCACATATTCCAATAATTTTGGCTGTTGGAATTTGATGCGCTCATTCACATTATACGCGCGAATACCTGTGATAACCGCATCGTACTGCTTCAAATTCGCAACATTTATATCCTTGTCTTCCAAAAGGTCGATTTGGTAACCAATCGCCTCTAAACTCTCAGGTACTTTGTCGCCCGCACCCATGATATAACCAATGCGTTCTCCTTTTTTCTCTAAGTCAACTTTCACCACCTTACTCACCGCATTACGCAAGACCGTTTGTGTTGGAATGTGGTCGTATTCGATGACATTCATTTCTCGTGTGTAATACTCGCTTCCCAATTTCACCATTGGCGAAATTTTCCCTTCTGATTGACCTTCTGGCGGATATATTTTAAAAGAAATAATTGCTTCTTCACCTTTTCTTTTTAAATCACACATCGCTTTTTCTGGCGAAATTCTCCAATCATTTGGACGCGCCAAACCAACTTCCCCTTTTACATTATCCTCATTCGCACGCACGACAACATCAACGGTCTGTGGCTGCTGATTGGCGAATACATAAACATCCTCCGAAATACTCGCAACAACTGGCGGCACGATTTCAAAAGGACGGTAGAACTCTCCTTTTTCGGGGTCTGTTTTCTTGTAACTCACATCCGTTGTCATCGTCAATGGCTCGCCGTTTACTTTAAATGACCATTCTACTTTTAGAACGCGTTCCGTTTCTGGATTACCACGTAATTGCTGGTCTTCGACGGTGTAAGTTCCATATTCATGCGCTTTATTCAGCCAATAAGGACCTGTGTAATCTGTGTCTGCTGGAATAACTGCGGTCTTGTAAAACTTATTTGAAGTGTTGTATTCCAACTTTAAATTCAAAGTAGAGTCAGATTTAAAAGGCAAGTATTTTACCTTCTCCAAGACAACATCGCCTTCATTGCGCATGATAACTTCCATAGTCATTTCGACCGATTGACCTGGTGTTTTGCTGTAATCATCTGCCGTTGCCTCCACGTACAAACCAAGACAAGCCACAATAATATTATTCAGTTCTTTAACCTTTACATCGCGCCAATGTCTAGCTGGCAATGCTTTCGCCCATTTGTGTGCTTGTATTAATTGTGGAATACTGGCACTTGGGTTCATGTGGTCAAAATTTGCTTCTACTTTCGCTAAAATCTCCCCAACTGGCGCACCGCCTTTGATACGTGACCAAGTTGTATTGATGCCTGCAAATAAGTCATCATTTGTCGCTGGTTTTTCCCCTTTCAAGAAATCAAAATACTCGGTATCAGAACCACGCGTCCAAGTTCGTCCCATTCCTTGACAAACGTGTTGCGAACGTGATTTTGCCGCAATTTCTCCATTAGACAATCCTTTTTCTGGATAATAAGTCCCAATATCAATCGCTGAAAGATTTGCTTTGTCTGCTGCCGCAAATTTTTCTCTGCTACCATAAAACCACCAAGAAGTATTGAAAAATAAACGAGAAGGTTGCCAAGTATCGACATATTTCAATTGCTCAGGATATGCTTTTGGGTCATTGTATTTTTCAAAAGTATCAAAAGATAAAACCGCAGAAGAAGTGTGGTGACCGTGTGTTTTTCCCGCAGATTTGTGGTCAAAACGATTGATTATGATATCTGGTTTCCAATTACGTACCACCCAAACCAAATCAGATGTCACTTTCTCTCTATCCCAAATCGCTAAAGTTTCGTCTGGATGTTTTGAAAAACCAAAATCATTTGCGCGACTAAAAAATTGATTACCACCGTCAATGCGACGTGCGGCTAAAAGTTCTTGTGTACGTAACACACCCAAGAGTTCACCCAATTCATTTCCAATCAAATTTTGTCCACCGTCACCACGTGTGAGTGAAAGATAAGCCGTTTCTGCCTTGACATCATTTGCCAAATAAGAAATGACGCTGGTATTCTCATCATCAGGGTGTGCCGCAACATATAAGGCAGAACCCAAAAATTGAGACTTTTGAATAGCAGAGAAAATGTCATCAGAAGACATTCTTTTTGGTGCTTGTGCTTGCGCAATTTGTCCGAAGACGAAGCACAAAAGGAGGAGTGAAAAGTATCTTTTTAGCATTAGAAATTTGTTACTCTCAGCTTAGAAAGCTGAGTTACGATAAAAAAAATATACACAAAGATAGAAATGTGTGAAAAGAGAGATAGTTTTGCAGCAATTAATTTTCTCTGTACCTCTGTACCGGTTGCTTTAGCTACCAAGGTCAATACAATAAACATGAAAAATATTCTCCTACTAAGTTTTAGCATTCTCCTCTTCACCGCCTGCAAAAACGACAAGACGCCAAAAATTATCGAAATAAGCCAAATCACAGGTGAAACCATGGGAACCTACTACAAAGTTTCCTATCGGGATAGCCTACAACGCAACTTCAAAGCAGAAATAGATAGTCTCCTCGTTGCTGTCAATGCAGAAGTCAGTACTTACGAACCTGAGTCCACAATTTCTATTTTCAACAAAATAGCAGACAGTATGGATTTAGAAAATAATGTTTATTCGGGAAGTTTAGAGGCGGCTAATCACAACAAACATTTCATCACTAATTTTTTAGCGGCAAAGCAAGTCTACGAAGAAAGTAAAGGAAATTTTGACCCGACAGTCATGCCATTAGTTAATTATTGGGGATTTGGATATACACCTAAAAAAGCAGTAGAACAGGCAGATACTGTGAAAATAGATTCTATCATGCAGTATGTTGGTTTTGATAAAGTTGATTTTCGGAGAGATGAAGAGAGTATTGTCAAGAAGAGTTTGCCAGGTGTAAAATTGGATTTTTCTGCTTGTGCAAAAGGCTATGGTGTAGATGCGGTTAGACGTTTTTTGAGAGATAAAGACTTGGTAGATTTCTATGTTGAAATTGGTGGTGAAAGTGCTGGAAATGGTCAAGGGAGTACAGGTAATGGTTGGACTGTAGCCGTTGCTATTCCAAAGGCAGGTGTTGTCGCAACTGATGTAGCTCAAATCATTCGCCTCAAAGACAAAGCCATCGCGACCTCTGGAAATTACATCAATTTTTATGAAGTCAATGGCAAAAAATATGCACATACGATTAGTCCGAAAACTGGTTTTCCAAAAGCAAGTAATTTATTGTCTGCCTCCATTTTTACGGACGAATGCATGATGTCAGATGCCTACGCAACAGCTTGTATGGTTATGGGATTAGAAGAAGCTAAAACCTTCATTGAAGGCTTACAAGGAGTGGAAGGACTGTTTATTTTTAGTAATGAGAAAGGGGAGTTGGAGACTGTTTATACAGAAGGAGTAAAGGACATGATAGTAGAGTAACAACGACTTAAATTAAGCTTTGCAAGCCGAAAAGTCCCACAGGTATGACGGCTTGCAAACCCTTCAAGCAAACAGAATAAAATCCTGTGCTACATATTTTAATTTCCCAATTAAAATTCCGACCTTCCCACCGAAACGAGAATAATCAATATTAAAAAGTAGGTGATGCAGAAAATTTAGGCTGTGTGGAGAAATTGAAAATGTCGCTAACCACCAACTTCCAACTAACAACTTCCAACTAAAAATATGAGCTTTCAAATTATAAAACAAGCAACCGTTTATGATGCCGTCATTGTAGGTTCGGGTGCAGGTGGCGGTATGGCTGCCAAAATATTAGCAGACTCAGGTCTGAAAGTCGCGGTCTTAGAAGCAGGACCTAATTTTGACCCCGCCGACCCAGAGACGAAGACGCAAATGAAGTGGGGCTGGCAATCTCCTCGCCGTGGCGCGGGGACGACCCGTTATTTTGGAGAGTATGACATGGCTTATGGTGGTTGGGAAATTGAAGGTGAGCCTTATACACAAAAAAATGGTTCTCAATTTGACTGGTTTCGTTCGCGTATGTTGGGTGGCCGGACAAATCACTGGGGGCGTATTTCTCTCCGTTTTGGACCGCTTGATTTTAAAAAATATGACCAAGATGGTTTGAGTCCAAACTGGCCAATTGGCTATGATGATGTCAAACCCTATTATGATAAAGTCGATAAGTTAATCGGCGTATTTGGTTCGAAAGAAGGTATTTATAATGAACCGGATGGCTTTTTCTTGCCTCCTCCAAAGCCGCGTTTGCACGAATTATACATCAAACGCGCCAATAAGAAAACGGGAATAATGACCATTCCTTCCCGTCTATCTATCGTTACCAAAAGGATAAATAAAGACCGTGGCGTTTGCTTTTATTGCGGACAATGTGCGCGTTCTTGTAGTGCCTATGCAGATTTTTCTTCCAGTTCTTGTTTGGTGAAACCAGCTGTGACAACAGGTAATGTTGATGTGTTTACGAATGCTATGGCGCGTGAAGTTATCACAGATAAAGACGGTAGAGCAAAAGCAGTTTCTTATGTCAGTAAAGATGATATGAATGAATATCAAGTACGTGGCAAAACCGTTATTTTGGCGGCGTCGGCTTGTGAGTCTGCGCGTATTTTATTGAATTCAAAATCATCCGCACATCCAGATGGATTAGGAAATGGAAGTGGGGTAGTCGGTAAGTATTTGCATGACTCTACGGGCGCATCTCGTGCTGCATTTATTCCTCAATTAATGGACAGACAGAGATACAATGAAGACGGTGTGGGTGGTCTGCATTTGTATTCTCCGTGGTGGTTGGATAATAAGAAATTGGACTTTGCGCGCGGTTACCATATTGAATATTGGGGTGGATTAGGAATGCCTTTGTATGGATTTGGATTTGGTTTAGAAAATTTAAATGGTTTGTTCCCAGATATGGCTGGCGGTACAAAACGCGCAGGCGGATATGGTAAATCTTACAAAAATGATATGCGCCGGACTTATGGTGCAGTCTTAGGATTTGGTGGTCGTGGTGAGAGTGTACCGAGAGAGTCTAATTACTGTGAAATTGACCCAGATAAAGTGGATAAATTTGGTATTCCTGTCTTACGTTTCAACTACAAATGGACAGACCAAGAACGCAATCAAGCGCGCCACATGCAAGATACTTTCTCTGAGATTATCGACGCATTGGGCGGTATTCCATTGGGCAAAAAACCTGGAAAAGAAGAAGATTACGGTCTGCATAATCCAGGACGCATCATTCACGAGGTAGGAACGACACGTATGGGAGACGACCCGAATACTTCCGTTTTAAACCGTTACAATCAATCGCATGAAGTGAATAATTTGTTCGTTATGGACGGCGGTGCTTTTGTCTCACAAGCAGATAAAAATCCGACTTGGACGATTATGGCTTTGGCTTGGCGTGCGTCGGAGTATTTGGTGTCAGAAATGAAGAAAAGAAATATTTAGAAACTGTGGACGGTAGACGGCCGCTTCGCTTGACGGTGGACGGCGGCGAGGACTGTATCTCGAAACTCCTGTTTCGGGCATTTCAAAGAAAGTATAATATCAAAAAAATGAACAGAAGAAATACCATAAAAACAATCTTAGCAGGAACAGTGGCTACGGGCTTAACAGCGGCAGGCTGCAAGACCGAAGCTGAAGAAGTCAAGGCACCTCTCAGTGATTATCGCGCAAATATCAGTGAGAAAGGGCAGACCCCAGAGGAAAAAGAACGCGATGCCAAGCTATTCGCAGAAGGGAATTTTTTCACGGAACATGAGGCGGCAACAGTCGCTGTTTTAGCAGATATCATCGTGCCAGAGGACGAAAATGGACCGAAGGCAACGGATACAGGTGTGGTGGAATTTATTGATTTCATGATGTGGGATTTACCAGATAATCAAGACCCGATGCGCGGTGGATTGAAGTGGTTAGATTACCATTGTGTGATGAATCATGATGCAGCATTTATTAATTTACCTTATGAAAAACAGACGGCGGTCTTGGATTTGATTGCTTATCCAGATGATACTTTGCCAGAACATAAACACGGCGAGAAGTTCTTTTCGCTCATTCGTAATATGGTCATGACGGGCTATTTTACAAGTAAGGCAGGTACAGCAGATGTTGGCTATGCGGGTAATTTTGCTAACTTTTGGGACGGTGTGCCTGATGAGGTTTTGAAGAAGCATGGACTGGAATATGATGCGCGTACTTTGGAGATTTGTATTAAGGCGGAGGATAGAGAGACTATGGCTACTTGGGATGAGGAGGGGAATTTGTTGAGTTAAAATAACATTAAACTACAGATAAAAAGCAATCAATAATTGCATTTTACGTATAAAAAATATATTTTTACACGTAAAAAAGAAAGCATGGATAAAAAATTAACGCTTAGTTTAAACGAATCTGTTATCGAAAATGCAAAATCGTTTGCTAAGGAAAATAAAATTAGCTTATCAAAATTGATAGAAAATTATCTTCAATCAATAATTGAGAATAAGACTAAAGAATTAGAAATAACTCCTTTGGTTAAAAGTCTTAGCGGGGTTATTGAACTTCCCTCTGATTTTAATATTCGAGATGAATATACAAATTACCTTGTTGAAAAATACCGATGAAGAATCTATTCGTAGATACAAATATAGTGCTTGATTTACTTGCAAAAAGAGAACCTTTTTATGAGGCGGCCGCAAAATTATTTTCTCTCTCAGATAGAGGAAAAGTCAAGTTGTATGTTTCTGCTTTAACTTTTGCAAATACGAATTATATTTTGTCGAAAATGAACGACCCACATAAGGCAAGAGAGATTTTGACTCAATTTAAAGTTTTAACGACTGTTGTTGCATTGACGGATAAAATTATTGAACTCTCGCTAAATGACAAATCATTTGCAGATTTTGAAGATGGTTTACAGCATTATTCTGCCTTAGAAAATGAAGCGGATATTATCATTACTCGCAATCTCAAGGATTTTAAAAATTCTAAGATAGCAGTAATGACTGCGCAGGCATTTTTGTCTTTGTAGTTAAGACTGAGTCAAAGCCGAAAAAACAAAAGTGGATTACCAAGAAGCGAAATATATAATTGACAATTTCCCTAGATTAATGAGTGAAATTGAACGTGATACGATAAAATATCATCATTTTGGATATAAAATAGGAAAACCTGAAGACT
The DNA here is from genome assembly GCA_964595615.1 of uncultured Saprospiraceae bacterium. Classification (GTDB taxonomy): domain Bacteria; phylum Bacteroidota; class Bacteroidia; order Chitinophagales; family Saprospiraceae; genus JAHDCG01. The sequence goes on from CAZQTE010000043.1 coordinate 9,879, forward strand.
CTGTAACTCCGCAGCAATACAATCAAAAAAAGGGAATAATATTCTCAAAATTTGAAGTTAAAGAGAATGATGAAATCAAAAATTTAATTCAGAATGGGTATGAACAGTTCGTTATAAATATTGGAAACCGAATAGAGAAAGATTCTCCTGAAGAATATATTCTAAATAGATGCCCAAATTGTAAATTCATTGCAAGAACTCCTTATGCTAAACAGTGTAGAAAATGTAAGCACGATTGGCATGAAGAAATTAGAGGAGAATTTCAATTCGAAACGTCTTTTAAAATAGCAGGAAGACCTTATTTTTGGATTGTAGGTGAATTGCTAAAAGGTGATTTAGAAAAAGGATATAGACTTGATTTGACCAATTTTCAATTGAATGTGATTGCTGAAATCAAGCAAATCGAATTTTGCTTAAAGTCTGTAAATGGAGTGAAAAAAGACCTACCAAGTTTGGGAATTAAGATTAATGAAAAAGAGGAAGACTTGGTAAAGGAATTCTTAACTAAGTCAGCAAAAACGATAATGATTTTAAAATAAAAGGAATTTTGCGGAAAGTATAGAAAGAAAATAGCTGTTTTTATACAATTTTCGTCCCCCCCTCAACCGACAAATAATAAGCCGTAGGCGCAAAGCCAAATTTCTCCTCATACAAAACCGAACTCTCCGTCACAAACTCCTTAGACCGATTCTTCTCAATCAAATTAATCGTACAACCACCAAAACCGCCGCCCATCATCCGCGCACCTAAGACGTAATTTTTATCATAAGTTTGTTCCACTAAAAAGTCCAATTCCGCACAACTCACCTCATATTTTTTTGACAAACCAGCGTGTGATTGATACATCAATTGTCCCAATTCTTTCAAGTTGCCAGCCTGCAAAGATTCCATTGCCGCAAGTACCCGATTATTCTCAGAAATCACATAATGACAACGTTGATAAACCGTTTCAGACAATTCTTCTTTCACCGTTTCCAGCATTTGTAAAGTCACATCACGCAATAATTCCACCTTTGGAAAATGCTTTTGTAATACCAAAACACCCGTTTCACATTCTTGTCTGCGCGTATTATAACCCGAATCAGAAAGGGAGTGAGACACATTAGTATTGTAAATCAAAATCTCATAATCCCCCAATTCTAAAGGCAAATATTTATACTCTAACGACCGACAATCCAACAAAATTACACGGTCTGCTTTGCCCATCATACTCGCAAATTGGTCCATGATGCCACACATCGTCCCGACGTAATTATGCTCTGCTTTTTGTGCTATCTCAGTCAAGCTAATTTTATCAAAACCAAGACCAAAAAGCTCATTCAAACCATAAGCAATCGAACACTCCAAAGCCGCCGACGAACTCATCCCCGAACCAATCGGCACATTCCCCGAAAAAGAAATATCTACACCGCGTAATTTCGCGCCGCGCTTCCGCAATTCTTCTATAACACCAATCAAATAATTTTGCCAACCCGTTTGTGCAGAGGCATCAATCGCCCAGTCAAATTCCGCTTTCTCATTCATGTCCAAAGCATGAAAAGTGCATCGCGAAGCATGTCTATTCAACTTAATTTCTGCATTTACAGACTTACTTATCGCGGCAGGTAAAACAAAGCCACCATTATAGTCTGTATGCTCGCCAATGATATTGATGCGACCAGGAGAAGAAACTTTTACTTGAGTAAGAGTAGCAGTCATTTTTGATTTATTTCTGGAAAAAATACAGCAACTTGCGGGACAAGTTGCTG
>CAZQTE010000043.1:11726-21199 GCA_964595615.1 uncultured Saprospiraceae bacterium
TATAAGTGTAAAATTAACGCTTATTTTTGGATAAGTCAAACTTTTACCGTTTTTTCGCATAAAATCAGAAATTTGAGCTCAAATTATTACTTAAGTACAGAGAAAATATTGGTGGCTACAGATTGTATAATCTTCGGATTTGATGGTCAAAACATCAAGTTGCTATTATTCAAACGCCGGATAGAACCCTTTAAAGACAAGTGGTCTTTGATAGGTAGTTTTGTGCGGCCGCAGGAAAATGTAGAAGATGCTGCAAAGCGCGTTTTAGAAGAGTCAACAGGACTTCGCAATATTTTTATGGAAGAATTGGGCGTGTTTGGTACGACTGACCGTGACCCTGGTGCGCGCGTGATTTCCTTGGGACATTTTGCGCTCATTCGTATTGATGAGCAAAATTTAGAGGTTATGGCAGAAAATCAAGCACAGTGGTTTGATTTTGAAGATTTGCCAGAGTTGATTTTAGATCACAAACAAATGGTAGAAGTCGCCTTAGATAAACTTCGCCGAAAAGCCCGTTATCGCCCGATTGGATTTGAACTTTTACCCGAGAAATTTTCCTTACCCAAACTACGCCGTTTTTACGAAAGTATCTACGGACGAGAGTTAGATCGCCGTAATTTTCGTAAGAAAATTTTGTCCATGAATGTCTTAGAAAAATTAGAAGAAAAGGATAAAACGGAGTCGCGAAAAGGCGCGTATTTCTATCGTTTTATAAAAGAAAAATATGATGAAATGGTGGAGAAGGGAGTGAATTTTGAGATTTAGAAAAATATTTTTTAGTCTTCACGATAAGATTCAAATATGCAGAAAATGAGCATCATAATGCGCAAACCAGCAGAAATTTGAGGTGGTGATAAGTTCTTATCAAGCCGAGAAAAATCTACATCTTCCAAGCTATTTATCAGGCTTTCAGCCCAATAATTATTTTCTGACACAAAGCCCCAACGGCCGCCCTCATAATGAAAGTAAATGCTGTCTTGGCTAAAAATCTTTTTCAGTCTTTTATTTAATCCTATCAATAATTTCTCTTCTGTGCGCTGCAAATCACCAATAAGTTTAGCTTCATTCATCCAAAACAAAGAAGCGCCCCCCGTATTTAAATCGCGCAATACTTTCTCACAGAAGGCAAGATTAGCATAAATATCTCTTTCTTCTAAACCTGGAAAATCACTACTTAAATGTTGTTGAAAAAAGGGAAAAGGAATATTTTGCAGCTGTTGAAAAATCTCATAAACGAAGAAAGAATTTTCTTTAAATTTTAGTCCGAAATTTTCTCCAATTTTACCGTATTCCAAAGATTTAGCGGTATTTATATTCTCTTCTGTTTCTCCAAAATTAATGATAGCTTTACTAAATAATCCATTCAAATATTCTAAATCGTAGGTACGATTTTTCCAATCGTGCATATCCAACAGGAGCGAACGAAAATCAATTTTTAGGATATTATTTGTCTGTAAAACCATGTTATTTGTACTTCTTCTTTTTAGCTCTAATAGGATTTTTCTCTGGTGTTAATTCAATAATTCTGCTATTAAAATTTTCTAATTCTTCTATTGGAATTTCGTAAGAATTTGGCTCATTTGTCTTCGTTTCAAACTGTTTTAGCCAGTCGATAGTTCCTGCTAGCATTTTCATAATTAGCTTCCATGCATAGTTCTTCCGTTTTCCTAAAACACCGCAATTCTTACGTGTCCCTCTTTTTGCTACCCATTTAGAGTTTTTCTCGTGAGGAATTGGTTTGGGAACTAAACCACCTGCTAAAATGCTTACATTTTTTTCAGCTTCACTCATGCAGCGTTCTAAATAGTCTGGATTTGGATGCTTTTTAGCCAAGTTAAAGGGGGAATTAAGGTTTTAATTTTATGCAATATAAGCATTTTTTCCCACTCAAAAAAACACACTCAAATACCCCTTCATCTTCTCTCGCAATATCCGCAAAGCACGTCCCATTTGATTTTCAACCGTCTTGACCGAAATTTCCATTTTCTCTGCAATCTCCTTATAGGTCATATCTTCAAATCGAGACAACATAAAAACTACCTTCGTTTTGGGAGGTAATTGGTCAATAGCATCCGTAATATGTGTTTGTAATTCACCTTGTAGATAGGATTTTTCGACACTATCACTGGTCTCTTGAGAGATATTATCGACAAGTTCCGTTTCGTTTTGTCGCTTCATTTTACGCAGCATCATCAGAGACTCATTCATCGCCATGCGGTGTAGGTAGGCTGCAAAAGAAGAGGTGATTTCTATAGTCTCGCGTTTTTCCCAAAGTTTGATAAATACCGTTTGGGCGATGTCTTCTACTAAACTTCGGTCCTTGATAAAGCGATGCACAGTCTTACACACGTCGTCATAATGCTCCTCAAAGATGTCTTTGAGTGCCGTTCTGTCATTTGTATTCAGATGCAAGACTTTTGTATCAGGCATTTTCGTTTTGTGGTGTATGTACTAATCTCTGGCAATTTTAAGAAAAAAAAGGCACTTTCATGAAGTAAATCAATGAAAGTGCTTATTCTTTTTCTTAGCAAGCGATTTTTTCTGGTAAAAGCTTATAGCAATAGCTTTCTTTTGCCAATAAATTTTTACTTTTACATTCCTTACAGCCTTTTTAGAACGTCGTGCTATGAACAAAGCGCGTTTATTTTTCCTTCATATTGTTTACCATTTAACATTTTAAGTGATTCTTACGAGCAGCATTTCTATGTGTCAATAGAGTCTTTTATCTTAGAGGCGTAATTTTTACCACTTTTCTATTTTCCCAACCTGACAAGCAAAACTATTTTCACAAAAGAGAATAATCAATTATTGACACTTCTCATTATGGAAAATGAAAATCAAATATTCAGATGAAACTAATTTTACCAAGACATACACTATTATCCTTTCTTTTTATTCTTGTTTCTTTTGCAAGCTATGCACAAGATATGGAAGTGACTGATGCAATAACTGCCCCTTACACCCCTGAAAATCTTATCACTAACGTTTTTTTAGGAGATGGTGTTGAGGTAACGAGTTTTCAGTATGATGGTGACCCAGAAGCGATAGGTTTCTTTAAAAGCGCAGAAGAAGAAATTGGCATTGAGCGAGGTATTCTTATGACAACAGGACGAGCGATGGCAAATCAGACACACCCTGGTGCTACAGGTGGAGGAAGTGAATTTGCAGGTGGTGCAGCATCGCCTAATATTACTACCGATGCCGACTTGAGTCAGTTAGACCCAACCAATCCCAATAACGACATTTCAAGATATATAATTAGTTTCATTCCTACATCTGATACAGTTCGATTTAACTATGTTTTTGCTTCAGAGGAATATCCTGAATATTCTTGTTCTTCTTTTAATGATGTCTTTGGTTTCTTTATTAGTGGTCCTGTCATTAGTGGACCTTTCTCTAATAATGCAGAAAATATTGCATTAATTCCTAATAGTACAACTTACGTTTCTATCAATAATTTACACCCTGATGATAGTTGTCCAGCGGTAAATGAAGAATATTATAACCCTAATGGAGGGAGTAATCAGCCAACTTACGACGGTTATACCGACGTATTCACAGCAGAAGCAATTGTTGTTCCTTGTGAAGAGTATACAATTAAATTAGTTATTGCAGATAAAGGAGATACAGCCTTTGATAGTGGTGTTTTCTTACAAGCAAAGAGTTTTGGTTCTCCTTCTTTGGATATTGATATTGTGACAGCGAGTTTGGACGGAGCTGTAGTCGAAGGATGTGCAGACGGAGTTATCACGATTGCTTTGCCTAATCCTGTTGAGTCAGATTTACCTTTAGATTATGAAATTTTTGGAGATGCGGAAAATGGAGTAGATTTTGAATTAATTCCTCAAGGCTTATTCATTCCAGCAGGAGAGAGCGAAATTAATGTTCCTTTGATTGCATTTGAAGATGACTTAGATGAAGGAGATGAAACTTTTGGTATTGCTTTTCAAACTAACTTCTGTGACCGTGATACTTTTTATCTGTCTATCAAAGACAACCAAATGGTTGACCCAGACTTAGGTCCAGATATTACACAATGTGCTTCCGAAACAGTTACTTTAGACGGTACAATTGATGTTCCTTTGCCTCCTGTCCCTACCTTTACTAACGAAACTGATTTTTTAATTGATCCTGTTGGGGTTGCAGTTTCTTCCCCTATAACGGTCACAGGTGTTCAACCTTTGACTTTAGGACCTGGGGTTATTCGAGCCGTATGTGTTAATATTGACCATAGTTGGATTGATGATATTCGAATATTTTTACAGTCTCCTGCGGGACAATTCATCGAGTTAACAACAGATAATGGTGCAAATGGAGATGACTACATTGAAACTTGTTTTACTGAAAATGCAACAACGGCGATTAATTTTCCTGGACCTTTTGCACCAGCCTCTGCTGCTCCATTTACAGGAGACTGGCTACCAGAAGGAACTTGGGGGGATTTATATGATAGTGAATACCCTACTAATGGAGAATGGCAACTCTTAGTTATTGATAGGGCTAATGGTTTCTCAGGGACACTTCTAGACTGGACGATTTCATTCGAACCTTCTTATCAAGTTTATTATGAATGGACACCTTCTGAAGGTCTGAGTTGTGATGACTGTCCAATGCCAGATGCATCGCCAGATGTGAGTACAATGTACAATTTAAGAGCTTTTGATACTTATGGATGTGAAGTATTTGACTCTGTATATATTGAGGTTATTCCATCTTTAGAAGCACCAACGGTTGTTTGTAGTGGCGGTACATTAGAATGTGTTACATTCTCTTGGAATGATATCGGATTGCCTTCTTATGAGGTGAATGTAGACGGAACAGGTTGGATACCAGCAAATGGTGTGGACGGATTATCTCATGAGATTTGTGGTTTAGGGGCAGAGCAAATTGTAACCATCGAAGTACAAGGTATAGGACCCGATTGTAATGGATTTATAGGAATGGGAGAATGCCAAACTCCTGAATGTGAAGTTCCTCAAGTCGTTATGCAAAATGCAACAAATGTATCTTGTAATGGAGGTACTGACGGTACATTAACGATAGAAATGACAGGAAACTTTCCTCCATTTACCTATCAAATAAATACTCCGACAGGAGTCCAAACAGAGGCAAATGTTGTAACCGCTAACTTTACCGACTTACCTGGAGGAATTCATGATTTAATAGTAACAGATGCATCTGGTTGTCAATTAACATTGCAAATACCTATAGGTGAGCCAGACGGAATGGACCTAGAAGATGTACTCATTCAAAATATTCAATGTGCGGGTGCAGATGATGGTAGTGCAGCAGTTATTGTAACGAATGGTCAATATCCTCTCTCATTTGAATGGTCAAGTGGAGAAACGGACTCCGTAGCAGTTAACCTAGGTCAAGGTAATGCAATGGTTACTATTACCGATGCTGAAGATTGTGATATCGTTGGGACTATATTTATTGAAGAGCCCGCAGAAATGACCATTGATCTTGCAACTGATATGATTACTTGTAATGGCAGTGATGCTGGAGAGATTACATCCATGGTAGAAGGTGGAGAAGGGGACTACATCTATGATTGGGTAGGTACAGGACAAACTACTCCAGATGCAACAGGATTGTTTGCTGGAGACTATACTCTTGTTGTTACAGATGAAAATATGTGCTCTCAATCAGAGTCAATTACTATAAACCAAAGTCCTCCTATTACTACCAATGTGACAGGAACAGAAGCTACTTGTAGCGGCACAGGCGATGGTAGTGCAACTGCCTCAGGTAGTGGAGGAGGTGTGAATTTCTTCACTTATCAGTGGGATGCAAATGCAGGGAACGAAACATCAGCAACAGCATCTGGTCTAGATGTAGGTTGGTATTATGTGACGATTACTGACTTATTTTCTTGTGCGACGGTAGACTCTATCGAAATTACCGCTCCAAATGCGATGGATGTTGATTATACTGAAATCACAACGAGTTGTTTTGATACTACAGATGGCGCATCTTCTGTTACAGTATCTGGAGGTACTATGCCATACACTTATGTGTGGAGTGATGGTGGTGCAGAAACGCCAGACCGTGATGATTTAGCTGAAGGAATGCAAACAATGACAGTAACAGATGCTAATGATTGTTTTGTTGAAGTTAATTTAAATATCCCTTCTCCTGATGAGCTCACATTGGAAATTGTAGAAAATAATGCCGCTGATTGTAATGGTGCAGCAACAGGTTCAATAATTTGTGGAGGCACAGGAGGAACAGGTGATTTTGCCAATTATACTTATAACTGGTCACATGGTGCGACAACAGCTACGGCTGATAACTTACCAGCAGGTAACTATTGTGTAACTGTTACAGATGAAAATGGTTGTTCAGCCATGATTTGTGATGATGTAAGTGAACCAGCAGCATTAGAAGTTTCAGAAGTTGTAGAAAATACCTCTTGTTTTTCTGGAGCGGATGGGCAAATCACAGTCACTGTCACAGGTGGAGCTGAACCATACAGCTACCAATGGGCTGATGGACAGACGACACAAACTGCAGTTGGTTTGACAGAAGGAACAATAGGATTGATTATTACAGATATGAACGATTGTTCAATAACTGCAAATTATACAATCACAGAACCTACTGAATTAACAGCAAGTACTGAATTTACAGCTCTCAGTTGTGATGGTAGTCCAGACGGAACGGCAACAGTCACGGGAATTGGAGGTACGGAGCCATACACGTATATATGGGATGGAGGACAGACGACACAAACAGCAATTAACTTAGAAGCTATTTTGTATAATGTTACAGTCGTCGATGCTCTAGGATGTGAAGCTATGTCTGAAGTAACCTTAACAGAACCTGTCCAAGTTGTCATAGACGGCATAAACCCAACCAATGTAACTTGCTTTGGAGGAAATGACGGTGCTGCAACTGTTGTTTACAGTGGAGGTACAGCACCTTTTGATATTAGCTGGAGTAACACAGAGACTGGAGAAACAGTAACAGCTTTAACCGCAGGGACATACACTGTCAATATTTCAGACCAAAGTGGATGTAGTGCAAGTGAAACTGTAGTGATTGAAGAGCCAGAAGATTTAAATATTACATTATCACAAGTTGCTTCTTTCTGTCATAATGGAACGGACGGAACTGCAAGTGTAACAGCTTTGTCTTATGGAAATACACCAGCTGATTTGGCAAACTTTACTTATGCATGGAGTAATAGTCAAAGTACAGTTGAAGCTACAAACCTTAATGGAGGACAAACATACGAAGTCGTTATTACAGATGCTGTCGGTTGTCAATGGACAGAAAGTATTGAAATCGGTAATCCTGCCGAAATAAGTGCAATCGTTGATAATACCAGAGATGTATCATGTTTTGAAGGTAGTGATGGTCTAGCGACAGTAGCTGGAGGAGGTGGAAGTGCACCATATACTTATTTATGGCCGACGACTGCTAATGATCAAACAACAGCTACTGTAGATAATTTAGTAGAAGGAAATTACATTGTGACCGTGACAGATGCAAATGGTTGTGAAACTTCAATCGATTTAAGTATTGAGCAGCCTGAGCAATTAGATTTATCTTTTACTGCAGAGGATGCCTCTTGTTTTGGACTGTCAGATGGAAATGCAACAGCCCAAGCAAATGGCGGTGTCGGACCTTATGTCCTGGAATGGTCGTCAGGCACTAGTGGCACTATGCAGACGGATTTACCCGCAGACTTATATATTGTTACGGTTGTAGATGCAAATAATTGTAGCTACTTTGATACTGTAGGCGTTTTTCAACCAGAGCCTGTCGTGACTGTAGTTGATACTGCTGCTGCTGTTTCTTGCTATGATTATAGCGATGGATATATTGATCTAGAAAGTGAAGGAGGCACCGCACCATATACTTATAGTTTAGACGGTGAAAATTTCTTTGGCTCTCCAAGATTAATTGGATTGAAAACGGGCTTTTATGATGTAACGATTAAAGATGGTAACGGTTGTGAATTTAACATATCTGATGTCGAAATTTCAGAACCAGAAGAATTTACGGTTGATTTAGGAGAGGATATTCGTGTTGAATATGGTGAACTTACTCAACTAATACCTGAATTAACAGGCTCAGCAGGTGGTGAAGCCTATGATTGGAATCCAATTGGACCATTTGAATTAGCATGTTATGATTGTACAACGGTACTTGTTGATACTTTTTCTGGACAAGCAACTTTCGAATTGACTGTTACAGACAGAGCAGGTTGCATTGCTACAGATATGGTGACTATTTTTGTGAATAAAAAGGTAAATGTACAAGTGCCTACTGGTTTTTCACCTAATGGAACTGGGGACGCTCAAAATGAATTTCTACATATACACGGAGATTCTGATATTGAAGTAAAAGTATTCCGTGTTTTTGACCGTTGGGGAGAAGTCGTTTACGAAGCAGGTGGTTTTATGCTAAACGATATGACTACGGGTTGGGATGGTACTTTCCGTGGACAGAAAATGCCTGCTGGTACATACGTCTGGTATGTCGAAGTAGAAGCAGAGGACGGAGAGGCCGCTACCTTTAAAGGAAATACCACTTTATTACGATAGTACGTACAAACAAACTATAACACAAAAAGGCAATCTCAGAACTGAGGTTGCCTTTTTGTGTTATAGGAAAAGCTAAATTATTTCTCAATAACCGCCTTTGGATACTTCATTTTCAAACTCTCCAATTTTTCAACTATTACAGATAGCATCACATAGTCTCGGTACCAACGTGAGTCCACAGGAACAACCGTCCAAGGCACAGTATTACACTTATTCAAAACATCTTCGTAGCATTCCATGTACTTGTCCCAATGCTTGCGCTCTGCCCAATCACCTGGATTATATTTGAAATTCTTTTCACGCTCGTCGATACGCTCTTGCAATTCAATTTTTTGCTGGTCATAACTTAAACTCAAAAAGAACTTAAAGATGATTGTATCATTATCAAATTGCAATAAGTCTTCAAAAGCATTAATCGCAGCCATGCGTTTTTCTACACGTTCTTCACTCACCCAACCATGCACACGTTGTATTAAAATGTCTTCATAATGAGAACGATTCCAAAGTGCTATTTCTCCCTTTAGTGGAGCAATTTTATGCGCACGCCATAAGAAATCATGTCCCATTTCCTCCTTACTTGGTTTCTTAAAAGAATTTAAATGAATACCAATATGAGAACAATATTTAAAGACATTTTTCACCGCACCATCTTTTCCACTCGCGTCCATACCTTGCATAACGACAAGCATACTATACTTACCTTCTGCGTTCATCACTGCTTGTAATTCCGCTAAACGCTTCGCCAATTTCTTAGTCTCTTTTTCTAATTTTTCACGGTTTACGCCTTTAGGCGGTTTAGTAGGCAGTTTTTTTATCTTAATCATAAGAATTAAATATGAAATATAAAGTATGAAATATGAATGTAAGTAAGTTTACGTATTTATTACTTGTTCCCTAAAACAAATGTACAAAAAACTA
>CAZQTE010000044.1:0-21124 GCA_964595615.1 uncultured Saprospiraceae bacterium
TAACGGCAACAGGGATAGATGTTAGTTGTAATGGTGGTAACGATGGTAATATTTTGGTTATGCCAGATGGAGGAACACCACCCTATACTACTGTAATAGAGAATGGTATTCCCGAACAATTATCCGCAGGGATGTATACTTTAGTAGTAACAGATGCTGAGGGTTGTAGTACCAGTACCGAAGTTGAAATATCGGAACCTTCAGAGATAATTATTGATGTTAATCAAGTTATTAATGAAGAAAACACAACAGGGAATGGTGCCATTGTTATTGATGTCAGTGGAGGTACAGAAGGCTATACATACAGTTGGACTGGTCCAGATAATTTTATTTCAACTGAAGAAGATTTGCTTAATTTATCTGCGGGAGACTATGTATTAGTAGTGACAGATGCAAATGGATGTGAAGTGAGTTCAGAAGTAATCACTATAGATAATTTAACATCAATCGAAGAGCCAATTTGGGCAAAAAATCTACGTTTTTTTCCTAATCCTGCAAGTGATATATTAACTCTAGAATTACCGACATTTATGACATCAGATTTGACTGTTGAATTGTTGAATGCAAGAGGTAAATCTATTCAAATCATTGATAATGAACGAAATAGCGATAATCTACAGATGAACGTTTCTAATTTACCTTCTGGTTTGTATTGGGTTAAAATGCAAATGGAAGGAGAGTTTGTTGTGCGGAAAGTAGTGGTGGAGTAATTGATTAGTATCGTTCTTTGACAAATCCCGTGATAGGAAAAAAATAAAAATCTAAAATCAAAGTAACCACTTAGTTTTTTATTTTTTTCATATCACATGTCTCGGGATTTGTCAGAGAACCATTAGTATAAGCTCTGTTTGTAAGAATAATCCCGAATTTTCAATTTGAAAGTTCGGGATTTTTTTGTGAAAAAATAGTGACTTTTACTTATAACGTTCTTCGTCAAATCGTGTGACAGGAAAAAAATAAAAATCTAAAATCAAATAATTACTTAGCTTTTTCTTTTTTTTATGTCACTTTCACACGATTTGACGGAGAACCACTTATAAAAGACAAAATCGCGAATTAAGCTTATTATTTTATTGAGCTTAAAAGGAATCTCCGTACTTTTATTCCAAAATCATAAACAACCGCCATCCAAAAATGAAAAAAAATCTACTATTAGTTTTCTCAATTTTCACTTGTATTAATCTACAAGCGCAAATCCAATTTACCGATGCCGCAGCAGAACTTGGTTTTGATTTTACAGGACGCAGTTATGGCGTTTCTCTCGGAGATTACGACAATGATGGAGACGATGACCTTTACATTGCACGCCACAAAGGCTCTAATAATCACAGTCATATCCTTTTAAAATGCCGCGCCAATGGTTCTTTCGCGGATGTGACAGAGGAAGTTGGCTTGCCTTACATTGGTACGCCGCACCAAGGCTTGTGGGGCGATATGGACAATGACGGAGATTTGGATTTATTCGTTATTTGTCGTGATGAAACCAATCTTTTATATCGCAATGAGGGCGGTACATTTACCAATATTAGTGCAGAATCAGGCTTAAATGCCTATGTACGCGCCAGCAAAGCTGCTATGCTGGTTGATGTCAATAATGACAGTTACATAGATTTATACGTCGCTAATATTTACACAGACAACGAACTTTGGATGAATAATGGTGACGGTACATTCACCGACGAAACTATCGCGCGGGGAGTGAATGACAACCAAATTGCTATGGGTTCGACGACCTTCGATTATGATAATGATGGCGACCAAGATTTATACCTCACGCACGATGGCAATCAAGAATATATCCTTTTTGAAAATGACGGAAACGGTTATTTTACGGATGTAGGAGAAGCATCAGGAACGAATTACGCGGGGCAGGGCATGGGCGTAGATGTAGCGGACATCAATAATGACGGTTGGATGGATATTTACATCACCAATCTTTCTTCTAATACTTTGTTTATCAATAATGGCGATAAAACCTTTACTGATGTCTCAGATGAGTCCTTGACAACTGACCCTGGTATGGGCTGGGGGACAGCATTTACGGATATAGACAACGATGGTTTGCGCGATATTTACATGGCAAATGACAGCTATTTTTCTCCGAATCCCAATCGTTTGTACCATAATATGGGCGACCATATTTTTGCAGAATTAGCAGAAGGAACTGTCATGGAAAGTATGTTAGGCGGCTACGGTGTATCCTGTGGCGACTTTAATAATGATGGTCGCGAAGATATTTTCCTTGCGAATAGCGGCGACAATGATGCCAATCAACTCTTTCGTAATGACACTCAAAATGACAATAACTACGTCAAAATTCGTGTAAAAGGAACGACTTCCAATCATGCTGCTATTGGTGCACGAGTAGAATTGACCGCAGGCGGAGTTTTGCATGTAGATGATGTAACTTCAGGTATGTCTTATTCTGCATCTAGTAGTTTGATGATACATTTCGGTTTGGGAATGGCGGATATGATTGAAAATTTGACAGTCCGTTTTCCAAGCGGTGAGCTTATAGAGTTTACCGATTTAGCTGTAAATTCTACTTATACAGTTACTGAAGGAGAAGAACTTTCGACTGGCGTTCAAACGATTCTTCCGAATAGTGCAACTTGGTCTATCCGTCCGACTCTGATTTCGGATGCCACTACTATTAGTTTGCATTTAAAAGAAGAAAGCCAAACTTCTCTTGCTTTATATGATGTCGCAGGACAATTGGTAGAGTCTATTTTTACAGGTGAATTAGCGACAGGAAATTATGATTTTACTTTGAATAGCAATGACTTACCAAAAGGAATTTTGTTTGTAGAATTGTGGGTGAATGGAATGAGGGAGACGCGGAAAATCATAAAACAATAATATAATCTAACTATGAACGGTCTAACGATGAATAATGTCTCCTCAAAACTATTTACGGAGACCTTGTTCATCGTTAAATCGTTCATCGTTAAAAAAGCCTTCATATTTTCTCTAAAAGCAATAAAAATTCCTCCCGATTTCGCTTACTCAATCCAACCTGATGTGTCCCCAGTTGCACGACCATATCCTCCAAATCTACAGAATTTACCTTCTCTAAATTGACCACAAAACTTCGATGTGTTTGAATAAATTTATTCACACCCAACCGCTCGCGCAAAGCCTGTAAAGACATACGTAAAAGGTACTTTTTCTCTTCCGTAAATACCTGACAATAGCGTCCATCTGCTTCCAAATAAACAATATCAGAAAAGCTGACTTTCTCTAACTTATTGCGATTTTTGATAAAGAAATAATCCTTAGAAAAGACTTCATTTGGCGTTTCTTCTCCTTTTTCGATTTCCTTTTGTGTTCTGTCTAATTTACTGATAACCAATTCGATAGAGCGCTGCATTTGCGTCATTGTAAACGGTTTCTCTAAAAATCCCACTGGATTAGTCCGACTAGCCCGTCGAAAGGTCATATCATCCTGCAAAGAGGTGATAAATAAGATAGGAATGTCCATTTCCTTGTGAATCATATCCGCCAATTCAATACCATCATATTCTCCCTCAATATTCACATCCATGAGTATTAAATCTGGGGGAGATTGCCGTACTTGCGCTAATGCAGCCGTACTGTTATCCACCGTTGCCTGATGCAAATAACCGCACTTATCCAACAGCATTTCCAGCTGGTCAGCGTATAATTCTTCGTCTTCGACGATTAAAACGGATACATTCATTTTTTAGTTGGTTGACAATAGACAGTCAAGTGTGACGCGTAAAGTAGTTTATAATTTAGAGCTGCCCGACAACGGACAACCGACAACTATTCTCGTGGCAGCGAAAATACAAAACTACTTCCTTTTCCCAACTCACTAATAGCCTGAATTGTTCCTTTGTTCAGTTCTACTAGTTCTTTGCACAGCATCAATCCTAAGCCAGAACCTTTTTCGCCCGCAGTACCTTTAGACGATTGTTTATTTAGAGAAAAGAGCTTTTCTAGTTTATCTGCTGCAATGCCCGTTCCGGTATCGTTGATTTTGATAAAAATCTTATCTCCCTTCTCTTCTGTGCTGATGCTGACTTCACCTCCTTCTGGTGTGAATTTTATAGCATTATTGACTAAATTTCTAATGATGGTCTGCAAGGCACTCTCATCTGAAAAGACGGGAGATGTCGTCAAAATTTCATTTTTGAGTGTAATATTTTTTGCTTCGGCTACTGGCGTAAATAGTTCAATATTTTCTTGTGCAACTGACTGAATATCAACAGCTTTAGGATTGTAAGGAATCATTCCTGTTTGTAAAAGTGCCCAATTTAATAAGTTGTCTAAAAGTGAAGTCAAACGCTTAGCCGTAGTATCTATGCGGTCTGCGAGGCGATTTAGCTTTGCTTTGTTGTCTTTTTCGAGATAGTAACTCATTTGTTCGCTCACGCCGTCGAGTGCCGTTATTGGGCTGCGAATGTCGTGGGCGATGATGCCGAAAAATTTGTCTTTGGTGGTGTTGAGGTCTTTGAGTTGTTGGTTTTGAGCGGCGAGTTGATTTCTGGTTCTACGCAGTTGAAAGACTAATAGTGCTAACAAGGCGAGGACTCCTGCTAGAATCGTAGCCGCTAGTCCATATAGACGACTTTTTTCTGATTCTGCTTGTTTTTCGACTTCTAAAACTTCGATAGCGGCTTCCTTTTCTTTTGTTTCAAATTGTGTTTGATAAAGGAGTAATGCAGCGATTTTATTAGTCTTTTGTGTTGAGTCTCTTTTTGCAGTGTGAATATCTGTATATTTCAAAGCATTTTCATAATCCTTTTGCTCACGATATAATTCCGAAAGAAATAAGGCGTGCATTTCTATTTCTGCACCGTCTTTTGCCTCTACAGAATTAGCATAGAGCTTCAGACCAGTTTTCTCGGCTGCGCCATATTTTTTTACGTGAATTTGGTATAGAAATTTGGATTGTTGGTAAAGAAATTCAAAAGTCTTTTGTCTGTT
This sequence comes from uncultured Saprospiraceae bacterium, assembly GCA_964595615.1. Taxonomy (GTDB): domain Bacteria; phylum Bacteroidota; class Bacteroidia; order Chitinophagales; family Saprospiraceae; genus JAHDCG01. The sequence continues at coordinate 4,951 of CAZQTE010000044.1, forward strand.
TAGTTTATCATACTGATTTTCTAATTTCTGAAAATAATAAGAGATAGAATCCCTCTGATTCGTAAAATATAAACACTCAATCACTCCATTGTATTTGTATAAATCAATGAAGTCTTTTTCAGAAGAGTAGTTTTCTAAGTTTAACGCTTGATGATAATTGCTGAGAGCTTCGTCATAACGTTTTTGGACTATTAGATTTCTTCCAGTATTGACTAAATCAAAAACTAAATCAACATCTTTTACCTCAGACATGTATTTGCGCCGTTTTTTAAGATAAACAGCTGCCTCATCGAAAAGACCAATTTGACTGAATAGAATAGCAAAATCGATGTAAAGCCCCTGTAATCCGAGGCTATCATTACGTACTAAATAAGATTTTTGTGCCTTGTTAAGGAAAACAATTGATTCTCCAAATTTATTAATATTAGTAAGATATTTACCGATATTTTTATTGATATCTGTATAATTTTTAGTGTCTTTGAGACCTACTTCTTCGTATTTCTGTAGCGCTTTTTTAGCGGACTCAATAGCCTTTTTATCTTCTCTTTTTTTCTCAAAATAAATAGACTGAGAATACAGGGTCAATGCATGAATTTCTGGATCTGTTATTTTCTCTAATTGATTGAAAAATGGACTTATAATACTATCAGATTTCGTTGAATTAAAAGTGTGTCTAAAGTAGTCAAAAGCGAGATTAGCATATTGAGCTTGCTGGTTAAAATTACTATTTTTCTCCGCTAATTTTTGTCTTTTTTCAAATAAAATCCCTCCCTCTTTCTCAAGACTTTTATTCAATTCTTGACAATGTTTATTCAGAAATGCTAACTGTTCTTCTTCTGATGAAAGTTTATTGTTGATAGCGAGAAGAGAATCCACGTTTACTTGAGCTAATACTGTAAATCTGGAAAGTATCAACAAAGAGAAAAGAAATAATTTGTGTTTCATGTAGTTTTCATTTGATAAAGGCAAAAAAAATGACCAAATACAACAATCTCGGATTTTGTATTTAGTCATTAAGTGTAGTGACACAAATATACCTGATTCTTAACAGACACACAATTTTTTCACTAATAACATAGTATTTGCCCGTTCATGACATCTCTCCGCCCGTTCGTGACCAATGGTGATTTTGAGGACTCTCTTCCTTCTACATTTGTAGCATCAACAGCGAGTATAATCGCTAAATAACCATTTGAAAATACATTTGAAACAAACACAAAGGCGTGTCAAAATCGATATGCTACTTAAAAAATTGCCTTATGAAAAATACTATAAAAACAAACACAAACCAAACAAACGCTTTTTCTATATTTCTAAAAGCTGAAATCGCTAAGAAACAATTGAAAAATGTGAAAGGGGGTGCCACTGACATTGTAATTGAAGATGTTATCGATAGTTAAAAAATAAAACGGGATGATTTTCCTCAATGAGAATCATCCTGTTTCAATCAATTGTTCTACTTTCTCAATTAACCATTGCTTTGAAGTAACATTAGTTTCTCGTAAAATCTTCTCTTTAATTCCTTTTAATGTCTTAGTATCAAATCTTGCCAGGGCTAGTTGCTTTGAGAAAGTCAATGAATTTAGATTTGAACGTATTTTGATTTTAGATAAATAACGATTTCTGCGATAGAATTTTTCATGCGCTCCAATTTGAGATAAAACTAAGTCCAAATAATCTTCGTCTTGAATAAAAAGCTCAAAGTAAGCTCTAAATGAAAGTAGTTTTGCACGACTTTTCATCAAGGGACGAGAAGAAGAATGCATATTTAACAATGAAATTGCATCATTGTATGCCTCCTTCTGAAATGCAATAGTGGCTTTACTTAGTATTATAGCTTCATCTTTAATTTCTTTCCTCAACATCTTTCCAGTAGAGTTGATAAATTGCTGTGTCCAGCTAAATTCCTTATTTTTTGCACCCAAAGTTACTATATTTGAAAAAGTAGCTTCTGGAAATTTCCCCTTTTCAATAAAGAACTTTTCTGCAAGTCCCGTTTTATAAAGCGACAAACTATCTTTTAGATAATTAGAATTTGGTCTACTACTTCTTCGATTACTATTGTTTAACAATAAAAGTGTAGCCGTTTTTTTGTCTTCTTTCCCTAATTTTCCTAAATTTTGAAGCAACAGATTCAGGCAGTCTTCAAAAATATTTCTGTTGTCTGCCTCATCTTGTAGTTTATTCAATTTTTCATACAATAAAAACGCAGGATAGTTATTTTGTAGTGACTTAGCTGATGTTGCTTTTAGGATGTCAGCACTTAGGATTTTTGCCCCGTCTTTTAGTTCTAAATCAAACTGGATTTTCCTCAATGCATAGTACTGTTCAAAATTTTCGATGGCAGCTTTTGCGTAGCCTTTCAATTTGCTATTTTGTTGTGAAAGTACAGCATAATCAAAGAGTTTTCGACTTAATTCTGCCCTTGTTTTAAAATAATTTTGGTCTCTAATCTCTTCTTTTCTCAAACCTTCATCCAATTGTATTATCCTTTTTTCAAATGAGGTATATAAATGCCGACTCCCATATTCCAGAGCTAAAGTTTTCTTATACTCAAACTCGTTTTTTTTCCATTTTTCTGCCACCATAAAACGTTCAACAACAGTCAAAAGACGATTTCCCACAACGCGTAAACGCTTAATATCAAATTCTTCATTTCCAAATATCTCTACAAAAACAAGCTCCTCTTTCAGCTTTTTCTCTGAAAAAGCAGGATGCAATTTTTTCAAATATTCAAACAGCCTAATAACGTATTGGTTTGAATTATAATATGGCGAAACAACGAACTTACTCAACCACCGCATTTCCTCCGCAGATAAAGTTTTTACTACCTGAATAAGCTTATTTTTTTGCATTTTTTTGATATTTTTTAAGGATTTATTTTTTATAAATACTTGATAATTAGTTCATTATAGTTTTTGTTTTGTAAAATTACTGATATTTTTTAATAAAAATGTCTTTGCCTACTAATTAAAAGCCCTTTATCTTTGAGTCATAATCACGCGCACACGAGCACCCCCTCAATATTCTCATTGGCAAATCAAGTTTTAGTATCCGAATATTCTGCTTTCCCAAAAAAATATTATCTAAAATACTGCATTAGTACCGACTAATTAATCACAGTCGATACATGCCAAATGAAAACAAAATGAACAGATTTTTAACAGTCTGTATCATTGGCTTCGTGCTGATGTGCAGCACATCCCTGTATTCCCAAAATGTAGAAGATGCAGTCAAGAATCCAATAAAAGTCACGGGTAACATCGGCGTTAATTTAGGCTTTTACAATGCTTTTGGAATCGCACCACGTCGCGATCGTTTTAGTTATCTTTTTTCGGCAAATGTAAATCCACGCTTGTTTGGATTAGACATGCCACTTTCAGCTACCTATAGTCAACAAGAAACCACCTTTTTACAACCCTTCAATCAATTCGGCATCAGCCCACAATACAAATGGCTGAAATTACACCTCGGTTATAGAAACATGACTTTTTCGCCTCTCACACTTAATGGACACACTTTTTTAGGCGGCGGTATTGAACTCACACCTAATTTCAAATTTGGTCCATTTAAGTATGAATTGAGTGCCATGTATGGTCGATTGCGCAGAGCTGTTAGTGCAGTAGATGCAGTTGACCAGGGCACTTCAACTTCTTTTCAACGTATGGGCTACGGTGCTAAACTTAATCTCGTTTCTCACAAAAAAGCGACAGATTTTATTGGTTTTAGCGCATTCCGTGCCTGGGACGATGAGGAAAGCATAGAGACTCCTTTGGACAATAAAGGCTTCAAACCCCAAGAAAATTTGGTGCTCGGTGTCAGTGGACAATACCGATTATTCAATGCCTTTACCTTCAAAGCAGACGTCGCGACCTCGGCTATTTCGCGTGACACGCGTGCCGAAGAAGCAAATACAAATGAGGAACCAATTTACTTCCGTGCATTCGGAAATTGGTTACCTCAACGTACTTCTACTCAATACAGGAGTGCGCTGAAATCGTCCGTCACTTACAATTATCAACAGTATACTTTTGGTGCAACATTCAATAATATTGAGTCAGGTTACACCACTTTAGGTTCTTACTTTTTTCAAAATGATGTCCGTGAATATGCCTTGAATGGGGGCGCGAGTTTTAAAGACAATACGATTAGTATCTCTGCCAGTATCGGTATGCAACATAACAATATCAATAAGGAGCAAAATACGAAATCTAACCGAATTATTGGCTCTTTAAATTTTAATCACATCGTCAACGAAAAATTAAGCTATGCAGCTTCTTATTCAAATTATGCATCTTCATTATTGGTACAAAAAGAAGAATTGTCAGACAGCTTAAATGTCTATCAAGTTTCTACAAGTTATTCACTATCAGGTAATTATCGTTTTGATAAAAAGGGAAGAACAGGAATGTCACTCAACTTAGGTCATCAAGTAGGAAATGCGCGTGACGAATATTCTATCAGTGAAACAAATACAAAATTCTACAATGCAGGCGCAAACTTCAAGACCAAAGTAACGAATGCAGATATTGGTATCAGTGTCGGAATGAACTATACTTTAAACGATTCCGAGATGTTTCAAACGGCAACTTACGGACCCGTTATTGGACTCAGTAAAAAGCTATTTAAAAAGAAATTATCCTTACAATATTTGACCTCATATCGTATCAGCAGCCAAAGTTTGGGTGATGATTTTGCCGTTTTAAATAACCGTTTATCCATCAACTTTAAATTTTGGAAAAGGCATGCATTGCGACTTTCAGCCAATTTGCTGAATAAAGATAGTCGGGCAGCAACGGGGACGGATTATGCGGAATTGCGGGGGAGAATGGGGTATCAGATTAGGTTCTAAAGGCGGTTGACAGTTGACGGTTGTCCGTTGACGGGCTGCTTTGACGAGTGCCGCCCCCTAACCCCCGACCAGGGGAACTTTCATTGAACTCAGTGTAGCATAAATGCTTGCTTTTACTTTTTCAATGAAATACTAAAGTTAAGAATCACAGAAAACTAAAGCAAAAAGCGAGTTCCCCCGGTCGGGGGTTAGGGTGCGAAAATAACAAGAGAAAAAATCAATATCGTGAAAACAAAACACTACATATCAGCACTACTACTTATGCTTGCAGTCATACTACAAGCACAAGTCGTCCAGTATCCGATAGTCAACCAAGTACGCCTAAATCCACCAAGTACAACCTACTTGACGGACTTAGTCACGCCTAATACGAATCGTTTTGAACTCACTTTAATTCAAAATGACTTTAATGAGTCGGAGTATGATATACGCTTGAAAATTTCGATAGAAGGTGCAGGAATTTCCTTAGTCACTTCTCCGAATTTTCAGCCAGCACCCATTACTTTAAATCCTGGCGCGACCCTATTCACAGGCAGTGAATTAGAAGATTATTTCAATCCAGCGAATATGATTATTTCAGGTATAGACCCTGTGGAATTATTGGAAAGTGGCAGTGGTTTGCCAGAAGGATTATACACAATATGCGTCGAGACCTTTGATTATATACAGCCGACTATTGCTTTGTCTTTGCCTCAATGTCAGGTGAAAAATTTTATTAAAAATTACCCTCCTGTAGTGGTATTTCCGTCTTGTGGCTCGACAGTAAATACCAACAATCAAAACGTACTTTTCCAATGGCAATCTCAAGCTGACCCATTCATTGACGTACAATACAACTTAAAAATAGTTGAATTTCCAGAAGGCATTAATCCAAATGATGCCATTAATGGTACAGGATTACCGCTTTTTGATGACGCCATTTCAATGGGAACAAATTACAATTATGGAACAGACAATCTTCCATTTGAAGTTGGTAAACGCTACGCATACCGCATTCAAGCAGAAGACGTAAATGGCGAGACAACTTTTGAAAATGAGGGATTTACGGAGGTTTGTACATTCTTTTATGGGGCATCGCCTGATACTGATGTCCCATTGACAAGTCCAGAACCTTTTACTTCATTACGAGTAGCAGACCAAGTTGTTTTTAGTTGGTTACGTCCATTGGAATTGCCAGCAGATATGCCTCTATATTATCAATTAAAAGTCGTCAGAATTAGTAGTGGACAGGCCGCAGAAGATGCGATGCGTTTCAATAATCCAGTTTACGACGAGACAACTCAGATAGCACCAGGTGGAGGACTGTTACCAATGCCAGCATCAATTAGTGATGAAATGGCAAGCCAAAAAGCTTTCGCATGGCAAGTAACAGCATTTACTAATGTAGAAGGCGCCCCTTTACAAGTTGGTAGTAGTGAAGTTCGTCAATTTACTTCGAAGCCTTCTGTTGAATTTATCAAAACAGGAAACCCAACAGATAACCAACGTGCTATTACTATTTTAGGACTAACAAAAGATGAAGATGTATCGAATTTAGGACCAGGTGAAGCAGCGCGCAAAATAATCTCAGGAGCAGGTCGTATTCCTATTGATAATGAGGGTACAGAAGTTGAAATCACTTTTTCAAATATTACTGTCGGTAAATATGCAGATGATTGGCAGCTGGTAGAAGGGCGTATTGACTCTCCATTGAGTTATGTTATTCCTCTGGATAATAGTGGTGAAAATGGAGGGACAGATGTAGATTTTAATGGACATGCAGAATTTCAAACGACTGCGATAATTGTCGAAGTAGATGACCTCAAACTACGCGGACAAGTCAATTGGTTTCTACCACATGCTGCCGAAAATACAGATATTCCTGTAGTGAAATCTATTGAAAAAGAATTCCTTTTTAACTACTACAATTTTGTTGATAACTATATTGATATTGAGCAAATTAGCTTTGATTTGTTAGACCCAGCAGGTTTCACATTAAAGTTTGACGGAGGCACAAGCGGTGAAAATGGACAAGAAGGAGAGACTCAATTTTCGATAGTTGACCGTGAGGTGACTCTACGCTTAAAAGGAGAGTTAATTACTCCTGCTGATGTCACTGATATCGAAAATAATCGTGTTGCCTACAGTTTTACTGATGCAGACAATCCGTATTATTTCACAGCCACAAATGCACAAGCAGACGGCGATATTCGTGCCGTGGAAAATAGTACTATTCAATTAGACGGAAAATCACTCACTTTTGATTTATCAGAAACGGAGTCTCCTGAAGGAATAGCAGAGGTAGACTGGAAAGGCGTATTTTTCAACACCTTTGATGTACGTTTCCCTACAAATTTTGACGAAAGTAAACAACTTACATTTGACAGCGAACAAAATTATTCTTTCACCCAAAATGCCGAGACACGCGCATGGGTTGACGGTGGTGGCTTAGATTTAAAAATCGAAAAGCACTTCTCAGACAACGAAGCACCAACGGCTGCATTCAACACTTTTAAAGACGATGTAAAAGACATTATTCTCGATATTGAAAATAATTCTGTTAACTCAAATTCAGTCTTTAAAGGCTATGTCTTTATTCCTGTTTTGAGTCCGACCGAGCATTTCAATTATACCATAGCCGTTGGTCAGACGGGTTTACAAGTTAGCTTTTTGGAGGACGCTTTGGTCAATAGAACCTTCACGTTCAATGAAGGAAATGACATGAAAATAGTTGCTACGGTCAAGCAAGCGATATTCAGAAATAATGAACGTTTGGACTTGACAGTAGATTTGGATTGGAGTTATATCCAAGTGGAACTATTCAACGTGACAGGACTAAAAGTGTGGGGAAATGGTGATTTTGGTTTTGGTGAAGCCAATGGATTTAAAGGTTTGTCAGTAGTGAAAGAAGGTTTGGTCGCAGGGGCTTATGAAGTAGCTATTGATAGTATTGGTGCGGGAATGTTTGAAGGGCATTATGCTTTCAATTTTGTGGGAAGTATGAAGGTAGGAGATACACAATCGGGCATTGGTGGTAGGACTAATGGAAGTGGTGCTAAATTCAATATCATTTCTGAGGAATTAAGAGATTTACAAGAAAATTGGAAAGAAATCGCAGTAGACTCTCTACAAAGCCAGGGAAGAAGTAGATTAAATAAGTGGTTAGAAAATACACTGAACAGTGATATGAAATTTTCAGAAGATGGTAAGCCTAATTTTTTCTTTCCTATTTATATTCGAAGCTCGGTTGTCAAAGCCAAAGGACACATCCTCATCATGTATGACGATGAGGATTGGGGAAATGCTTTCTATGGAGTTATTGCCGCGGAAATCAAGCAACCCAAGACATTTAATCTGGATGCCAAGGTGTTGATTGGTAAAAAAGACGAAACCTCTTACTGGTTTGTCGAGCTGGGTATTGGCTCTGGCGATAAAGAAGAAAAAACAGATCCAAAAGGTAATAAAGTGGCAACGGCTAAGAGTAGGCCAAAGAGTAAGGTTACTTATAAAGGTGGTTCAATCGGGGCAGCAGCCAGTGCCTCTGGGGTAGCAGATGCCGCAGCAAATGGTGGACCTAATAAAAATCCTAAAACTAAGACGAGTATTAAATTAGGTAAAGTCGAAATTACAGAAGTACGCGGTCGTGTTTACTACCACATGTCCAGAGATATGTTGAAAGGAGTAAAAGGTAAAGACTGTGAGATAAAAGGCATGGTAAACCAAGTACCTCTGGGGGCGCAAATTCCTGAAGGTAATATAGAGTTACGCTTACCAAATTGGAGTGATTTGAGTCTTCCACAGATTAGGCTATCTATTGATTGGCTAAGTCTGCCAGACTTAAAAAAACTACTTTGTAATGCGACACGTGCGGGCTTCAAAGCCATATTGGGAACATTGCCTGAGCCAGATTTTACTTATCTCAATTCTAAATCACCGAGTACGGATTGGGTGCAGATTGAGACAAAATTTCCAGATGTTACTTATACTCAATTGGAACTGATGTTCCCTGGTCTCGAATGGTGTGAAATTATCGCGGAGATTCCTGGTATAAACTGGAGTGAGTTGATTTTTGATTTGAATTTAGTCAATCAATTCCCTGACCTCTGTGAAATGACACAGTATATGCTCAATAAGACTTTTGATGAAATTCAAAAGCAACAGCCTCCAAGTCAAGTATACTTCTTTGAAAATAATATTCTCTCACCAGAAGAGTGGGTGACACTTGAGACCTCTGGTCCAGATATTACTTGGCGCAAAGCTTACGAACTTTTCCCTGATAATAATTGGTGTGAACTTATGGTCGCTTTGCCTGGTATTGACTGGCCAGCAATATGGTTAGAAATTGGTATTCCTAGCTTGCAATTTGATTTCATGGCTTGGTTGAAAGAATTTCTAAAAATTGATTTCCCTAAGTTTGATTTTGACTTTGATTTAGACTTGCCAAGTTTACCAGACATTGATCTTGACCCTGTTTTGGATTTGGCACTCACTGAATTAGACATGGATTACAAGGTGGATGCGAGCACTCTTTTTGGAGCAATGATTATGGTGCGTTTGCAAGATACGCCGACTTCTGGGCAGACGGTAATGGGAGCTGGACAATTAGAATTTTCTGTCAATTCGAGTGGAGGTTTAGATGAGATATTCCTCAAATTAGAAGGTGGAGGACTCAATCCAGAAAATCCAACGGATACTAAAGAGTCTATGATTAAAATGTTAGGCTGCTTCCATTATGGTACGGCGAGTAAAACCTTTACAGCAAAGGTTAGAGTGAGTGCTCAAGAGGTGGTCTGTGCCCAAGCTGTCGTTGATTTACTCATTTCTCCAAATCGCATTAAGATTGACATAGGTGCAAAAGAATTTCCAATAATGATGCAGCCTGGTTGTAGTGGCTGGGGCGCATTGGGATGGTTCAATGTAGATTATATAGTGGAGCCAGAAACAGTAGATTTTGGAGTAGGATTAGGCTTGACCTATAGTGTAAATCTTGAAACTGAAAAGTACGATTTTGGAATTTGTAATGATGTATATGGGTACTTCAAAGCAGGTGCACAGATAGCAGTCTATGGAGAGGCGCAAATGGTCGCGGATGAGTTTAAAATGAAAAAGGCAGGGGTTACTTTCGGAGCTAATGTAAGTATTGGCGTCGCAGGTTCTGGAACACTTTGCCCATTCTCTAATATTACTATCGCCAGCGCATATTTGGGCGGAGATTTAGAATACAACTTTGAGAATAACAAGTTGAAAGGTGAAGTTGCGGGGCAGATTACGGTGATTGGTATCTCGAAAAGTGTGAGCGCAAGTATGGATACAACCATTGAAATGTAAAATCATGGAGAACCAAATTGATAAAATGAAAAATAAAATAAAATACTGTTTTACTTTCTTTATTTGCTGTATGGCATTTGGCTTATCCGCGCAAGAAAGTGGCATCGGAAAAGTACTCGTAGGCAATACCGATGACGGCAATGCGGTCATGGTCAAGTGGGTTGTTCCGTCATTAGTTGCCAAGGAGGGCTTCAAGGTATATTGTCGTGAAAACAATGGCGAATGGCAATTGCAAAACACGGAATTAATCAAGAAAATGGACAAATTAGATGTTCCTGTCGCAGAAAGAGATGATGCCTTGGATGCCTTAGAGGATATGATTTCCAATGATAATTTTGATGCGACGGACAATATGGCTTCTTTGATTTTGATTGTCAAATTTGTAAAATCTAATGCCATTGCGCGTTGGTTGGGCTTATTTTATGAAGATAAAAATGTTGTCAAAGGCAGATCTTACGAATACAAAATAACCGAGATACAAAATGGCAGCGAAGTCGTAGTCGGGCAGAGTAACTATATCATCTCTGGTCTACATCAGCCCATATCAGGAGTTAAAAATCTCAAAGCTTTTTCTAACCCTACTTATGAAAAAGAATTTAGATTCTCTTGGAATGCAGAAGAAGACCGATACTTTGGAGTCAATGCTTACCGCAAAACGGGCGACGGTGTTTTCTTACAAGAAAATGAGCACATCATTTTGCCTTCTAAAATCTCAAATGAGAATGGCGATATGGTTTACCCTGATTTCTTTTACAATACTTCAACGCACAACTATGGCGTGGAATATACTTATCAGCTTCGTCCTGTTGATTTTTTCGGTCGAGAAGGAAAAGCCTCAAAGGAATTTGAATTTCTCATCATTGACAAAACACCCGTGCCGCCACCTACTGATGTAGAGGCTATCCGCATCAATTCTAATCAAGTTTTAATCACATGGGCAGCACCCAATAATGATAAAGTGAAAGGCTACAATGTCTATGTGAGTGATAATGTCGATGATGAATTCACCAAAATAAATACGCAACTTTTAGCACATACCACAACCGAAACGACCTACGAAATATCTGAGTGGGGCGACTACTATTTTCGAGTAGAGGCGGTCAATTCTGTAGATATTCCGTCCTCCTCTCTTTTGGCAGCTGTCACGGTCTTAGACAATATACCGCCCTTACCCGTACAAGGATTGCGTGCAGAGGCAGGAGTAGGATATATTGATTTGGAATGGGAGACTAATACCGAAAAAGACTTAGAAGGCTATGTCATTTTTCGCTCAATAGCGGGAGATGCGGAGCATTATGAGCGCATTACTACAGACCCGATTAAGAGGACTAAATTTCGTAACGAATTGGACAAACGCGCTAAAAACGAATTTTTCTATAAAGTCGTGGCGCTTGATGACTCCTATAACATGAGCGAACTCTCCGAAAGAGTTAGCGCAACCATGCCTGACGTCACAGCACCCGAAGTACCAACAGTTTTCAAAGTAGAATTAACAACTGAAGGTAACAAAGTCCAATGGTTTCCAAGTCTCGGAGATGACCTAAAAGGCTACGAAGTCTACCGCTGTAATGGCGAAGACACCACAAAATGTGAGAACATCACCCAAAAAATATTAGATGCTAATATCAACGAATACTTAGACACCGAAGCAGAAAAAGGCATCAATATCGGCTACAAAGTATTAGCCGAAGACCTCGCGGGCAATCGCTCTGGAATGTCTAACACATTCATCGTAAAAACAAAAAAAGATGTCGTAGAAGGCGAAGCAATAACACGCGTCAAAGCCAGCTATAACGCACGTCAAAAAGCAACCATTGTCAAATGGAACAAGCCCAAACCCTCAGAAGTAAAAGGCTCAATGGTCTACCGAAAAACAGGAGAAGGACGATACGTTCCCATTTCCAGTTTACTAAAAGTAGAAGACGAATATCGAGATGAAAAAATCGCCATTGGAAACACTTACACTTACCAAATCCGCACCTATTACAAAAACGGAACGGTAGCAAAATCAGAAGGCGCAAGCACTGAAGTGAAGTAAAACATCGAGCAGCAGCACCGTCAACCGACAACCAACAACTGTCAACCAATAAAAATAGTCATTATGAAAAATATACTTAAAAACTTAACAGCAGTCGCATTCTTAACTTTCACAGGAGTGTTTTCTCTTTCTGCTCAAACAGGAAATGTAGGAATCGGCACGACCAATCCAAATGCTAACGCCATTTTGGACTTGACCTCTACCAATCAAGGACTTTTGATGCCACGATTAAATCAATCGCAAGAAGACGCTTTGACTGCACCAGTAGGTTTAGTTTTTTACAATACCAGTACGCGTACTTTCCGCTATCAAGACGGTTTTGGTTTGCGGAATATTGGCTATTGGCGACAGAATATCTATGCTGGTGGTGAAGAAGAGATTGTTTATGAAGGAGGGCAAGTAACCATTGGAAACCCCTTCACGAGTAATGCGCTTCGTCTAAATCAAGGCCGTCTTTTTATCAATACCAATTATGATGCAAGTAGTACAGGCGGCACAATTAATATCGCCAATGGTTTATTTATGGATAACAATGAGATTGTCACGACAGGTGAATTTTTTATCAATGCAGATAATTCAGGCAGTTCAGCAGGGGTTAATATTTGTGGAAATGGAGCGACGACACGCATGAATTCAGGTGGCGGCATGGTAAGAATTGGAACAAATCCTTCAAATTTCAATAACTATGGCTTACAGGTAGGCTATACGAATAGTCCGCAAGTCGCAGCTTCTTTCCAAAATAATAGCCCTAATAACGGAGGAAGTTTTGCTACTCTGCGTTTAGAGAATGAAGGAATAACTGGGCATGCCTTAGTTGTTCAGGAGGGTACAGTTCTAAAGCCAGGCGGCGGCTCTTGGGGCGCACCTTCTGACAGAAGACTCAAACAAAATATCAACGACTACTCCGAAGGTTTAGCGCAAATAAGAGCTATTCGACCAGTTACTTTTCAATACAACGAAAAATCAGGTTTTTCCAGCACTATCACCTACGTAGGCACAATCGCCCAAGAAGTTGAAGAAGTCGCCTCACACATGGTCACACATGACGGCGAATATCTGGGCGTTGACCCCTCCGCCTTCACCTACATGCTCATCAACGCCATCCAAGAACAAGACCAAATCATCACCGACCAACAAAAAGAAATCGACGAATTAAAAGCCCGTTTAGACCGCATAGAAGCATTACTCAAAAAGTAAAAAGAAAGTTTACGAAGTAAACATAAAATCTCTGCGTCTCTCCGCCTTCGCGGTAAAAAATAAAAAAGATGAAAACTTCATTTCTAAAATACACGGTCTTGCTCGTCGCTTTTCTCTGGTCGGGAATTAACCTTTTCGCCCAATCAGAAAGCGCCATCAACATTCTCAGCCAACCAAAATACGAGCGACAATGCGCGGATAGCAGTAGTACACTGTCCGTCATTGCTGAGGGCAACAGTTTGTCTTATCAATGGTACCGCAACACAGGTCAGGGCTTTCAAATATTGGAAGAAAATAGCCAATTTAGCGGCGTAGAAACTGCTGATTTACAGATTTCGGAAATTGATGAAAGTATGAATATGCAGCAGTTTATCTGTGCAATATCAAACGGGACGGAAAATGTCGTCACTCAATTTGTCGCTATCAAATTATTGGATTTACGCATTAACAAACAGCCGACTTCTCAAACCGTATTTCAAGCTGAAAATACCACATTCGCCCTCCACGCATCGGGCGACAATATCAGCTATCAATGGCAACAAAGTACGGGCGCAGGATTTTCTGATATCGCAGACGGAAAAAGAGTATCAGGTACGCAAACTGACCGCCTCATTTTACGAGACATCAATGCGGATTTGCAAGGGGCGCGTTACCGTTGTGTTGTGACGGGCGGCGATATATGTGCAGCAAAAACTTTGATTTCAGAAGAAGTAAGTTTGACGGTAAAAGAAGGAGAAAATGCCGCGAAATCCATGAATATCTTAGCTTCTGACCCGATTTTCGTCAATAAAGGCTCACAAATTATTTTCAATGGTAGCCCTGTCATGCGCGTCAATGGTTCGGTGCAAAATGAAAATCCAGAAGGGCAAACGCTAATTTTAGGACAAGGACGCTGGGGTTCAAATGCAACAGAAATCGGCGCAACCGTAGAAGTCAACGGCAGTTGGCGCAACTTAGACGAGCAAAATCCACTTTTCAATCCCAATGACAAAACCCGCGTTAAATTCATCGGTACAGGCGTTGACGAAGCTGTTTATCTCGTACCTTTTGGCAATGACAATTCCAGTCCTTCTGCCGATTATGCGAACAATTTTCACATCATGGAAATCGACCGCGCAGGCGGTAATTTTTACATGGAAGCACCGAATACTTCCGTTAATCGTCACCTCCAATTTACCGAAGGAACGCTGGATTTGATAAGTGCAGATTTAGAATTAAAAAATATAGACCCCATACTCACCGCACCAAGTGCAGCCTGCCAAGACAACGAAATGCCCACTATCATTGATGAAAACGACAACAATCGTATCATTGGAAATAACGAAGTTTTCATGGCAGATGTAGGTGTGACTATAGGCACTGCCTCTTGCCCCAATCCATTCACCCAAACAGGCGGTTACAACCTCGGAAATATGGGTTTAAATATCCAAACCGACGCAACAAACGCACTCGGCGGCGATATGCTAACCATACGTCGAGGACATTTATCAACTACGATAAACGGCAATTCTTCGATTGCTAAATATTGGAAAATCATTCGCCAGAATACCACCAACACCGCTATTGACATCACCGCGTCTTTTTTCACGCCAGAAGCCACAGGTCAAGACACCGACAATCTGGATTTTTACTACAATCCTAATACCGGCGGCACGGGTACATTCACCAATCAAGGCGCAAGCACCAACACCCCAAATGCCGCTGCCCTCAATCCCGTTACGACCTTAGCGGGCACTTGGACGCTGCAAACTTGTATCGCCCCTGAGGTCACCTTATCGCCTGGCTACAATTTTGAAATGTGTCCTAATGCAGACCCCGTGACGCTGACGGCGAACATCACTTCAGGTACGGCAGCATCCTATCTTTGGCAGTTGGGCGTTTTTGACCCTAATGTCGGCGACATCGTATTCACGACTATTCCTGGCGAAACGAGCAGTACTATTACCGTCGATTACAATGACGACCCAACGGGCGTTGGAGAATATTACAAAGTCATCGTCGAAAATGCACAAGGCTGTAAAGGCGAAATCAGTGCTTTGTTCAGTCATTATCCACCGATAAATATAGATTGGTCGGGTTTGCCGACGGTGCAATGTGATTTAACTCCTTTCACCTTTGATGCCGACTGGGGCAATGCGGGCGCGGGCTACGATTGGTACGTCAACGGCAACCTCCAAACCAGTGAAACGGCTGCGACTTTCGACTTTACGCCACCCGCTGGCGGCACTTATGAAATCAGCGTTACGACAGGTATTTTTGTCGAAGGCGGCTTCATTTGTCCCGAAACTTTTACCCACACTATCACCTTCAGCGAAGAATCCCTTGAGGTTACTTTCCCTTATGCTTTCAACGAAATTGATGTTTGCGAGGCAGAAGGCTCATTTACCATAGAACCAAATCTTGACCCGATAGACGACGGTACTTACACTTACAGTTGGACTTTGAATGGCACAGAAGTGGGCACAAATCCAACTTATACTGTCAATTTTGACGCGGCAATTGAATTTGAAACCTATCAACTCACCGTCACTACGGGCGTAGGCTGCACCGATGAAGAGAGTGTCATCGTTTATCATACTGAGTCCGCCGATGTAGATTGGTCTGCTTTGCCGACGACGAGCTGTACTTTAGACCCTTTTACTTTTAATGCAGGTTGGGGAAATGAGGGCGCGGGTTTTCAATGGAATGTCAATGATGAAATTCAAACGGGCGAAACTGACTCTATTTTCGTATTCACACCTCCCGCAGCAGGAACTTACACGATTACTGTGATAACGGGC
>CAZQTE010000045.1:0-19188 GCA_964595615.1 uncultured Saprospiraceae bacterium
CCAGCAAGCTACGGTTTTCAAGCAGTAGCATTAGATGCTGCAAATGCGAGTGTAGGTGCTTGGGTTGCAGGTACAGGTTATCAAACTGTTACTGTTGACGGACGTAGCTATGCTGAACACAATGCTCCTGGGGACAACAATGTTCAGGATATAGTATGGACAGCTCCTGCCGCAGGTGCAGGTAGTGTAAGTTTTTACGCTGCAACCGCTTCCACAAATGCTAATGGAGCAAGCAGCGGAGATAACGGAGCAGTGGCTCCTTCTGTAACTATTACAGAAGACGAAGGTTCAAGTGTGGCAAACCAAGGTATAGGTAAAATGGAGTTAACTATTATGCCAAACCCAGTAGGTGCATCTTTAACTTACAAAACAATCGGACGCGATAATGGTGCATACCAAGTACAAATCACGGATGCTTTTGGTAAAATCGTTAAGACACGAACTGTTAATTTGATTACTGGTGAAAACCAAAACTCAATGGACGTTTCTGATTTAGCTAAAGGTGTTTATATTCTTCAAATTAGTGGTAAAGATTACTATGCTGCTGAAAGAATGTTGAAGTTGTAGAATGATTTAATCTCTACAAAATGAAGAGCGTGAACGAAAATGTATTCGTTCACGCTCTTTTTTTCTACTCTCCAAAAATAAAAAATATCCTCTCCTATTTTCTCTTCTATCAAAACAGTCCTTACTTTGCAGAAAATTTAATAAATCAATATTTTCACTAAAATTCAAAACTCATGCATTTTAAAACCTTATGTTCTCTCTTTGTTTTTTCTTTACTCCTTTTTTCTTGTAAAGTCGCAGATGAAATGCCGCCAGATGATTCTCCAACACCAGTTTTAGGTTCGGCAATATTCACGGTTGTCAATTGTACAGATACTGGTGCTGACCCAACCTGCACTTCAAGTTTTGATGTCTTAGCTGCTTCTAAGATTTTTCTTTATACTTCAGCAGATGATAGAGAAGTTAATGACCCCATTTTCGCAGAAAAACTAACAGGGGGCGAAGGAACAGCAGAATTTTCTAATCTAGAAGGTGGAGATTATTTTTATACTGTCCAATATCCAACTGACGCAACTGTTATCTTAGAAAATGCGTTCTCTATTGCTAATGGTTCGCGTTCTCAGATTAGAGTCGAATTCGAAGAAGAAGAGTAAATTTTATAAATAGGAAATATGAAGTATGAAATATGAAGCCATTCATATTCATATTTCATGTTTCACACTTCATATATCTATGTACACATCTCAACAAGAAAAAGCCTTTTTCGATAAATCAAAAGAAATCTTAGCTTCTGGAAAAGAAATACCTACACGTATGTTCGTAGGACCAGAAATTTCTACTTTACGTGAAATTTTAGTCTATCACGAATGGCGCTACTCTGTTAAAAATGACCCAGTCATTAGTGATTTTGAGTATGACCATTTGTATAAAAGATTAGAGGCAATAGAAGCGGCTTTTCCTGATTTAGTTACACCTGATAGTCCAACGCAACGCGTATCGAGTGACTTGAGTGATTTGGGTAAAAATGTAGAACATTTAGTCCCGATGTTGTCCTTAGATAATTCTTACAATGCAGAAGATTTAAAAGAATTTGATGAGCGTGTTAGAAAGGTAGCATTCTTAGATGATGATGCTCCGATTGAATATGTTGTGGAACCAAAATTTGACGGTGGGAGTATCGCTTTGGTTTATGAAAATGATAAATTAGTCCGTGGTGCTACACGCGGGAATGGGGTCAAAGGTGAAGAAATGACAGCCAATGCAAAGGCAATGAAATCTATTCCTTTAACTGCTAATTTTTCTGCTCGTGGCGTCACAAAGACAGAATTGCGTGGTGAAGTTCTCATCCGTAAAGATATTTTCAAGCAAGTCAATATTGAACGTGAAAAAGCAGGAAAAACACTCTTCGCTAATCCTCGTAATGCTGCAACAGGTGGTCTACGAATGAAAGACCCAAAAGAGTCTGCGGAGCGTAAAATGGAAGCTTTTATTTACCAATTAGGTTACGCCACTAATGCTGCGGGTGAGAATGTGTTAGAGCAATTTGAAACACATGACGAAAGTATTGAACTCTTAGCAAACCTAGGTTTTAAAGTTCCAACGATAGAACGCAAAGTTTGTAAAAATATCAAAGAAGTAGCCGATTTTTGTTTAGAATGGGAAGCAAGACGCGAAAGTTACGACTACGAAATAGACGGTATGGTCGTCAAGGTCAATGACCGAAAATTACAAGAAACTGTTGGCTATACTAGCCACCACCCACGTTGGGCTATCGCTTACAAATTCAAAGCGAAACAAGCCACTTCAAAACTCGAAAATGTAGAGTATCAAGTCGGAAAAATTGGTTCGATAACACCTGTTGCTAAAATTGCTCCTGTGCAATTAGCAGGTGTGACGGTTTCTTCTATTTCCCTTCATAATGAAGACTTTATTACAGGCAAAGATTTACACTTTGGCGATACTGTTTTGGTGGAGCGTGCGGGCGATGTCATTCCTTATATTGTCAAGGCAATGGAAGACCTACGCGACGGTTCGGAAGTAAAAATTGAATTTCCGAAGCATTGTCCAATTAATACAACCGAGACTCCTATCGAACTCATCCGCGCAGAGGGTGAAGCTGCTTGGCGCTGTCCTAATTGTGTCTGTGGCGCACAGGATTTACAAAAAATTATCTTCCACGTTTCTAAACCAGCTATGGATATTGATGGCTTTGGTCAATCTAATGTCGAGAAGTTTTATGACCTAGGTTGGTTAAAAACGATTGCGGATGTTTATCGATTGGATTATGAAAAAATTGCTGCGCTTGAAGGCTTTGGAAAACGCTCGGTAGAAAAATTAGAAAAGGCAATTGATAAAGCAAAGAAAAATCCAATTCACCGCCTTTTACACAGTCTGACAATTCATCATTTGGGTAAAAAAGTTTCTCGTCTCATTGCCGCAGAAATCAAACACATTTTTGATTTGAAAGAATGGGATTTGGAAACATTTACCAATATCAAAGATGTCGGACCTGTTGTTGCTGAAAATGTCATCGCTTGGTTCGCGGAACCAAAAAATATAGAGATGCTAGAAACCATGGAGTCTCTTGGCGTTAATCTTACACAAACGGAAGATGACATTCCAAAAGCATTAGCTACTGACGGTCCTTTCTCTGGAAAAACAATTCTTTTTACAGGCACACTCCAAAAAATGGGTCGTAAAGTCGCGCAACAAAAAGCAGAGGCTGCTGGCGCAAAGAACATTAGTGGTGTTAGCTCTAAATTAGATATTTTAGTCGCAGGTGAAAAGGCTGGTTCAAAACTAAAGAAAGCAACAGCTTTAGGAACAGTCGAAATATTGACAGAAGACGAATTTATCGCAAAAATCACAGAAGCGTAAAAAAGTTATAAATGAAAGTCACAGGTTTATTTTTCGGTTCGTTTAATCCTGTTCACATTGGACACATGATAATCGCTAATTACATGGCGACACAGACAGACCTGCAAGAGATTTGGATGGTTGTTAGTCCTCAAAATCCTTTCAAAAATAAAAAAAGTCTCGCTAATAACTTTGATCGTTTACACATGGTACAAGCTGCGATTGGCGATAACGATAAAATCCGCGCATCTAATATTGAATTTGATTTGCCTCAGCCTTCTTACACCATTGATACGCTGACTTATTTAAAAGAAAAATATCCCAACAGACAATTTGCCCTTATTATGGGAGGGGATAATTTGGCCAGTCTGAAGAAGTGGAAAAACTACGAAATATTACTTCGTGATTATCATATTTACGTTTATCAACGTCCAGGTTATGAACTCGGAGATTTACAAAATCACGATTCTGTTACGGTATTAGACACCGTTCCCTTAATGCATATTTCGGCAAGTTATATTCGTAAATGTATTAGCGAGGGTGTTTCTGTTGAATATTTAGTACCTGACCGAGTCCTCAAAAGCTTGGAAGACTCAGGCTTATATCGTTCTTAGATACATTTAGAAATGTGCTAGAAATAGTTTCTCGCCTGACAATCTCATTTTAAAGTATCTTTGCCTTACAATATTGATTTTGGTTATGATGTTATTGGTTTGACGATAGCGAAAATAACCAATAACACAGTAACGAACAATTATCACATGAAGCAATTGCTTAGCTTTTTACTCTTTTTATCTGTTTTAAATCTTTACTCCCAAAATGACTTAGTCATTGGTCAATGGGAGTCTCACCTTCCTTATACTGGAGGCAAGTCTGTCACACAAAGCGATTCTAAAGTTTACTTTGGTACAGGCTTCTCTGTCGCTGTTATTGACAAAAACGACAGAAGTTTTCAACGAATTAGTAAAACAGACGGCTTAAGTAATATTGGTGTTACCAATGTAAAATACCACCCCACTCAAAAAACCTTAATGGTTATTTATGATGATGGCGTTATTGATTTAGTACCAGATGAAGGAGATTTAACGACTCTATTTTTTATCAAAGATTTTAATAATATTGTTGGTCAAAAAATCATTTATGACATTCATGTCAGTGGCGAAGAGACCTTTTTGTTAGGAACGAATTATGGTATTTCAGAAGTAAATATTGCAACCAATGAATTCGTCTTTACTACATTCACTAATGAATTGCGAGTCTTCGGTATTTGTAAACATGAGGGATTTATCTATGCTGCTGCGGAAGATGGTTTGTATCGTGTATCAGAAAACAATGCATTTATTGACGCCTTCGGTCAATGGGAATATTTGGGAACAGAAAGTGGTCTGCCAGAGGATTATTCTGCGGGTGCTATTGCTGTTTACAATGATGAATTATACGTCGGAGTAGACACAACTGTATTTAAAGTAAACCCTATGGTAAGTGCAGAAGCTATCTACAGCGATTCTCAATTAAATGTTAGTTTTCTTTCTGCGGAAGGTGATAAATTGGTTATTGGCTATGACGGAAATGGTGCAAGAGGAAAAACTTATACTTTCTCTGATAACACAATCACATTATTACCTTTTAACTGTGCGACAAGACCACTTGACGCAGTCGAAGATGAACAAGGAAAAATTTGGATAGCAGATAGTTTTGCAGGCTACCATGTTGTTACAGCTGACAATTGTGATATTATAGAGACAAATACTCCACCTTCTGTTCGAAATAACACCTTGGAGGTTTATAATGGCGAATTGTGGGCGACTTCAGGAGGTATTTCTCTTAATACTAGCCCGTTGGGATTTATTGAAGGTTTTTACTCTTATATCGACCGAAATTGGACTACTTTTAATTTAAATACTCAACCTGTTCTTGCTGGCTTATCAGACTTTGTACCTATTGCTATTCATCCTGAAACAGGCGACGTATACGCAGGTTCTTATTTCGATGGCTTAGTTCATTATGATAGAGAAACCATACGTGTCATAGATGACAGTACTTCTTCTATGAACAACGTTGTTGGAGATGAATTGCGAACTCGTGTTAGTGGTTTGGCTTTTGATAGTCAAAACAATCTTTGGGTCTCTAATTTCTTAGGAGAAAATCCGATATCTGTCATGCGTACCGACGGCAGCTGGGAAGACTTTTCTTGTAGCTCAACTAGATTAATCGGTGTCACCATTGATGATTTTGACAATAAATGGATGCCTGCATTTCAATCCAGTGTCGGCTTTGTAGTTTTTGATGAAAAGGAAAATAGATGTAAACCTTTCTCAACAGGAAATTCCGTATTAGAGACTAACTCTGTCAACTGTATCACCAAAGATTTAGACGGAGATATGTGGGTCGGAACTCAAGAAGGTATTATAATCTTTGAATGTGGTGATCCTTTTGACTCAAATTGTATTGGTTCAAAAAGAATTGTGACAGTAGAGGGAGACGGCGCAGCTTTATTAAAAGATGAAAATGTACGCTGCATCACTGTAGATGGTGCAAATAGAAAATGGATAGGAACAGGAAGTGGTATTTTTGTGCTCTCTCCTGACGGTCGTGATGAGGTTGTCTATTTAAGCGAAGACAATAGTCCACTTTTTGATAATGTCATCAATGATATCGCAATTGATGGCGAAAACGGTAAAGTCTATATCGGAACGGATAAAGGCATCCAAGCCTTGCGTGGTGAGGCAACAACTGGAGGCAGAGTTAACCTTACTAATCCAAATGTCTTCCCAAATCCTGTACGACCTGAATATACAGGTCCTATCGCCATTAATGGTCTCGCTACTGATGCTGATGTTAAAATTACAGATGTTATGGGACAGCTTATCTATGAAACTCAAGCATTAGGAGGTCAAGCTATTTGGGACGGGAATGATTACAATGGACGTCGCGCGGCTTCAGGTGTTTACTTGGTTTTAAGTGCGCGTACTTCTAATTTGAATCAATCGGATGCGGTGGTTGCTAAGATTTTGATTATGAATTAAAAATCAGATTGTACCCCGTATTACTACGCTTATCACTAAAGTTGAAAAAGCCAAGTACCTGCATATCGGTATTTGGCTTTTTTAATTTGTTTATTATATATAAAAGACTTTAATTTGTACCTCAATAACTATTATTCCAAAACAAATAGGTTTTGCCTCAATAGCAATATGAAAGTTCAACTTTCATATATGTGCGTCTGTGCAGAGTTTTTCAACTTAATTAGTTGTTTCAGTTAATCATTAAAAGCTTTTCTGAATACCTTCTGTATTAACTTGTCTATCCTCTATATAGTAGCGACTAACCTATTTATTCCGATTTTTCTTTTTGGACTTACTTTAAATAAACCGATTTTCTGTCTGATGAATTTCATGTGTAGTGGACGGCTTTGCAATATTAAGACTTAAACGTATTAATATTTTTTTGAATTCCTAATCTACTAATAAATAAAGACTTGTAAGGATTTTACACAATTATTCCCTTACTGAGCCTTTCAACTTCACCGAAATAAATACTCAGACTAACAATGCTGGATTGCTTCTTTTCTGTACTCATAGTGGTACAGGCTAGATAACTATGTTTAATTTTTCATGATTATAATGATGTTTCATTATTGACGGGCTTTCTATGCCTTAACTTTAAAAATAACATTAAAAAATCGTAAAAAATTAAGTAAAATCATAAAATGCACGATTCCTCTGTACTCACCATAGTATAGCTAGGATTGCTATGCTTGATTTTTATTACTGTAATGATGTTTCATTATTGACGGGCTTTCTATGCCTTAATTTTAAAAATAACATTAAAATTTTGTAAAAATCAAACATAATCAAGAATGTATGCGCATGCATTCTAACAATACTTCTATGCTTAGTCACGAATAACAGACACTAAATATAACATCATAAATACAGGCATGTTGTCACATCTCCTAATGGGATAGCTATGCCTATTACTAATCTACAAATTAAAAAATCATGTTACAAACACTTTCAAAACTTACATTCGTCGCCTTCCTCTTCCTCCTCTTCTCAGGATTTAACAATCCAGAGACGGTTGTATTCTCTACTAGTAGAAGTGAATTCTTGGATGAACTCCGGGTATTTATGGAAGGTACAAAAAACAAAGACCACATTATACTTTTTGAAAAGTTCGCAGGACAGGTTCAAAATAATAAATTCACAGACCCAGAGTTTGGTGAAATTGTCGAAATCTGTAATAAAATGGGCGAAAACAAAATGTCTGCCGCACCTTACTACACAGAGTACTTAAAGGGTTTGAATGTTGTGAAATTCAATCAAGTTGGTAAGGATAACTTCATGGATTGGCACGAAACCTTAGGTCATTTTTTAACAGACTTAAATAAGGCTGAATTCAGAAAGTATAAATCTTATCTCATATTCTCGCAAAAACTTTTTAATGGCAAAGCTTTACACAAAGCGAAAGGAGGCATTGATTGGGCTGCTAATGCTCCTACTCCTGCAGTTCTTTGGGAACAAAATGAACCTGTCATCAAATATTTAGAAACAGACTTAACCGCTGTCAAAAAGAATTTAGAAATTTCCATTAAAGGGACTTCAGGCAGATTCTACCCTCTACAAAACAAATGGGTTGGTCAAGGCGGCGTAGTTAGCTGGAGTCGTATTAGTAAAAACATCGACGCAGAAGCAGAATTGAGCAATTACGAAATCAATATGGCAAATGGTCATTATGAAGCTGAGAACGCTAAATTAAGCTATCCAAAATTCTTTGGAAATAAGGTCGTCGTCGGTCAATTCAAAGATAAAATATTGGCTGTTAGCGGAAGTCGTAAATCTTCTTACCCTCGTTTCCAATCAAGCAATGAATCCGTGACTCTTAACATGGGCGAAGGTTTGGTTTATGAAGGTGGTTTTAAATTGGAAGGTGTAAAGGTCGAAGGCTCAGCAAATGAAGGCGAGACTTGTAGTTTGACGCACCGTGACAAAGCGGGGAAAGTTACTTACCGCTTGGCAGGAGACTATTTCACCCTAGACGATGAAGAGTTTGTGAATGCTAAAAACGTAGAAGCTGTCTTGTACTTTGGTCAAGACTCTATTTACCACCCTGGTATTAACTCAAAATCAGATATTAAAAGAAATTTCTTAGCTCTTAGCACAGGTAAGAAAGCTATTTCTAAAGCACCATTCTTTGACTCCTATCACCAAGTTTATATCAATACAGATAAGTTAAACTGGTATCCATTAGAACAAAAATTAATGGTCAATGAAACGCGTATCAAAAGCGGTGCGGGTAGTCAAACAGTTTTGATTGAGTCAGAAGATTTTTACAGTGAAAAATACATTCGTCGTATTCAAAACGTAGCGGATTACAATCCTATCGTCAAGTTGATGACACTCGCAGAAAAAGAAGGAAAAGACTTGAGTGCAGACGCAGTTGCGAAACATTTCAATCCAAATTTTGATGTAGCAAATATTCAATCTCTACTTTTCGATTTAGAAGAAAACGGCTTCATTCGTTTCTTCTCGAAAGAAAATCGTGTCATTATTTATAATAAAGTTTTCCGTTATGCTGAAGTTCACGCAGGGAAAAGAGATTTTGATGTACTGAAAATGAAATCTGTTGTTGGAGGTGGAAATGCTGAGATTGATTTCAATAAACAAGAAATGAAACTCAGAGGTGTCAAACAAGTTGAATTTAGTAATCGACAGAAAGTAGCCGCAATTCCTACAGGAAAAACTTTGGAAATTGGCGAAAATCGTAAAGTAGATTTCGACGGAACACTATATGCTGGTTTTGCCACTTTGACTGGTTCAGAATACAATTTTGACTATGAAAAATTCTGGATTAAATCTGATTCGATTCGCTTCTTAGATTTTTACTTACCACAGCCAAATGGAGATGCATTCGCGATTGGTTCACGCATCGAGCATGCTGCGGGTACTGTACTCATTGACGCACCAGCAAACAAATCAGGTCGCGAAGATTTAACGATTTTCCCTTCTTTTAAAAGTAAAGGTAGTTCGTTCGTATTCTACGACCAAGATAATAAGTTAGGAGATGCCTACCCTCGTGACGAGTTTTTCTTTGAATTAGAGCCATTTTTCTTTCAAGGATTACGTCAGATTACACCAGAGCAATTTGAATTAAAAGGTAAAATGGTTACGGCTGGTATTTTCCCAGAATTTGAGGAAACGCTACGCCTACAAGAAGATAAATCTTTAGGTTTTACGACAACAGCACCAACAGAAGGTTACAATATTTTCAAAGAGAAAGGTAATTTCAAAGGAGATATGGTCTTGAGTAATGCGGGGCTGAAAGGGAAAGGAGATTTGTCTTACGAAAAAACAGATATTAGCTCTGAAGACATCATTTTCCGTCCAGACAATTTAATCTGTTCTGCAAGAAATTTTGATTTGGAAGAAGATAGAACAGCTGGATTACCACGTGTTAATGGTGCAAATGTAAGTATCAATTGGCAGCCGTATGCAGATAGTATGTATGTACAATCTAAGGAAAAATCATTCGATGTTTTTGCAGAAACTAAGCATACCGTTGACGGCACTTTGATTTACACGCCAGGTGGTTTGAAAGGAAAAGGAAAATTCAAATGGGATGAAGGAGAAATGGACTCTAAACTTTTTGATTTTGGGCATTACTCTGTACAAGCAGATACGACAAATCTTCAAATCAAAGCATTAGAGACAGATGCATTGGCTTTCGATACAAAGAATGTGTCTGGGGTTATGGACTTCGAAAAGCAATTCGGAAATTTCAAAGCAAATGACAAAGATGCTGTAACGACTATGCCACATAATCAGTACGAAACAAGCTTGAATGAATTTGAATGGAACTTAGGTAAAAAGAACATCACATTCATCGCCGAGGAAGGTCAATTAGGTACTTTCAAATCTACAGATAGCAAGCAAAAGGAACTTACTTTTGAAGGTGCAACAGGTCAATATGACTTCCCAACAGGTCGTCTAAATATCGGTGGCGTGCCATTCATTGAGTCTGCAGACGCTTTTGTTTATCCAAATGAAGGGAATGTCACTGTTCTCCCTGAAGGAAAAATGGAAGAATTAAAAGATGCGCGTATTCTTGCCAGTCGCGAGAATAAATACCACGAAATCAAACGCGCGACTATTCAGATTCACAGCAAAGATAAATTCACAGGAAAAGGTTTCTACGATTACAATATTGGAGATGTCAAACAAGAGATTCCATTCACGAGTATCGTCGGACAACGCGTCGGCAAACGTACAGATAATAAAATCGAAACAGTAGCAGAAGCAGTTGTGGGAGAAAGCACTTCTTTCTTAATGGGCGAAGGTTTTACTTTCTCTGGAGGTGTCGAATTACGTTCCTCTACTCCTGATTTAGGTTACAAAGGTTATGCTCAATTCAAATCAGCAGCCTTAGCAAATCCGCGCTACTTCTACCTCGATTGTCGCGCAGATAAAAATGATTTGCGTTTAGAATTAAATAAACCAAAAGATAAAGACGGTCAACGCGTACACACAGGAATTTACATCAATCAGGAAACGCGTCAGCATTATTCTCGCTTGATGATGCCATTGGCAAGTCGCAAAGACCACGCTTTTATTGATGTGGACGGCATGACGTATTACAATGCAGAAAAAGGAGAATTTGTAGTGGGTGACAGCTTAAAGGTTATGAATTCAGATGCGAAAGGGAACTTAGTTATTTTTAATGAAAAGGATGGTTCTCTTAAAGGAAAGGGGACTTTGAATTTAGCTACAAATTTAAAAGGACCAAATATTACAACTGTTGGTGTTATCAAATCTGGCTTATCAGAAGGCGAATTGACAAATACTGAATTAGCGAATGATAATCTAAGTGCAAAAGTCGCAGTTGCCCTACAGTTTGGTTTGCCAAAAGAATTGAAAAGCATGATTGCGACGGACTTCCAATCTGCAAGTTTTGAAGGTCGTCCAATTCATTATCAAGACACGGAAACTTACGAAACTGTCTTAACCGAATTAGTAAGTGACCCGAAGAAATTACCACAAAGTATGCAGCAATTACGCCAAGGAAATACTTTCGGAATTCCTGTCGAAGATTGTGACTTCAACTTCCTTTTGACAGAATTAGAAATGACTTGGGATGCTGATTATCAATCATTTATTTCTTCAAAGAAAGAATTAGGATTGGCTGCAATCGAAACAAAAGGATATCACAAGATGATTAAAGGTGCGGTTGAATTCAAAATGCCTGCAAATGGTGACGACCAATTCACTGTCTTAATGACTTCTCCTGGTGGTAACTACTATTTCTTCAATTACAAAAATGGCATCCTCAGCACTTACTCAAGTTACGAGCCGTATAATGCAGAAGTCTTAGGTATGAAAGATAAAGAACGCATTGTCAAAATGCCAAATGGTTCTTTTGAATTGCAATCTGCAACGACGCAAATGGTTTCTAACTTTAGAAGTCGTGCAGCAGCGATGCAGAAATAAGTTGAAGGTTGGTAGTTGAACTCGAGATTCTTAGACTTTCGATTTTTGACTACAGACTACTATTTAAGATTAGACATTTCCCGAAATCTTGTGTCCGTCGCTTGCGGCGGGCGCAAGTTCGCGGGGCTTGATGCACAATATTTCCCTCAGGAACACGACAGAAATAGATTGATATTCTTGAGAAAGAAATTTTGTTCCTCATTTGGGCTCCCGAGCAAAGCGTCGGGACAAGTTTTGGAAACCGCGTATAGCCAAGCTACATAAGGATTTTCAAAGTGTAAATGAGGGGCAAAAGGTCTTGTCAAGAATAGACTTGTTTGTAAATAAGGAATACGTATATGAAATTTAGATTTTTTCGATAGTTTTCTTTAAAAAATCAGTGCATAGTCCTTCTACGGACTTACTTTTTTAAAGGAAAATAGCGGAATAAAGATATTTTCATATATGTGTTAGTTATTTGCAAACAAGTCTAATGGTAATTTATTTTTGACGCGTTCCTAAAGAGTAATTTTTGTAGATTAGGTCTGCTGGCTGGGACTGAAATAATTCTCAGTCAGCTTTTTCCTACTCTATATTCCGAGACTATCGTTTCAAAATTAATTTTTAAACTCTAAAGATAACCCTTTATCAGTACTACGGGATTGATAATAGCTATCCTTCCTTTGCACTCAAAAACTAAAGAATAATTTTTGTAGATTAGGTCTGCTGACTGTAAATGAAATATTTTTGCAGTCAGCTTTTTTATCTCAAAATATCAAATTTAAAATACCCTATAGGAAACACAAAAAGCCCTACATCCAACAAGGATGAGAGCTTTTGTATATCTTTTCAGCAAAAAAGAACAGTTCCCTACTCTTCTGCGCCAATTAAGACCTTACCACGGTAGTACATGTTCCCTTCATCATCGAAGTAAGAACGGTGGTATTGGTGCTTTTCACCTGTAGTTGCACAGGTAGCGATTTGCGCGTGTGTAGCTTTATAGTGCGTACGACGTTTGCGCTTGCGTTGCTTTGAAATCCGACTCTTAGGATGTGCCATTTTTCATAAATTTAATCCGATAAAAACCGACTTTATTTTAGTCGTTGGAATTGCCTTTATCAGTTGTCTAAAAAATATTTTCTATAATTCCACTTTTTTAATTGCCATTGAAATCTTTCAAAGCATCTAAAAAAGGATTATTATTTGGTGTTTCGTCTGCCGCGTCTTCCTCTTTATCCAAATACTCAAAAACATCCTCAGGACATTCTTCGCCTGCATCTTCATGCTTTTTCATAAGTGGAACAGAAAGAACGATGAACTCATAAATGAATTCGGCAACCTTAATCTCGATTGCTGTTTTTGGAATATGAATAATATCTGCATCATCTGCTTCGCTGGCATCAAATTTTGCTATCAGCGTATTAGATGATTTTACAGGCATCTCAAATTCTTCTAAACATCGGTCGCATTCGACTGAAACTTTTCCGTTTACTTCAAAAATCAAGACATACATACTCGGCTGCTTATCAAAATAGAAATCGACCCGTAGGTTTGCTTTCTCGATTGGTGAAGCTTCAAAATGCTCAAAAAATGTGCTATCTATTTGAAAATCAAACTGATGCACGCCTTCTTTTAAGCCGCTTATTGGTATTGTATATTCTTTCAGTTTCTTCATTTCAGTAAAACGGACGCAAAAGTACAGTTTTTCTATCAAAAAATCAGCACTAAAAGAAAATTTTGTTTTGATTTTTTGAAAAAAGATAAGGCAAACCGGATTTTCTTCTGAAATTCATTGAACATTTAATCGCATAGATAAATACTCTAATGTAACTTTGTACTAAAAGATAAGATATGGTTTAGTTATTGCGTTATTAATTCGTTGATTATCCAAATCATTTTCAATACTAAGCTCTAAGAAACTACCCCAAGATTCTACCAAGAAATTATCATTGATTAAATAAACCGATGTTCCGATTACACTTATTTTTATTCTTTTTCATTTCATTCAATTTATCTGCTCAAAAGATGCGGATTGAAAAATTGAATGCAAAAGTGAATTCTGCTCAATATAATGAGATTTCCCCAGTCGTGTCACGTGATGGAAGAACACTTTATTACACAATAGTTTCACATCCCAACTTTAACAGAACTCTAATTCTTAATGGGAGTGATGTGAGTCAAACTGCTCCAGCTCAGTATGATGCAAAATTGCGAGAAGCTTATGCAGATTTATCAGGTACACATATCAATAGTCCTACAAACTCTGTTTTCAATCAAGATATATGGGTTGCAGAAAGTATTGATGACTACTTTGACTCTGTTCATCATCCGGGTATGCCATTAAATAACGCACTACCCAATAGCATCTGTGCCTTAACGCCTGAACCAGATGAGTTTATTGTCATCAATCAATTCAAAAAAGAAGGTGGCATGAAACAGGGTTTTTCGCGTACACGTCTGTATGCAGACGGAACTTGGTCTTTTCCAGAACCTATATTTATCGGAAATTACTACACTCAAAGTGAAGAAGTAAACTTTACCATGAGTACAGATGGGGAGGTATTAATTTTATCTGTAGAGAGAGAAGATAGTTTTGGATCTAATGACTTATACGTTTCTTTTAAAGAAGGAGAACAAAAATGGAGTACGCCTAAAAATTTGGGGATTGGCGTTAATTCCAACTACCGCGAAACAACTCCGCAACTTTCCGAAGATAAGAAGACACTTTATTTTTCTTCTAATCGTCCTGGTTTAGGAGGAAATGATATTTACTCTGTCCGAAGATTAGATGACTCTTGGCAAAATTGGTCTACAGCCTCTCTGCTTAAATCACCAATTAATTCATCTGCTGATGATAGTCAACCTTATTTCAATGCTGCAACAGGTTTTTTATACTTCACTTCAACACGAGATGGAACGAGTGATATATTCAGAGTAGGATTAGAAAAACCTGAACCACAAACTGAAATAACAGTCAAAGGTCGAATTATTAATTCTGCCACAAGAGATATTATTCCAGCACAATTATTCTTCGGACCTGCTGCTGCAAAAAATTACAAAAGTTTTTATGCTTCCGCCGATGGTACATTTAGAATGAGTATCCCAAAAGGAGAAGAGCATAAATTTGTTGCCCAAAAAGAAGGTTTCTTCGCGCACCCACGCCGCTTGATATTCAAAAAAGATTTTTATTATTTTAAGGATTACGAATTTGACTTAATCCTTGACCCTATGGAAATAAACGCTCAAGTTAGTGTCAATCCAATTTATTTTGAACGCTCTACATCATTAATTTTAAAGAAGTCATTTAATGCCCTAGACGGATTAGCTGACCTATTAAAAGAATATTCCACTATGGAAATATTAGTAGAAGGTCATACCGATAATAATGGAAAAGCTAACGAATTGCGTCGTTTATCAGAAGAGCGCGCACAAGCTGTTCGAGAATACTTGATAAATGAGGGAATTGATGCTAATAGAATTGAAGCAGTCGGGTTAGGAGGCTCAAAGCCTGTGACAGCAAATGACTCTGAGGAGAGTCGAAGTAAAAATCGTCGTGTAGATGTACGGGTGACAAAACTGGATGAGACACTGGGGAAAAGTTGGTAGTTAGTTATTGGTGATTCTAAATAATATAACCATTTTGCGTTTCCGTGTGTTAATAAGTAAATAGTCATAATAAGGTTTTACCTTTGTGCTATGAATGATTATGTCTTTTATTTTTTAAGAAAATAAAAGACATGGTTTCAACTTTTAAAAAATAGATTTATTATTATAATTTTCTGCAAATTGTAATTCTAGATATCAAGATAGAGATGTTGTCTAACATCTAATGTCTAAAATCTAAAATCTTCAGACAATATATTTCTTTGATTAAGTACGAAAGATTTGTTTTAGAAAATGGTTTGCGCGTCATCGTACATGAAGACAATAGCACTCCAATGGCTGCCATAAATGTGCTCTATAATGTAGGAGCAAGAGATGAAAGTCCTGACAAAACAGGCTTTGCACATCTATTTGAGCATTTGATGTTTGGTGGCTCTGCCAACATCCCAGATTTTGATGAACCCATCCAGAATGCGGGCGGAGAAAATAATGCTTTTACCAATAACGATATCACTAATTTTTATACTCTTTTGCCATCAGGCAATATCGAGACTGCTCTGTGGCTGGAAAGCGACAGAATGATGAGTTTAAACTTTGACCAAGAGGTTTTAGACATTCAACGTAAAGTGGTTATTGAAGAGTTTAAAGAGACTTGTTTGAATCAACCTTACGGCGACGTTTGGCATCATTTGTCAGAAATGGCATTCAAAGTTCATCCTTATAACTGGCCGACTATTGGTAAAATTCCAAAGCACGTTGAAGACGCGACAATGGAAGATGTTAAAGATTTCTTCTTCAAATATTACCGTCCAAATAATGCGATTCTAAGTATTGCGGGTAATGTAAATATGGATGAAATCAAGGAAATGGTGCAAAAGTGGTTTGGAGATATTCCTAAGGGGAATATTCCTGAGCGACGTTTGCCGATTGAGCCGCCACAATTGCGTTTAGAGAAGAAAATCCAAGAAGCCAGTGTGCCTGTTGATGCCATTTATTTGGCATTCCATATTCCAGAAAGACTCCATAAAGATTATTATGCGATTGACTTACTTTCTGATATTTTATGTAATGGCAGCTCTTCTCGCTTATACCGCCGTTTATTGAAAGAGCAGCAGTTATTTACCTCAATCGATTGTTACGTGACAGGAAGTATAGATCCAGGTTTAATTGTAGTAGAAGGAAAACCTTCTGAAGGTGTGACTTTAGAACAAGCAGAAAGTGCAATTTGGGAAGAATTAAATAAAATCAAAGCAGAACTTGTGGAAGCAGAGGAGTTAGAAAAGGTTAAAAATAAGATTGAAAGTACAATGGTTTTTGCAGAAACGAATGTTTTGAATAAGGCTATGAATTTAGCATTCTATGAACTACTAGGAAATGTAGAATTGACAAATCAAGAAATAAAGCATTATGAAAAAGTCTCAATTGAAGACATTCAACGTGTTGCTCAATCTTTTTTAACGGAGGAAAATTGTTGTGAGTTATACTACAAGGCAAAAAAGGAAGAAGTTGAACTTGTTTGCGAATAAATAGTTTGACCTTCGAGTAAAATAGAAATGGTTTGAGTTGTTTAGACAGCTCAAACCATTTTTATTTTATGCATTCATTTCTGAGAGCATTCCTTCTTTCATCGCGTAAGCAGAAATGGTTATTTTTTCAATTTTAGCTAAGTCTACAATGTAATCAATCAAAATTAAAGCAACAATAATCATGTCCGCCCGGTCACGTGGTAAATCAGGCATTTGCAACCTCTCCTCTAGCGTTGTCTTTAGAAAGTTTTGATACAGAGGCTCAAAATCAGCTGCACTTATTTCGGAATGGAAGTCTGATATTTTCTCCTTAACCAATATCATTTCCAAAACATCGAAAGTCCCCGAAGCACCTATGAGATTATTAACCGGATAGTCCTTTAGCACCTCTTTTAAGGGCTCTAGAGTTTGGCTTAAGTGTTTTCTTACATTGTCGATTTCTGCGGGTGAGATTGGCTCATTTTCATGAAATGTATTTTTCAAAACAGATACACCAACAGGAAAACTTTGCGCCCAATAAATCTTTTCTGCATCAGCAATAATAAACTCTACACTTCCTCCTCCAATATCCATTATCATCCCGATATCTGAACCGAAAGAAATCGCTTGGCGCACACCAAGATAAATAAGACGCGCCTCTTCATCTCCGCTGATGAGTGTAATATCTAAGTTCGTCTTTTCCTTTATTTCAGAGACAAATTGAACTCCATTAGAAGCCGTTCGTAGTGCCGCCGTTCCAAATACACGAATGTCATCGACCGCATACTTCTCTAAAATTTGGCTAAATTCCAAAAGGGCTTTCACGCCTCTAGCATAAGGAGCCTCGCCTATTTTTTCTACACCATTCTCTCCTAACTTAATGTACTTACGCTCACGATATAGTTCGGTAAAAGAACCATCCATACTTGGATTTACTATCAACAAATGAAAAGTATTTGTCCCAAGGTCTATAACTGCAATTTTCTTCATTTAGTAGATTAATTCTGAGTAGGAACTTTCCCGCTAGCAGCTTGAATATTACTTGCAAAAAACTTCATGGCAGAATCCATCATTACGTTTCCTGCAAAATATTTTCCTTTACTATCTAACCAAAGAAAGTAAGTACATCCTCGTTCAAAAAATATGTCTCCTTGCAATACATTCTCGCCTTTCACCTGATAAAATACGCGCCCAATTGCTTTACACCCATTTATTTTTGCAGCTGGATTTTCAGCAATATGTTGAATAGATGATCTAATAGAATTTTGATTATCTAAACTCGCACTAATTGGTAATTCATAATAGACATAATCTACATAATCACAATTTGCCCACAAATTTTCTAAAACAGAAATATCTATACTTGGAAGCATTTCAACTCCTTCAAAATCCTTCTCCGTCGTCGCCATCTCAGCCTTTATTTTTTCAAAAGCATCTTGCTTTGTTGCTGGAATAGCCTCCTCTGTCTTAGTTGCTGTGTCAGCTGCGGTTTGAGTTGCAGGAGTCGTTTCTCCACAAGAAATTAATAGTAATCCAAACAAAAAGAGTGTAAACTTATGCATTATTTTAATTTTAGTAAATCTGCATTACAGTCGTAATATCTCGACCGTCATTATGCAAAATTATTTGCCAGCCTAGTGCGGCGGCAGTTTTTATATTAGCAGGATTATCGTCGATAAAAAGTGTTTCTTCCGCATTAATCCCCGCGTCTTCTAAGACAAAATTATAAATATCGGTATTAGGTTTTCGCATCTTGACCAAGTGAGAATAATACACTTTTTCAAAATAGCGCGTATCCCAATCCGTAATACCATATTCTGTTTCCAGATACTTCATAACGTAATCAATGTGCGTCTTGTTGGTATTACTCAACAAAAAAACACGATACTTTTCCTTTAATCGCAATAACATCTCCAAACGCGCAGCAGGCAAATCTAAAAGCATGGCATTCCAAGCCGCTTTCAAATCTGTCTGACTCGGATTTTCAGCTGCCATTTTTTGCAATCCTGTCAAAAATGCCTCCTCATTCATCTTTCCAACCTCATAATCTTCAAAAAAAGTCGGATATGCATTTTTTTCTTCAAAAAATTTATAATGCCCTCCCAAGAGCGCAACTAACTGATTTTCAGTTGCCTTCATGTCCAAATTCAGTAGGACATTGCCGAAGTCAAAGATAATATTTTTAACTTTTTTCATAAAAGATTTAATTTCTACTTGCAAAGGGAACTGCAAATATGTAGTTTTGCGTTCATAAT
>CAZQTE010000045.1:19288-21073 GCA_964595615.1 uncultured Saprospiraceae bacterium
CGGTCCTGTAGCTCAGTTGGTTAGTAGCACCTGACTCATAATCAGGGGGTCCTTGGTTCGAGCCCAAGTGGGACCACAAACAAAGGAAGTAACGTTAATCGTTGCTTCCTTTTGTTTTCTTTATTTATCACTTCTTCCTCTCTTTCACTATTCCGTTCCTTTCAAACCCTGATTAGCACAAAAATTGCTGTTAAAGCAATTGTCTATCCTCAAAATTAACCTCCCCCCCTTAAGTCATAATTTCAAATTGATATACAAGCCTTGATACTGGCTTCGTGTACAGGTCTCTCGCAACTATTAACTAGCAAATGAAAGAATTTATAATCCTACTATTTTTCCCTGTTCTACTACAAGGGCAACAAATTTATCCAAATCTATCAGGAGGTGCTTTACGTGAAGCTGTTGCAACGGATTACAAACCATTGTTTGTTCTTGATTATGGCGAAGCGCGTGATGTTATGTATGGTGAAATTGACAACATCAACGATACTGTTTATTGTGTATATACTGGTCATGCTCTTTACCTACCTCAAGGTGTAGACCCTTCTATTCATTTATATATGAATGCCTCTACCAATGGAATAAATGCAGAACACACTTATCCTCAAAGCAAAGGCGCGGATGAAGATAATGGGAATGCACACTCTGATATGCATCATATTTACCCAGTGCGCACAGGCGTCAATAGTGCTCGTGGCAATTTGCCTTTTGCTAATATTGAAGATAATCAAACGGATAATTGGTATTTTAAAACAGAGGTTACAAGTAATATCCCAACGGTCAATAAAGATGCTTACAGCGAACGAAAAAATGGATTTTTTGAACCTCGCGAAGACCATAAAGGAAATGTCGCTCGGTCTATTTTTTATTTTTACACGATGTATAAAACGGAAGCACTTGAAGCCGACCCTCTATTTTTTGAAGCTCAAAGAGAGACGCTTTGTGAATGGCATCTTGCAGACCCAATTAATGACTTGGAAATAGATAGAACTTATCAAATTGCAGGATATCAGAACGATTTACCCAATCCTTTTGTGATTGATGAAACACTGGCAGTGAGGACTTATTGTACAAATTATGTTGTAGATGTAACTAATCCACAACTTGACGAAGCTCTTATCTCTATTTTCCCTAATCCAGTTTCTGATTTTCTAAAGGTAGAATTTTCGGGAACTCATGATTTAATTTTAACTGATATTTTAGGTAGGAAAATATATGAAACTCGTTTTAATAATCAGACGAGCATTGACTTTTCTCATTTTCTGAAAGGAACTTACATGCTTCATTTGGAAGAAAATACTTATAAAATTATCAAGTAGAATCAGAAGCGCTTTTTCCGTTTATTTCGTTGGTAAAAGTTGCTGCTCTTTTTTGAAACCCATTTGATAAATTTCTGCATCTCCTCATGAGCTGTCAATTTATCAATAGTGTGATATTCCTCTTTCAATTCTTTTTCGGTGAACAAGGAATGTATTTTTTGATGACAAATATTGTGTATCAAAACAGTATCTGTATGTTTTCCTCCTCTTGATTTGGGGATTAGATGATGCTTGGAGATATTTTCAGTTCCTAATTCTCTCTCGCAGATTAGACATTTTTCCATTGTGAATTTCTTTTCAAATAATAAATTTCCAAGATTATAAGCGGCATTCTATATGAATTAGTTCCTTTTCTTCACGATTAATCTCAATTTGTTTGTAGCTAAAAAATTGTTTCAAACTAAAGCAAAATTAACCTTTTTG
Source organism: uncultured Saprospiraceae bacterium (assembly GCA_964595615.1). Taxonomy (GTDB): domain Bacteria; phylum Bacteroidota; class Bacteroidia; order Chitinophagales; family Saprospiraceae; genus JAHDCG01. The sequence goes on from CAZQTE010000045.1 coordinate 21,031, forward strand.
TTTATTTTTATTGATTTTGTAATTTATTTGATTTAATATTGTG
>CAZQTE010000046.1:0-16067 GCA_964595615.1 uncultured Saprospiraceae bacterium
GCCATATTTGGGACAAATATAATGTGAATGGTTCAAATAACTGTTTCCATATTTGTTTTGCTTCCTTTTGTCAATAATTAAAGAAAGAATTCCTATTTTTGCCCATAGAGAAAACGAATAAAAATTTGACTAAAAGACTCATCGCCATACTCGTTCTTTGTTTTTCTGCATTCCTCTTGAATGCGGAAGATTACCGCTATCATAAAGTGCCTGCAAAACCAGGTGATGGTGCGTTTTCTCTTCTTCGTCGCTATGATTTAGCGGATTATGCTTGCAATATCAATCAATTTTTCAAATTGAATAACATGACTGCCAAGACGGGCTTGGTCATTGGTCGTTATTATAAAATTCCTGTGATTTTGTATAAATACAATGGTCGCACAATACGCTCTACGATTGGTCAGGATGATTGGGATTTGGCAAAACGTATAGAGGGATATAATGAGAAAATGTTGAAGGATAAAAATCGGGCAAAAGATTTTAGAAATGACCGTAATTTATGGGTGCCTTATCATGAATTTCATTGCCCAAAAGCAAAATCTACAACCGTTTCTCCTGTCAAAAATCCGCCACCACCTAATGAAGAACCCGAACGCGTCATCATTGCGGAGTCTCAAGCGAGTATGACGAATGACATGGGGAAAGGGCGGATTTATCCGATTTTTGGGAAGAAATATCAGAAGGTGCCTTTGGTTTCTAATAGATTGCGAGGTCGTGTTTATTACATTGTGAGTGGACATGGTGGTCCTGACCCTGGGGCGATTGGCAAGCAAGGAAAAAATCAATTGTGTGAGGATGAATATGCTTATGACGTAGCATTGAGATTGACACGAAAATTGGTGGAACATGGCGCGACGGCTTACATGATTGTTCGTGACCCTAATGATGGAATACGGGATGAGAAGTATTTGAAATGTGATTATGATGAGCAAGTTTGGGGCAATAAAAAAATATATCGTCAACAAAAACCGCGTTTATTTCAGCGCTCTAATGCTATAAATAAACTCTACGAAAAGCATAAAAAACAAGGTGTTAGTTATCAGCGTGCGATAATGGTGCATGTCGATAGTCGAAATAAAAAGCAGCAAACGGACTTGTTTTTCTACCACACTCCTGCCAGCCAAGCAAGTAAGACTTTTGCTAAAGAACTCCATAAAACTATGGAGTCAAAATACAAGAAATACAGAGCCAATGGAGAATATCATGGTACGGTGACGGGCAGAGATTTACACATGTTACGTGAAATTAAGCCTGTGGCGGCATACATTGAGTTGGGGAATATCCGCAATTCTTTTGACCAGAAACGAGTGGTTTATGCGAGTAATCGGGAGGCGCTGGCGAAGTGGTTGTGTGAGAGTTTGTTGCCCTAATGTACCGGCTGCTTTAGCTGCCTTGGTCGTCTTTTTGTGAGTGCCAGTTAAAATTAGTATATTCGTTTATAAATTAGATAAGTATGGCATACAGCGATTTTACCTTCAAAGATTTACGAGAGAAATTTGGAATTTCAAATCAAGTTGAAAGCTTATTTGGAGAAGTTCCAACTATTGTAGTCAGTAAAGACCTTCAAAAGGCTTTAGATTTAGCCCGTATTTTACCTGTTAGAAGTGAAAAAGCAAAGTCAGAATTAATCATCATGCCAATTTTACTTGATTTGATGAAGAGGAATGAACAGTTTTTCACTATCTACTCTGGTGATTATCTTAATGCAGATAAAGAGAGGGGTTTGTCAGGAGAGTGTGATTTTATTTTGTCTAAAAATGTCGGAACCTTCGACATTAATACGCCTTTATTTACTATCGTAGAAGCCAAAAAAAATGACGTAGAAGTAGGCATTCCACAATGCGCAGCCCAAATGTTAGGAGCGAAATATTACAATAAAGCAGAAGGAAAAGACATTGAGAAAATCTATGGCTGTGTCACAACCGCAGATGATTGGATATTTTTAAAGTTAGAAGGAGACAAATTAACAATTGACAATAAGAAGTATTACTTGGGTGATATTGAAGAGATATTGGGTGTTTTTCAGGTTATTATTGACTTTTATCGGGTGCGTTTGGGATGAATGTTATTTAGAAAAGCTAACGGACAAACTTATCACCAACAAAAATCAAGTAAACGCACAAATAACCAATAACTATTAACCAATAACCAACTCAACCCATTCTCCGCAAATAATCCTCATAAACATACTCCCGCACAATCTCCAAAATCCCATTCTCTCGCAAAATACAAATATTAGGATGCTTCACGCCATTAAACATCGTTGTTTTCACGGTTGTATAATGCATCATATCCTCCAAAATCAAGCGGTCGCCAATCTGCAATTCTTTTTCAAAAGAATATTCTGTCATAAAATCACCTGACAAGCAACTCACGCCACCGATTCGATAAGTCGGTTTTCCTTCTACTGGTTCAGTCGCCCCGCGTATTTTCGGGCGATAAGGCATTTCCAAAGTATCGGGCATGTGTGCAGTAAATGAAACATCCAAAATGGCTGTTTTGATGCCTTTACTATTGTGAATATCTAAAATGGTGGATTCTAAAAAACCTGTTTGCCAAGCGACAGCACTACCAGGTTCGAGAATGATTTCTAAGTCATATTTCGCCTTAAAATTCTTTAATAATTTCACCAAATGGTCGGTGTCATAATCTGCGCGCGTCATAAGATGTCCGCCACCCATATTTAGCCATTTGAGTTGAGATAGGAAATGACCAAATTTCTTTTCAACTTCCTCTAAGGTCTTTTCCAAATCAAAGGAACTACTTTCGCATAATGTATGAAAGTGCAAACCTTCAATTCCCGCAGGTAATTCCTCCAAAAAAGCCTCAATCGTTTCTCCCAAGCGCGAACCTGCCGCCGCTGGATTATACAAATCCGTCTCCACCGTAGAGTATTCAGGATTAAAACGAATACCACAAGAAATTGGCTCAGCATAAGCTTCAATCTGCGGACGAAAACGCTCATATTGTCCAATAGAATTAAAAACCAAATGGCTACTCAAGGACATCATTTCCTTAAACTCCGAAGGAATATAAGCCACATTATAGGTGTGCGCTTTTACGCCCATTTCTTTATTAATCAAACGAGCTTCAAACAAAGAACTCGCTGTCGCTCCATGCAAATATTGCTTTATAAATGGAAAAACAGGATAAAAAGAAAAGGCTTTTAAAGCCAAAATAATCTGCACATCCGCACGCTGCGCAACGGACTGCATCAACTCCAAATTCTTACGGAGTTTAGCCATTTCTAGCACGTAGGAAGGGGAAGGAATAGAGTGCATGAGTTGTGAGTTGTGAGTTGTGAACTGCGGGAGGCGAAAACTCACAACCCACAACGCACAACTCCTTTTAGACTTCTAAATCAATATCAAAACGCTCGTGCCATTCCAAGCCTTGTTCGCCCAATTCCGCTAAAAACGGGTCTGGATTAAACTCTTCGACATTGAAAACACCAGGTTTTAACCATTGACCAGTTAATATCATTTTTGCGCCAAGCATCGCAGGAACACCTGTAGTGTAGCTTACACCTTGTGTACCTGTTTCGTCAAATGCTTTTTGGTGACTGCAATTATTCCAGATGTAATAAGTGCGTTCATTACCGTCTTTAATGCCTTTGATGCGACAACCAATGGATGTTTCTCCAACATAATTATCACCTAAACTACCAGGGTCAGGCAAGACTGTTTTTAGAAATTCTAAAGGGATAATTTCTACGCCTTTGTGCATCACGGGTTCGATACCAGCCATGCCGATATTTTGAATAACGCGCAGGTGTGTCAAGTATTCTTGCCCAAAAGTCATCCAAAAACGCGCACGTTTAATCGTTGGATAGTTTTTGACTAAACTCTCCAATTCTTCATGGTATAAAACATAAGAATCGCGCTTTCCGATATTTGGGTAGTCCAAGACTTGCTTGATTTCAAAAGGCTTGGTTTCCACCCAGTCGCCATTCTCCCAGTAACGTCCATTTTGCGTAATCTCGCGGATATTAATTTCAGGATTAAAGTTGGTCGCAAATGCCTTACCGTGGTCACCCCCATTACAATCTACAATGTCGAGATAATGGATTTCGTCAAAGTGGTGTTTGGCAGCACGTGCCGTGAAAATACTCGTCACCCCAGGGTCAAATCCACAACCCAAAAGTGCGGTCAAACCCGCTTCTTTAAAGCGGTCTTGATACGCCCATTGCCAAGAATATTCAAATTTGGCTTCGTCCTTTGGTTCATAATTCGCTGTGTCCATGTAATGTACACCTGCTTCTAAACAAGCATCCATAATGGTCAAATCTTGGTAGGGCAACGCCACATGAATGACCATTTTGGGCTGAAAAGATTTAATCAAAGCGACTAAAGCAGGTACATCTTCTGCGTCAATGGCAGCAGTCGATATTTTATCGTAGCCTAAGTCTTTTTTGATACTTGCAGCAATTCTGTCACACTTTGAAACCGTGCGACTTGCCAACATAATTTCTGAAAAAACATCGGGATTCATCGCGCATTTGTAAGTCACGACTTGGCCTACGCCGCCAGCACCGATGATGAGGACTTTTGACATTTGAAAAGGTTGTTAATGGTTGAATAAGTTGTAATGGTTGTAATTTTATTAGTATCAAATACTGTACTTCCATTTTCGGGGCAAATGTAGCGAAATTGTCCTTTGATTTTTTCCAAAAAGGGGGAATTTTTTCAGAGAAAATTTCAAAATTCGAGAAAACCTTACAACCTTTACAACTCTTCAACTTTTACAAGCTTTTCGCATGACAAAACAAGAAAAAATAAATGCCTTCAACCCCAGCGGAGTCGGACTTGATAATGGCAATTTTATCGGCTTACCTTTTAATGAGGAAGAGTCAGAAATTGTGCTTTTTCCTGTACCTTGGGATGTGACCGTTTCTTTTGGAGAAGGAACAGCGACTGGTCCACAAAATATACTAGAGGCTTCGGCGCAACTGGATTTAGGTGATTTATTTGCACCTGATGCTTGGAAACGAGGTATATTTTTTAAGGAAACGAATGCTTATTGGGCGCGGCGAAGTTCGGAGTTACGGGAGTCGGCAAAAGAGTATATCGCATTCTTAGAAGCTGGTGGAAATGTGACGGACAAACCGAAAATGCAGCGCATTTTAGATGAAATAAATTATACCTCTGAAAATTTAAAGCGATGGGTGAAGGATGAAACGAAAAAGTTGTTGGGTGCAGGCAAAAAAGTTGGTTTGGTTGGTGGTGACCATAGTACGCCACTAGGATATTTGGAAGCTTTGGCGGAACATCATGAGGAATTTGGTATTTTGCAGATTGATGCGCACATGGACTTGCGAGATGCTTATGAAGGTTTTACTTTTTCTCATGCTTCCATTTTCAATAATGCATTGAAAATCAATGAGATAAAAGGCTTGACACAGGTAGGAATTCGTGATTTTTGTGAGGAAGAATTAGATGTTGTTAAAGCGGAGAATGGACGAGTTGTTGTTCATTTTGATGAAAATATAAAGACACAAATGTATGGTGGGACGACTTTTGCGGCTATTTGTGAGCAGATAGTCGAGAGTCTGCCACAGCGGGTTTATGTGAGTTTTGATATCGACGGTTTGCGTCCTGAATTGTGTCCAAATACAGGGACTCCTGTGCCTGGTGGGTTGGATTTTCAGCAGGCTTGTTATCTTTTGCGACAGCTGCGGATGAGTAGTCGGGAGATTATTGGTTTTGACCTTTGTGAGGTGGCTGGGATTGGTCAGGATTGGGACGGGAATGTTGGGGCGCGGGTTTTGTATCGATTGTGTGGTGTATTAAGTTAATTAAGTGATATTACGCACTCTCATGTTTAGAGTGCAATTGTGACTTTCAATTTTTACCTTTTCTTTTTTCGAAAAAAAGAAACAAAAAACAGTCGAAAACGCATATTTTCACTTTTATCACCTTCACATTATTCTTTTACCTATGGTAAAAGAACAAAGGTGAGCCTTCGGCACGGTGATAAAAATGAAAATTGCTTATTTTTCGACACCTACTGGATAATTAACTGTACTTCAATTGGTTATGTAGAAGTAAGTAAGTGACGTTATTTATTTGGATAAAATTTGAAGGCAAGATTTTTTCGATAGTTTTCTTTTAAAAATCGTTGCATAGTCTGCACTACGGAACTATTTTTAAGAGGAAAATAGCGGAATAAAGATGTCTTCAAATTATCCAAATAAATAGTGTCACTTACTTATCTGCATTCTATCTATCAATGATTGTCAAAAAATAAGCAATTTTAGATTTTTTACCTGTCTTTTCAATCCCGTAGGGTTGAAAAGTCGCTGCTTCTTTTTCCGACGAAAAAGAAGAAGAAAAAATAAGTTAGAAGCTCTAAAATTTAATTCACTGCGTAACATCAGTAATTAAAATAAAATTCAAATTCAAAGGCACACTTTTTATTAGATGTGCCGCTTCGTAATAATAACAATATGAAATTTTCATTTTCAATTTTACTCTGTTTTTTCGTTTTGTACTCTTGTGATTTACAAAATGGAGCTAAAGAAGACAAGCCCGCTCCTACCGAAGACAAAATTGGGCAAAACGACTCTGCTGACTGGTGGAAAAATGCGAATATTTATGAAGTGAATGTGCGCCAATATACACCTGAGGGGACTTTTTCGGCTTTTCGTCAGCATTTGCCGCGTTTGAAGGAAATGGGGGTGGATATTTTGTGGTTTATGCCTGTGCATCCGATTAGTGAAACAAAGAAGAAAGGGACTTTGGGCTCTTATTATGCGATTTCTGATTATCGAGGGATTAATCCGAATTTTGGGACACTGGTGGAGTTTAAAGACATCATCGATGAGGCACACGGTATGGGGATGAAGGTGGTCATGGATTGGGTGGCAAATCATACTGGTTGTGACCACATTTGGACGAAAGAACATCCAGATTTTTATAATCGAGATGCAGAAGGGAATATATTGGTGCCTGCTGATAATGAGGGAAAATTGACAGATTGGACAGATGTGGCAGATTTGAATTATGACAATCCTGAGATGCGTAAGACGATGATTGAGGATATGAAATTTTGGGTGCGTGAGTCCAATATTGATGGTTTTCGTTGTGATGTAGCCTTTTTTACGCCTGATGATTTTTGGCCAGTGGTGAGAGAGGAATTGGATGCTATTAAACCTGTTTTTATGTTGGCAGAATCTGAAAATCCGCCACATCGGAATATGAATGCTTTTCATGCGACTTATGGTTGGAGTTTCTTTCACATGTTGAATGATATTGCAAAAGGTAAAAAGGACGCAAATGCGATAATGGAATGGCACGAAAAAGATAAAACAGACTTTAATCAAGGTTTTCAAATGTCTTTTATCACTAATCATGACGAAAATTCTTGGAATGGAACGATAGAGGAACGCATGGGCGATGCGGGTGATGCAATGGCAGTTTTGGCTTTTACTTTAACGGGCATGCCTTTGATTTATAGTGGACAAGAGGCGGGTTTAGACCATAGATTGCAATTTTTTGAGAAGGACTCGATTGATTGGTCGGATATGAAAAAAGCAGACTTTTATGCGACGCTTTTAGATTTAAAACATAAAAATCAAGCGCTTTGGAATGGAGAATATGGTGGAGATTTTAAGAGATTAAAAACAGATAAAGACGCAGAGGTTTTTGCATATATGCGGGAGAAAAACGGGGATAAAGTGGTGGTTATCATCAATTTATCTGCGGATAGACAAACTGTAAAAATTGAAGGGGAAGGATATGAAGGTGATTACAATAATGTCTTCGGAAATATGTCTGTGATGTTGAATTCGGACAAAGCTTTGCAGTTGGGGGCATGGGATTATTTGGTTTTGGAGCAGTAAAAAGGAGAAATTATTGCTATCTTTTCATAAATGATAAGCCATTAAATTTGACATGGTGTTCGTGAAATTCAGAGTAACTAAAATTCGCTTTTCTACATAATTCTTCTAGTCGAGGATAATTAGGAGGCTGTGGCAAACAATAAGCATCTAAGCGAAAAAATCCCCAGAAATATTCCGCAACATCTAACTCTTCGGCCGTAAAGAATAGCTTGCATAATGAAACAATACTTTCATTTAAGCCATATTTTGCGTCATAGCTGCTTGCCATGAATATCAATCTTATTCGCAGCTCTTTTGGGACTCCTCCAAAAGACATCATATTGATAGCAAGGTCTGTATTTTCTTTGTGCTCAGAATAGAAAAACTCTTTTAAATTTTTGACTAATTCTCGATTTTCTGGTAGATATAGATAAGGCGGATAAAGTGTAAAATATTGCAGAAAAAATTCTTTTTCAGTCAAAACTTTAAACTGTCCCTTTGTTATTTTCTTGCAATCTTCTTCTTTAAGTTCACTGCCAATTATCCAAATATCAGCAGTTTCTGCTTGTTCTGTACGTTCTACATTTAATGAACTAATCAATTGATTATCAAATGATTGAACCCCGAAAAAGAACACTTTTGTATTCTCTTCTAATTTGGGAATTGTTTTTCCTTTTCTAATTTTACGAACTATATACCGCTGTGCTTTGCGTTGTACAACAGGCATTTGGACATGAGTGAGTTCAGCTAAAACTTGGATAGTGGTTTTCAATATTTCCTTGCCAGTAAGGATATCATAAACAAGCAAATTCTTCTGTGGAAAGTCAAGAATGAAATCTGCTGCAGCATTCCGATAAGCCCGCAAGAATTTCTTGCCTTTAATACCTATAAAATTTGTTTTAGGTAATGCCACCAGCGTGCGTGGTAGTTCTGTAAAAGGATTTCTTTCTAGACTTACTTCATATAGTCTAGTTAGTTTTTTAAAAGAAGCTGGAATTTTTGTAAGCATATTGCCTGCAATATCTAAACGACTCAAAGCACACATTTTGCTAATCGAGTTTGGAATTTTTTTAATCTGATTATTGTTCAAATTAAGTCGCTCCAATTTGCTCAATTCACAAATAGAGTTTGGAAAAGATTGAAATAAATTCTCTCCTAATTCTAATTTCCGTAAGCTTTGTAAACGTCTAAATTGACGAGGTAAAAATTTTAATTGACAACTACTAGCACTTAAATGGCGTAACCGAGGCATCTGGCAAATCTCAGCAGGTAATTTTTGTATAGCATTATTTGACAGATATAGCTCGTGCAATTGAGAGCACTTAAGTAAAGATTTTGGTATTGTTTTGAATAAATTATTAGACAAGTCTAAAGTAAATAAATTACTTAGTTTTTCCAATCGAGCTAAGTTAGATAGTTCGTTACCACTTAAATTTAGGACGCGCAACTTAGTCAAATGCGTCAGTTTAGCAGAGATTTTTTCTATAGAGTTTGCAGGCGCACTCAATCGTTCTAAATTAGTCAATTTTCTAATCTCATCCCCTATTTCCCGAATTTGATTTGCTCCTACATCTAAATAATTTAAAGACTTGGAGATATTTTTAATAAATTTTAAATTCTTTAAAAAGCCTTGGTTAATGATTAACTTTTCTAAGCGTTTAAACTCTGCGATATTTTCTCCAATTTCAGAAGAATTGAGAACATATTCTAAATGAATTGATAGCAAATTAGGAAAAACAAGGGGTAAAAAACTAAGTCTTTTACACTGCTTATATGACGAATTTACCAACAATAAATCTTCTAACTGCGGCAACTTCACCATGCTTGAAAGTTCCAAAACACCATTAGCAATCCGCAGCAAAATCAAATTAGGAAATTGCACCAAATCAGCCGTTGTCACCCAACCCGATAGGTCTAAAACAGTAACATCCAGCGGCTTTTTTGCTGCATCTTCTAAATTTGTGAATTTCATAGTACAAAGGTAAAAATCCTAACGAATAACACTAATATCTCCAACAATTGTCTCACTCTCCTGCCCTGTAAAACTGTAAGTCATCACCCAAGCATAGACATCTGAAGATACAGGTTTTCCTCTATAGATGCCGTCCCAACTCTCGTTAAAATCATTAGTTTCAAACATTAACTCTCCCCAACGACTATAGATTTCAAAACTATAAGTCTCTAGTTCACAGCCGCTTAATGGTCTAAAAGTATCATTTGCATCATCGTCATTTGGAGTAAAAGCATTGGGAACGAAAATCTGGCAGAGTGCCTCACAGGTATCAAAATAATTCGTTGTAATCGTATCATTATAAATGCATCCATTCTCATCTATAGCTTCGATATTAACTTCTAAAGGTTCAGCATTTAGTCCAATGATAAAGGGAGAAAAATCGGTATAAGTCCGACCATCATTCGTTTGCCATAAAACAGATACGATGTTGATTTCTGTATCAAAGAAGTATTGCACGCTATCACCAACGCACAGAATTAAATCTGCAATTCCAACCAACTGAACAGACTCAGGTGGCAGCAAACAATCATCAACAGACTCACAATTTTCAATAGTTAAAGTAAAGTTCGCTTCGTCCTCACAGCCTTCTTCATTCACGACTTGTAAAAGAATATTTACCGTTCTTTCTTCGGTGAAAACAGTGGTAAAATTCGGGTCAAAGAAGTTTTCTCCATTATCAAGAGTCCATAAGTAAGTCGCATCGAAATCTGGAATAGAATTACTAAAAGTTAGCAAAGAGTCAATACAAAACTCCCCTTCAACTTCAATCAATCCAATATCATAATCGGCACAAGGGTCGTCACAATCGACTCCCTCCAATTCAAAAATAGCTTCATACTCACAACCATCTGTATCCATTGCCTGCAATGTAACCGTATAAATCCCAATTTCCGTTAATACAGGCGCATAGGTATCATTTTCTTCGGCGACCAATACATCATTCAAAAACCACTGAAAATCAACGAGTTGAGCTGTCGTCTGTATAAAAATAAAGCCAGCTTCACCTAAACATTGAGTGTCACCTGAAAAATTAGAAAGATTGACTTCTGGTAAATTAGTACACGGCTGTCCACAATCTTCAATCGTGATAATCGTCGTTCCGTTGTAAATACAATCATTTTCTCCGTCAAAAATGTCAATCACCACATCATAAGTACCAGGGAATTGATAAACAGTCGTCGGATTCTCCTCATTGGAAGGAAAACCATTTCCAAAATCCCAATTGATGAAAACTAAATCAGACGGAATGCCTGCATAGGTGCTTTCAAATATAATTTCCTCGCCAACACAGGGATTACCTGAGAAGCTAATGTCCAAAATTGGATTCCCACAACCATTACAATCTATAATCTCAACAATAGTTTCTTCTGTATATTCACAATTAATAGCGTCAAATCCCGTCAAAACAACAGTGTAAGTACCTGGTATGGAATAAATATGCGAAGGCATCATTTCAGTAGACCCTGCCGAGGCATCTCCAAAATCCCACATTAAAGAAGTAAAATCAACAGTACTCGTGTAAGAGAATTGACTTGGATTGCCAGCACAATCTACCATTACCGAAATCGTCGTTGTTGCATCGTTGTCACAGGGGTTTTCAGTACAGTCCTGAATAGTTAAATCATAAGTTTCTGTAAAGGATTGCCCAGAATTTGTAAGCACGGTGAGCGAGACTGTATAATCTCCTTGCGGATTAAAGAAAAAGTCAGGAGATGCTAATGTAGAGGTCTGACTGTCAGATGTTTGCCAATTGTAAGATGCAATTTCAAAGTTGCTATTTGCCGTAAAATTAATAAGGCTATCCACACAAAAAATGCCGTCAGCCTCAATCTCCAAACATACATATTCTAAATCAACTGTCTCAGAGTAATCCCCTGCTTTTGAGTAAGCATCAAAGTCTCCAAATCCATAATAATAAGCATGAAACGGGGTTTCAGAAGTCAATTCATGGACACCAGCGGATATTGTTTTTTGCAAATAAGAAATCGTAGCGTCCGCAGGAAAAGGCGTAAATTCATCGCCGATAAAAGTACCGTCCAGTTCAATTGTTCCAGTCTCTGAGGTTTTCATTACGATATTGACAAAATGATTCGAAATGTCAACACCGATACCCGCAGGTCCACTTGTCGCCCACCATTTTGCGTTTTGCGTTTGTTTGTCAGTTGGAAATAAGCGTAACATCGTCGGGTCGCCAGTGTTAGAAGGATTACAATTTTGACTTTGATTAAATTGTGTGACTGCGATATCATTCGTTGCAGTGATAACGGTCGCAGTGCCCAGTAATAAATCGTTAAAATCACCCCGATTAAGCAAAAAACTATCTCCGCAATCTAAGTTTACAATTGTTCCGTCTTCCTTAGCAAGAATGCGCACTAAATCTTGTCCTTGATTTTTGAATGGAACAAAATAATAAAGCTTTGCCCAATTAGAAAATGGTTGAGACTGTTCCCAAAGGTGATTATCCGCAAAACCATCACAAGATTCTACAATTCTTGCCTGCTGAGAACCAGAAAATACCGCTAATTTTTCCCCATTCAAACTCCTAACATTCGTTCCCGTCAAATCTCCTAAAGCTTGCACTTGATAAATATCACCTTCATCTAATGTCACATTAAATGGTACATCTTGCGCATGCAAACCGAGAGTAAATGCTGCTGGAATGATTTCCACTTCTGTATCATCTTCCGTTGCCACAACCACCAAAGAAGAAGGAAAAATAGGATTGTCTTCAATAAAACAAGTTGTAAAATATTCATCAGAAAGCTCAGAAACAGGCAAAACACCCGAAGATTCAGTAAAAAAGAGTCGAAAATGCGTCGCAGAAACCTGAATATCAGCCTCGGAAGTAATTTTAATTCCCTTCCCTTCTATTTGTTCCGAGACCTCTGAATACCAAATGGCGGCAGGTAAAACAAGTTCTATTTGTGTTCCCGCATTCACAGAAAAAGCTTGGGTAAAACCTGTCGCAGGCACACTAATTTCCCCATTTGTGTCGACATCAGATGAAATATGAATAGAAAAAGAAGGAGGTCCATTAAAATCCAAAGTCAAATTTTCCATAAAAGTCAACCAAAACTCTGTTCCAGAGGTAGATTGGGCGGACGATTGTGAAAATTGAAAAAAAATACTAAACAATATTAGGGTAAAAGTTCTTTTCATTTCAGCGGTTTTTTATTTGTTTTACGGAAACAGAAATGCAAAAAAGTAAAAATCGTTGTAATTTTCTCGAAATATTTTGACCAATATCAGACAAATCAAAAAATGAGTATTCAATATCTTAGAAACGACGCACTCGAAACTATACGCGATGATTGGCGAGGAAATCCACATGACGGTACAGAGTTTTTATATGAACACAAAGCACTTCGACCGAATTTTGCCAATGTTTTTAAGATGATGACTACTCCAAACCCTGACCGAAAAGCTAAACGAAATGATAAATGGCGTCCAAAAGTTCACAAGGATACCTCTTATTTGGATAGCAAAGAAGATTATGTAGTCTGGTTAGGACATGCTACTTTTTTGATACAATTGAATGGTGTTCGCATGATTACCGACCCTATTTTTTACGGAATGCCCTTCATTCCACGCTTGATTCCTTTGGCATTTCCCGTATCTGAGCTAAAAGACATTGATTATGTGCTTTTGTCGCATGACCACCGTGACCATGCGGATAAAAAGTCATTTAAAGAAGTTTTAAAGACAGTAAAACCAAAGGCAGTTTTGACAAGTTTGAATATGTCGAAAACAATTGGAGGCTGGTTAGGTGATACACCTTCAGTGGAGGCAGGTTGGTATCAAAAATACGATACTCCAGGGCTTACAATTACTTACATGCCAGCCCAACATTGGTGTCGTCGTGGACTAACAGATTTTAACCGAACACTCTGGGGTAGTTTTATGATTGAAGCCAATGGAAAGACTGTTTATTTTGCGGCAGATAGCGGTTATGATGCGGCGCATTTTGAGAATATTGGAAAGTATTTTCCTAATATTGATTTGGCTTTGGTAGGTATTGGTGCCTACAAGCCGCGTTACATGATGTCTGATTTTCATAGTTCTCCACAAGAAGGATTTCAAGCGACCTTGGACATGGGCGCCAAGCGAATGTTGCCGATGCATTATGGGACTTATGACCTTTCAGAGGAACCGATTAGTGAACCGTATCGTGAGGTTGAAAAGAGTTTTTCAGATGTGGGATTGAGGGATAGATTGGTTTTGGCGGATGTTGGGGAAATGATTTTGGTGTAAATGTACCGGCTGCTTTAGCTGCCAAGGTCAATTCAAGTAGTTTCAACTCCCCAATTCAATACTCTGCTTAAAATCTTTAGCCAACAAAAGATTCAAATGTGCTAAAATAATAGCACCCATAGTATCACAATTTTGGAAAACATCAGTTTGATGATGTGCTCCAAGTTCCTTTTTTAAAATAGCAACTTTTCTATCATCAGAAATCCTATCAGCGACCAAAATCTTCATTAATTCTTCAAATCGCACTTGTTCATTCTTAATGCGGACAGCAATCAAACTTCTCTCTTCCAATTGATACTGCGTAACAGTTGCATGGTCAAGCAAGTCAAAACCAAGGAAATTAATCGGATTATTTTCCTTAAAATATTGTGGTAAGTAAAACTGCTTGCGCCCTTCATAAGACTGCTGGTCAAAATCAATCGCTCGAAAACGATACTGCGAACCTTCAATATCTGGCGTAATATCTACCACATAATTATAAGCACGCATATCTCCCAACAGACGAACAAAACAACGTTCATTAAATTTGACAAACTCTTTAGTAATCCGAATTTGCTCAAATTTAGAGACATCTAATTGCTTTTTCATAAAGTCATCCCCTGGAATTCCTGCCACATGTTCTTCTATCAAGGTCTCATCTTGTATCAAATACCGTACATAGTCTGGCGATAGTAAATACTCCAACTCCAATCCAAAAAGACGAGAAGAATCCATTCGCTTTACATAAAAGTGGTCGTAATTATCATTCAAACGATTGATAATCCGAATGCGAAAAGGCTGAGTATTTCCAAAGGTACAATAGTCTATACGTGCCACGGTTAAATGCTGCAAAACGGCAGTATCTCCGTCCGTTTTGAGTAAGGCGTAAATTTCAGTTAAGGCTTTATAAATCTCAACTTGGTCATTGTCTTGAAAGTAAACCGTCTCCCACAATGTATCATTTCCGTCAGTATCTAAAAGTGCCATAGATACCGTATATCGCTGTAAATCAGCATACTTCAAGGGTAATTCTACTTCACGATTGTATTTTCGCAAATAAGTCTTAAACCTATCAGAAACAGGAAATGGTATTTTTTTCTTGGAAGGGACAAGTCCTTGCATAATTTTGATTTACGAAGTAGGATATTGGAAGTACGAGTTACGAAGTACGACAAGCGAGACTTAGAAAAACGAAGTACGATTGTTCCAAACTGCGCAGTTCATTTAAAGTACTCTATCCAAGTTAGAATGGTCGTACTTCGTAAATCGTACTTCATAATTCCCTTATACCGCCACTTTCGCCTTAATATGCGGATGTGGATTATAATCATGTAATGTAAAATCACTAAAGTCAAAGGCGAAAATATCTTTCACATCTGGATTAATCGTCAAAGTCGGTAAGCTGCGTATCTCTCGCGTCAATTGCAGTTTAGCTTGTTCAACATGATTACTATATAAGTGCACATCACCAAAAGTATGCACAAACTCCCCTACTTCTAAATCACAAACCTGTGCGACCATCATTGTCAAAAGGGCATAAGAAGCCACATTAAATGGCACGCCTAAAAAGACATCAGCAGAGCGTTGATACAACTGACAAGACAGTTTTCCGTTTGCGACATAAAATTGGAAAAGTGCGTGACATGGGGTTAAAGCCATTTCACTTAATTCGCCGGCATTCCAAGCATTTACAATGATTCTACGCGAGTCTGGGTTGTTTTTTATCGTGTCAATGGCGTTAGCGATTTGATTGACAGTTTCGCCATTAGGCTTTTGCCAAGAAACCCATTGCTTACCATATATAGGTCCTAAATCTCCATTTTCATCCGCCCATTCATTCCAAATCCGAACACCATTTTCTTGCAGGTATTTTACATTCGTATCGCCTTTCAAAAACCAAAGTAATTCGTACACGATACTTTTTAAATGCAATTTCTTAGTAGTCAACATTGGGAAACCTTCTGACAGGTCAAAGCGCATTTGGTAACCAAACTTTGAGAAAGT
>CAZQTE010000046.1:16167-18981 GCA_964595615.1 uncultured Saprospiraceae bacterium
GCTCGCTCTACCGCAAAAATAAACCTTTTATCCCACAACACATTCTCTTTTCCTAAAATTCCCTTTATCTTTGAGCAGCACATCTTTATTTACACTTCAATTCGCACAAAACAATTTACTCTATTTGTTGGTTTTAGTAATCAGCAAAACTACTTTTTAAAGATTAACAACTGCGAATGCACTATTCTACTTTACTTTTTAAATTATTGATTTTCAGTATTTTACCGACTATTTCTTTTGCTCAAAATGAGTGGGAATTAAAAAAAGATTCCGATGGTATTTCTGTTTGGTGGCGTGCCACTGAAGGAACAGATATTAAAGAATTAAAAATTCAATTAGAGGTCAATGCATCTCTTAATACTATCGCAGCTGTCCTTTCTGATGTTCCAAAATATGAGGAATGGGTTTATTCTACCGAAAAATCTGTCGTTGTTGAGCAAAATGGTACAGACTTAGTTTACTACAATATCATGGATTTTCCTTGGCCTATGGACGACCGAGATTTAGTCATGTTGACAGATTTAAAACAAGATTCATTGACCAAAATAATTACTTCAAATAGTACTGCTGTACCCGAAAAAGTACCTTATGACGATGACATGGTGCGAGTTGAAATGACCGAGACACAATGGATTGTTACGCCCTTAGGTAATAACAGAGCGAAGATTGACTATACCTTAATTTCAGACCCAGGTGGCTCAATTCCTGCTTTTTTGACTAATATTGCGGCAGATTATGGCCCATATAAAACGATGAAAGCATTTCGAGAGAGAGTACAGAGGTCAGAATATAAAGATGCACAAGTAGAAGGAATTGAAGAATTGGTTGAAAAGTTGTAGCATTACAACTTTTTAGCTCTGATTTTTAGACCAAATTCTGACAACTCTCTTTCCTTGCCATTGTTACATCCGCAACAAACAAAATCACATCCTATAAAAACAAGTGTTCACAGCCGCAAACCGTCGGCCGTCAACCGTCAATAGTAAAAAAATGGCTTATAGCAGTATGAGAGACTGCGTGCTTGATTTAGAAAAGCACGGACATTTAATTCGTATTAAATCAGAAGTTGACCCTTACCTTGAAATGGCAGAGATACATTTTCGCTTTTTTGAGGCAGGTGGCCCTGCTATCCTGTTTGAGAATATAAAAGGAAGTCCATTTCAAGCAGTCTCTAATATTTATGGAACACACGAACGGACAGATTTCATATTTAGAAATACCTTGGAAAAAGTCAGAAAAGTAACTGAAATTAAAGCCGACCCGACTATTGCTTTGAAAAATCCGATGCGTTATTTATCAGCTCCATTTACTGCTCTTTCTGCTTTACCACGCAAAAAATATTTTGGTGCGCCTATACTTTATGGTGAGACTACGATTGATAAATTACCGCAAATAAAGTCTTGGCCAATGGATGGTGGTGGTTTTGTCACCTTGCCACAGGTCTTTACTTTACCGCCAAATGAAGACTCAGTCATGAAGTCTAATATTGGAATGTACCGCATCCAAATGACTGGTAATGAGTATGTTAACAATAAAGAAATTGGCTTACACTACCAATTGCATCGTGGTATTGGTGTTCATCATACGGAGTATAACAAGTCAGATGAACCATTCAGAGTTTCTATTTTCGTAGGTGGTCCTCCTTCTCATGCTTTTGCGGCAATAATGCCATTACCAGAAGGATTGTCGGAAGTAACCTTTGCTGGAATGTTAGCAGGTCGCCGCTTTGGATATGTACGAAAAGATGGTCATGTACTCTCTGCGGATGCTGATTTTGTCATTACAGGAACGATACGAAAAGGTGAGAAAAAACCAGAAGGTCCATTTGGTGACCACTTAGGATATTATTCTTTGGAGCATGAATTCCCGGTACTAGATGTGGACAAAGTTTATCATAGAAAAGATGCGATATGGCACTTTACTGCGGTAGGTCGTCCACCACAAGAAGACAGTAGCTTTGGTTATTTGATACACAAAATTGTGGAAGCTTTGACTCCGCAGGAATTCCCAGGAATTGTTGATGTAAATGCAGTTGATGCTGCGGGGGTTCACCCACTTTTATTAGCTGTTGGAAGTGAAAGATATATGCCTTTTAGAGAGCGCAAGCCTGAGGAAATATTGACACAAGCCAATCACTTGTTAGGAAAAGGTCAGACAACTTTAGCTAAATTTTTGATTATAGCGGCAAAAGATGATGACCCAAGTTTGACCGCTGGAGATGAGCGAAAATTCTTTAATCATGTTTTAGAGCGGGTCGATTGGACGCGAGATTTGCATTTTCAGACGCAGACGACAATGGATACTTTGGATTATTCGGGTGATGGTTGGAATGCGGGTTCTAAAGTTGTAATTGCTTGTTGTGGTGATAAAAAACGAGAGTTAAAAGAAGAATTGCCCAATAATTTTTCTTTGCCAGAAGGCTTCTCAAATCCAAAATTTGTGCAGCCTGGCATCCTTGCTATACAAGGCAATAAATTTGAAGGAAATGATAGTTATAATGAAAATAAAACTTTAACTGAACATCTCCAACAGTTTGATTTACAGCACATTCCGATGATTTTACTAGTTGACGACAGCGATTTCGTCACAGAGACTTTAAATAACTTTTTGTGGGTTGGATTTACGCGCGTAAATCCTTCGCATGACATACATGGTGTAGACGCATTCGTACAGCACAAACATTGGGGATGTAGAGGACCTATAGTCATGGATGCGCGTATAAAACCGCATCATGCACCACCATTAGTACGTGATAAAGCCACTCAAGAAAAGGTGGATAAATTGTTTGCACAAGGAGGAGAGCTTTATGGCGTT
>CAZQTE010000046.1:19081-20945 GCA_964595615.1 uncultured Saprospiraceae bacterium
CCTCTAATCGCAGAGAAGAAAAATTGGCTCTAGAATAATCGTATTACTTTTGTTCCCAGCGCGGTCTTCGATGTACATTTCGTAAATCAAAGTATCTCGTTGAAATTCTGGAAAATCATCACTAACTGGCAAACAACCTGCAATACCAGGAGGGGGCGTGCAACAAGGTTCAATAATAGGAAAACGAATTTCACCACTAATGCCATTTTCTGAACCCAATTCAGGTACCATTGGCATAACTAGAGCTGTTACTGCACCATTTTGACTAGGACGAGTATCTGTCAAAAAAATATCTTGAATGTTATCAAAAAAGCCAATATCCCCGTCGCCGTCGGTAAATTTTATCGTTACGTAGGCGGTATCCTGAGCTTGTTGAATAATATTATTAACGATACTCCCAAATTTAATAGTTGGTTCTGGTGGAAAATCTGGTGGCTTAGTGCACGCACACAAAATCGTTGAAACAATGAATAGATAGAAGTATGTATGCTTTATCATTGGATATGTTTTTTCTAATTTTAAGGTATTATACAGGATTTGGACTTTGGACAAAAGATATTAGACTTTAGATGTTAGACTCTTCAAGCGAAAAATTGATTTTTCGCCTTTTTCGGATATTGATAATCAATAAAATACGTATTATGCTAATTCTGCTATCGCATCTAAAATCTTTCGTCCAAAGTCTAATACAGCATAAATTAATGTAAATTTCAATTTTTTCTACAAAAAAAACAAAATTCTGCCTTCCCTATTAATAACGAGTAAAAAAAGATTTTAGTTTTGCTTTTCTATGATTGGAATGTCATTTAAACAACAACAAGAATATTTTAGAGAAGCAGTGCATACTGTTACTGAGGAAACTTTCGTGCCTTTGGCATTGGAAATATTCAGGTTTCAGGCGAAATACAATCCTTTATATGCCGAATATTTAAGTTTGTTAAAAGTAAATCCTAATCAGATTGATAATATTTTTGACATTCCTGCTCTTCCCATTCAATTTTTTAAAAGTCAACAAATAAAGACGGGCGATTGGTCGAATAAAATGACCTTTAGCAGTAGTGGAACTACTAGCAACACGACATCACGTCATTTTGTAAAAGAACCTGAGTTTTATTTAGAAAATTGTCGATTGCTTTGGAAAGAAAAATATGGAGAAATCGAAGACTACTGTGTTTTGGCACTTCTTCCCTCTTATTTAGAAAGAGAAGGTTCTTCTTTGATTTTAATGGCAGAGGATTTTATTAAAAAATCCAAATATGAGCAAAGTGGTTTCTTTCTTTACGATACTGATAAATTGCTAAAAACGATAAAAGAATGTCAAGAAAAAGATATTCCAACAGTGTTGCTAGGCGTAACATTTGCTTTGTTGGATTTAGCTGAAAAAGAAGTGGTCGATTTATCAAATATTATTGTTATGGAAACTGGAGGAATGAAAGGTAGACGCAAGGAAATAACAAGAAAAGAAATGCACCAATTCCTTTGTAAGTCATTTAAAATCAATGAAATACATTCTGAATATGGTATGACGGAATTATTTTCACAAGCTTATTCAAAGGGCAATGGAATATTTCTACCCTCCTCTACTCTACGTGTTTATACACGCGAAATTACTGACCCATTTTCACGACAAAAACATAAAAAAACTGGGGCAATAAATCTTATTGATTTAGCTAATTATAATACCTGCTCTTTTATTGCTACGGATGACTTAGGAAAGATTTATGTGGACGGTTCTTTTGAGATTTTAGGGAGATTGGATGCCAGTGATATTAGAGGCTGTAACTTACTGGTTGTTTAATTTCATGCGTATTATAAGTACATGACACTGTTTATATGGATAAATAATGTCACGTACTTAGCTATA
>CAZQTE010000047.1:0-1530 GCA_964595615.1 uncultured Saprospiraceae bacterium
ACCAGTCCACACTATCCACTACCTGCCCAAACACAGGAAAACAAAAAAGAAAGGAAAGCAATAACAAAGGAAGTTTCATAATAAAGGTTTTAAGAGTGAATTAAGTAGGCAACAAATATACTTCTCCTAATTATAGCAGCATAATACAGGCTGAAAAAAAATCAAGAAACAGAAAAGCTTTTATGTGAAACCTTTTCCAAAATATGACTGTTTCTATTGTCTATGAAGAATAAATTTATCGAAGAAATTAGAGAGAAATTAAAAGGGGAATTGCCAGGACAAGCAGCGCAATACAAGATGTCTCACGTAGTGCGTCGCACTTATAAGCCTGCGCCAGATGATGCGCGCGTTGCTTGTGTCATGAATTTATTTTACGAAAAGAATGGAGAGCCACACATTGCTTTTATCCAACGTACTTCTAAAAATCCGAATGACCGTCACGGCGGACAAATCGGCTACCCAGGAGGAAAAGCAGAGGCAGAAGACCAAAGTCATGAAGACACCGCACGCCGCGAAACGGAGGAAGAAATTGGCGTAAAAGGCGCAGATATTGACGTTTTGGGTGCTTTGACACCTTTATATATTCCTGTTTCTAATTTTCAAGTTTACCCTTTTGTTGGCTATTTAGATTATGAACCTGTTTTTAATCGACAGGTAGAGGAGGTGGATGCTATTTTGGAAATTCCTTTAGCAAGATTATTAAAAGACGAAATCAGAATGACAAAAGACATGCGTTTTAGCGAGAACGTTATCTTAAAAGATGTGCCTTACTTCGATTTAGGTGGACACGTATTATGGGGGGCAACAGCGATGATGATAAGTGAGTTGTTAGATGTAATAACACAATAACCAATAACACAATAACCAATAACCAAACTACCTAAAATTCAACAAAAACTCCTTCAAATCTGCATCAAACTTAGCGCCTTCATCAAAATGAAAACGTACCTCAACGGGCAAAACAAAAATCGGCATTTTCTTTTCCACCAAAAAGTCTCGGTGTAACTCTAAACGCATCGCATCCTTTTCCGTCGTCAAAATCGCTTTTTTCGACTTCTTCATATTCTCAAAAATCTTCTTCAATCTGTCCACATCAAAGGCGGTGAAATAATGGTGGTCTTCATAATTTAAATCCCGCACTAAGTCTACTTTCTCCGCCAAATAGTCTACCAAATATTCCGTATTCGCAATTGCAGAGATTAACAAGATATCTAAGTCTTCTTCTAATTTTAGATTGTAACGCGGATTGAAAAGGTAGTAAGGCGTACCATAAGCATAATACGAAAAGAAAATTTTCTGATGTGAAAAAGGCTTTATTTCAGCGATGAAAGCCGCCTTTTCCTCTTCACTCATCTGTGGTGGACATTTAGACACGATGATAATGTCCGCACGTTGATAAGCGCTGCGCCACTCGCGCAAACGACCGACGGGCAATAATTGGTCACGCGTAAACGGCTTCCCATATTGAGTTAAAAGAATATTTAATCCTGGCTCGACTGAGCGATGCTGGAAGGCATCATCTAATAAAAT
>CAZQTE010000047.1:1630-20728 GCA_964595615.1 uncultured Saprospiraceae bacterium
AGATTACCTACAGAAATGACAGGTACGTTAAATTTATAACCTTTCAAAAGTCCTTTCCGATAAAAAAAATCGCGCAAACTGACCCCGATGCCATACAGCAGCGCGAAAGGGGCTAAAAAGATTTGTGCGAGAATTTTTTGAATCAAAATTTATAAATATGAAGTATGAAATATGAATGATTTGGCTGTGAACTTTTAGCTTTGCAACATTATAAATAAAGTTGTACAAGGGTTCTTTGCCTACCAACTAACAACCACCAACTAACAACTAACTCATGAAAGCAATGATTTTTGCCGCAGGTTTGGGTACACGATTGCGACCCCATACTAACGACCGTCCTAAGGCTTTGGTTGAGGTCGGAGGAAAAACTTTATTGCAACACGTAATAGAACGACTGAAAAATGCAGGTGTTACAGAGCTAATAATTAATGTGCATCACTTTGCAGACAAGGTCGAAAAATATCTGGAAAGGAAGGAGAATTTTGGTTTAAAAATTCATGTTTCGGATGAACGAGATTTATTATTGGAAACAGGTGGTGGATTGAAAAAAGCGCGTAAATATTTGGATGGAGATGCGCCTTTTATTGTGCACAATACGGATATTTTGACAGATTTTGACTTAAAGGAAATGTATCAAGAAAGTCTTGAAAATCAAGCAATAGCAACGCTTGCCGTCCGAAACAGAGAAACTTCGCGTTATTTGTTATTTTCGAAAAAGACAAAAAAACTGACTGGTTGGAAAAATATTAAAACGGGAGAAATTAAAAAGTCAAGACGCGCAAAAAATCCAACTTCTTTGGCATTTAGCGGCGTGAGTATTTTGCATCCGCGCATTTTTGATTTCATGTTAGATGAGGACGCTTTTTCTATTATTCCTGTCCTTTTAAAAGCAGCAAAAACCGAAAATATTTTTTCTTATCAGCATGATGATTCTTTTTGGTTGGATGTTGGGAAATTACCTGCTTTGCCAGAAGCGGAAGCATTTTTGAAGAAAAGGAGAGAGGTGTCAGGTAAGAGGTGAGAGCCATGTATGACTTAGTCTCGCGTGACTCTCTCCTCTCCCTTAAAATAACGTTTTTTGACAAATCTCGTGACAGGAAAAAAATAAAAAGCTAAAATCAAATAATTACTTAGTTTTTTATTTTTTTCATGGTCACTTTCAAGAGATTTGTCAAAGAACCAATAAATTAAGTAATGAATAAGAAAAGACATTTACCAATCGCCACTTTCATCAATATGGCTGCCGTTGTTGTCGGTAGTTTATTAGGATTATGGCTCAATAATATCTTCCCTGAAGAAATGAAAGACATCATTTTTCAAGCGATTGGTTTGGGAACATTGGTCATTGGCTTGTTGATGTGTTTGAAGATACAAGATGGTTACATGTTGATATTTATTTTCAGTTTAATCATTGGTGGTATCATTGGTCAGGCGCTTGGCGTGGATGAAATTTTGGTGAATTTGGGGAATAATTTAAAAGAAAGCCTGAATGTAGGTGAAGGACTTTTTACGGAAGGATTGGTGACTGCGTTTTTACTTTTTTGCGTAGGCAGCATGACGATATTAGGTGCTATCGAAGAAGGTTTGTCGGGGAAGCGAGAGTTATTATTAGTGAAATCAACTTTGGACGGAATTACTTCTGTCGCTTTTGCTTCGACCTATGGAATAGGCGTTTTATTTTCCATTATCCCGATGTTATTCGTGCAAGGTGGGATAACGCTTGCCGCAGGGCGATTAGAAAGTTTTTTTACTCCAACTATCCTCTCGCAAATCAGCGTTACAGGCGGCGCACTCATTTTAGCTATTGGTATCAATATGCTGAAATTGGGCGAGATTAATATTGAAAATTTGCTACCGTCGCTTGTTGTTGTGGTGATTTTTACAACTTTGTATGATAAATATATGAAGAAATAGAATTTACATTTCCACTGTTTTTAAGAATTCTGAAAAGACTGTCCCTTCTTTCACTAAAGGTTTTATCTTCTCATGAGGCAAAACAATTTCCGTCTCTCCCAAAACGTAAGGACCAATTTCATAAACCGTGTATAAAAAACTAAAACTATTTTCTTCAATCAAGAAGTTATTAGGCAGATAAAATTTATCATCTGGAAAGTCATAAAAATCAAGTAAATCAATCTCAATTCCTTCATCCTGTTCTTGCACATCTTCCCAAAGAGTTTTTTCTGCTAATTTATAAAGCTGCAAAGTATCTGTAAAAAGTGTGCGCCAATTTAAATTCTCTCCAGTTTTAATGTCAAAATTGAAATCTTGAGAATAATAGTTCCCGTGCGCACCGCCTTCTTCCATGTGATGGTGCGTCGTGCCTGTCATCAGAAATTTATTATTCAAAGCAACATCCTGTATCACGTCAACTGCAAAATAGGCTGGCCAATACTCATTTTCGTCTTCCAAAAGATAATTAACACTAACAATGAAATCTTCTAAATAAGCCACAACAGTCATCGAATCTCCGCTAATTTCTCTTTGTAATTGAGTCTGTATTTTATTTGCTACGGCTTGATTTGGACCATTTTCAATCTGTATCGCCAAGGCATTTCCTGTCGCACAGAGTGTGTCCTGTCCTTGATTAATACAATGCTTTCTTTCCAAAAATTCTTCAAAAAATGCAATTGTATCTACTTTGATTTCTTGACTTTTGGATTCAATTGACACATTATTTGGACTATTCTGACAAGAAAACAAGCAGGTGAATAAGGTAAGACAAAGCAAAAGATTTTTCATTGGTATGGATATTATTGAGAGAATACTTCTGAGTCAGACAAATCTACAAAGTATTTAGTAAAAGAAACAAAATAATTCAGACTGTTATATTCATTCTTTTCCCGTCTAAAAAACATAAAAAATAGTTCCCCCGATAGGAATGCGGGGCAGGCTGTGATGCAGACCATGCAACGATTTTTTGAATTCTTTAGACGAAAAAAATAAAAGAATATCACAGACCGACTTATTTAATTTCTTTTACTTATAGACAAGACTGACAAATACTTCGTAGATTTGTATTCTTGTCAATTTAATTGTTCAGCTTAAATCAAAAATGACTCTTAGCCTAATCATTATTTTTCTTTTACTGTCTGCTTTGTTCTCTGGAACTGAAATCGCTTTCATTTCTGCGAATAAATTATTAGTAGAATTAAAAAAGAAAAAAGGCTCAAGACGCGGACGGATTATTGCCGATTTTTTCGAAAAACCAGCAGAATTCTTAGGAACGATGTTGATTGGAAACAATATTGCTTTGGTCATCTTTTCTATTTTGATGACGGAAGCATTAGAGCCATATTTTAAAGGTTTTGGGCTGAATAATGAGTTCGGATTACTACTTTCTACCACGCTCATTATCACTTTAGTCGTCCTTATCTTTGGAGAATTTCTCCCCAAGACACTCTTTCGTCTTTACGCAGATAACATTCTATATTTTTTAGCATTTCCACTCAGAGGAATTAAGTGGCTTTTAACTATCCCAACTTGGATTACCACTAAATTATCAAATGCCTTATTGCGTATCGTTTTTCGCACACCTGTAGAGGAGGCAGAGGAAGCGTTTACGCGATTAGATTTAGAAAATTTTATCAAAAGTTCGAGTACAGATGCTGATGATGATATAGATACTGAGCTTTTCGAAAAAGCATTGAATTTACACGAAGTCAAGGTAAAAGCCTGTATGATACCGCGGACGGAGATAGTCAATTTAGATGTCAAAGATAGTGTAGATGACCTTTTAGAAATCTTCCAAACCAAGCAATTATCACGAATTTTGGTAACTGATGACGATATTGACAACGTCTTAGGTTATGTGCATCATCAGCAAATGTTGTACGAACCAAAGTCCATTGACAAAATCATAATGGAAATTCCAATCATTCCTGAGACGATGCGCGTGCGGGATTTGATGGATTTATTTATCAAAAATAATCAAAGTATCGCTTGGGTTGTGAATGAATTTGGAGGGACGGCAGGCGTGATAACTTTTGAGGATATTTTAGAGGAAATCTTTGGAGAGATTGAGGATGAACATGATATGGAAGAATTCATTGAAGAGAAAATTAATGATACCGAATATCTATTTTCAGGACGTTTAGAGTTAGACTTTTTAAATGAAAAATATCCAGAATTACAATTGCCCGCAGACGGAGAATACCACACCTTATCAGGCTATTTAGTCATGACTACCGAAAGTATTCCCGAGCAAGGAGAAGAAATTGAATTAGGAGAATATAAATTTATAGTCGTTTTAATGTCTGATACGCGTATCGAAACCGTTAGAGTTATCAAGAAGCCAACGGTAGAACAAGACTAATCTCTAATAAAAGAAACAGAAGGATTGAAATGAAGAACCTCACAATAGACATCGGAAATACACGCACAAAAATCGTTATTTTTGAAGCCAACGAAATAATACACAAAGAAACACTCCCTTACCTCACCATTCCTTTCTTAAAAAAATTAGCATACAACCATAAGAAAGCAAATTGCATCCTTACAGTCACAGGAAATGTGACCGCAGACATCGAGCAATACTTGCAAAGAAAATTCAAAACATACACTCGATTGACGCATGAAACACCTGTGCCGATTGAAAATTTGTACAAAACACCAGAGACTTTAGGCCGAGACCGCTTAGCAGCCGTCATTGGCGCACAAGCTCTTTTCCCAAATGAAAATTGCTTAGTCATAGATGCGGGCACTTGTATCACTTTCGATATCTTAAATGCTAAAGGTCAATATCTTGGAGGGAATATCTCTCCAGGTGTAGAAATGCGGATGCGTGCTATGCATGAATTTACCGCAAAATTACCTCTGATAGAACTAAAAGACCAAAAAGAGTGGATAGGTGAAGACACTGAAACCGCTCTGCGAAACGGTGGACAATTAGGAGCTTTACTTGAAATTAGAGGCTTTATAGCTAAGTGTAGACGCAAATTTGGTCACATTAACGTAGTTTTCACCGGAGGAAGTACGAATTTCTTTGTAAAACAACTGAAAAGCAAGATATTCGCGCGCCCAAATTTAGTACCCTTGGGTTTAAATCAAATCTTGAATTACAATTTGGAGAATAAAGATATTGGATAAGAGATATTAAAATTTCTATAAAAAATCTAACATCTAAAATCTTCTAAAATTCAAATCGCCATAAAATTGGCGAAATATCAAACTTATGTTCAACAAAAAACAGAAGGAAAACTCATTCAGCTTTTCGAAAATAAATCGCGTTATAGCAGTTGCATTATTGCTATTGAGTGCGACTTTTGCTTTTGCACAACCTAAAGATAATTCTCCCTACTCACGTATTGGATTAGGGGATTTAGTGCAGCAGCAATTCGCAGTTTCTCGTGGATTTGGAAGCTTATCAGCAGCCTATCAACATCCCTATCATATCAATGTTGAAAATCCAGCGTCTTTGGCATTTTTGAATGCAACTGCTTTTGAAATTGGGCTTTATGCAAAACGTGCAGTATTGTCAAATAACCAAGGAGAAGAGGAAACTGTTTATAGTGGAAATCTACGCTATATGGCATTAGCTTTCCCTCTACAAAATCCAGTTAATCGCGAACTCGAACGCGATAAGTCTCCTTTCAGATGGGGAATGAATCTTGCATTAATTCCTTATACTCAGGTAGGATATGATTTACAGACAACACTTGTCGCTCCTGAAATAGATACAACCGTCAATAATTTTATTGGAGAAGGCGGTACTTATCGTTTTATTTGGGGTAATGGATTTCGTTATAAAAACTTAGCTGTAGGTGTAAATGCAGGCTTCCTCTTTGGGAATATTACACAACGTTCACAGACTTCGTTGACAGAAATTGATAATAGTTATGATATCTTAATTGATAATGATTACAGCATCGGTGGAGTACATTTTGATTTAGGTGTCCAATATCGTCATGATTTTAAATCTACTAATAGTAGCGGTGAGCTTGAACCAAATGGGAAGAGTATAGTTATTGGTGCATTTGGGAATACTACAAGAAAATATAACACACGTGCCGAACAGTTTTTTCGGGGACAGTATATTACTTCTGGAGGCTTTGTTGATACAGATACAATATTATTTGTTCAAGATGCAATAGGAGAAGGTCAATTGCCAGCTGAATTTACAATAGGTATCATGTATCAAAAATCAAATAAATTACGTGTTGGAGCAGAATTTAGTTCAGAGAAATGGAGCCAATTCACTAGCCCTATTGAAGAAACACGTATGGAAGATGTATTCAGTGTCGCACTTGGTGGAGAATGGACGCCTGATGCTAAGTCTTATAACAGCTACGCAAAAAGAATGCAATATCGTGCAGGATTTAGATATGGAGTAGACCCGCGTGGAGTAGACGGAGATTTAACATACAGAACTATAACGGTTGGTCTAGGGATGCCGATTATTTCTAAAGGCGTACAGTCTTATTTAGATTGGGGTATAGAATTTGGAAGTTTTGGAGAAGAAGATGGGTTAAATGAAAATTTCATTCGTTTGACTGCTGGATTTACCTTGAATGATCGTTCTTGGTTCTTTAAGCGTCGTTACAACTAGAATGGAGGGTAGTGGATGAAAACGACTGATGCATACCTTTTACTCACAAGGTGACTTTGAGTCACTACGTGAGCATCCACCATTTTAACCCATTACCGAATGGAGTTGACTTTTGTAAACAAAAATCATTTCCTCTCGTCTTCAGTATATATAGGCGAGATAAGAGAATTAAAGAAGGATACAAATCGTTAAAAACTCTTAAAGAAAGAAAATGATTGTTAAGATTTGTGTCAAAAGTCAATTTGAATCGTCCTATATTTGCAAGCAAAACCAACAAAACACTGATTTTTAGCATCTTGCTTTTAAATTAGTCAACAAAAAATAATCGAAGAAAAAAAATATCATCAATTTCTCCCTTTTTTCTTCGTCAAATTAATCATAAAATTCTATGAAAGTTTTGAGTAAATTATTCAGATTATCTCTCGTCGCTATTGCGGCAATCTTCGCGCTAAATACAGCGACTGCACAATGTACGAATTGGACAACTCTTGCGCCAGCAGAAATGGAAACTGCAGAAAATGCACACGTTGTTTACCGTCAATTCGCTAAAAACGAAAACTATAAAGAAGCTTTCGAACAATGGAAAGTAGCTTATGATTTAGCACCTGCAGCGGACGGACAACGCCCTTTCCACTACACAGACGGTCGTAAGATTTACATGGATATGTTCAATAACGAGACGGATGAGGCAAAGAAAAAAGAATATGCTGAAGTAGTTTTGCGTCTTTATGATGAAGAAATGAAATGTTATGGTACGGATGGTAAAGAAGCATTTTTACAAGGTCGTAAAGCATTTGATATGTTCTATTACTTGCGTATTCCTTACTCTAAAGTTTTAGCAAACTTAGATAGAGCCTTAGAATTAGGAGGAAATGATACGGAGTATGTTGTATTAGACCCTTATGCACGTGTAGTTGTTCACCAATTCACTAATGAATTAATGGACAAAGAAACAGCACGCGCAGCTTATACGCGTTTGAACGAAATTGCTGATTATAATATCAAAAACAACGAGAAATTTGCACCTCAATACGAGCAAGCAAAAGAGTCTATGAACGGTGTTTTTGCTACAATTGAAAACTTTATTTTCGATTGTGAATATTTCTATGAAAGATTAATACCAGAATACAAAGCAAATCCAAACGACGAAGAAACGTATCTAAGAGTTTATACTACTCTAATCAAGCGTGGATGTGATAAGAATGACCCAGTCTTAGCTGAAATTGCAGCGAAAGACCGTACAAAAAAGATGAAGGATTTGCGTGACAACAATAAAGGCTTTGCTGCGAAAGAATTATATGATGCAGGTGACTTTTCTGGTGCTGTCGCAAAATATAAAGAAGCAATCGCAGACGAAACTGATCCGATTAAACAGGCAAAAATGTACTTCTCTGTTGCCTCTATTCAATTCCGTAAATTGAAATCTTACGGACCAGCTCGTGAAAGTGCACGTAAAGCAGCTAGCTTAGATAGTAGCTTTGGGAAGCCTTACGAGTTAATTGGAGATATGTACGCAACTGGCGCACGTAACTGTGGTAACAAAGCATGGGATAACTCATTAGCTATCTTAGCGGCAATAGAAAAGTACAAAAGAGCAAAATCTATTGATCCTTCATTAGCAGGTTCTGTTAATAAGAAAATCAATACTTATTCTGCTTCTAAGCCAAGTAAAGAAGATGGTTTTATGATGAAAGTAAAAGAAGGTGCATCTGTTAAAGTCCCTTGTTGGATTGGTGAAACAGTGACAGTTCGCTATTAGGATTAGTTGGTGGTTGTTAGTTGGAAGTTGGTAGTAAACTACTGTTTAAAGCCATTCTGCTTCATTCGACCAAATAATTTTGGAAAAAAAGGCAAGTACCGTACGGTGCTTGCCTTTTTGCTTTCATTCAGAACTGATTTTATACTATCTTTGCACTCCTTTTCGGAAAATAGTTGTTAGCTGTTAGTTGGTAGTTGTTAGTATTACCGTTTTATTCAGCTGTTTGTGTTTATTTTTTGAGTGAAAAATTGTTTACAAGCAATGTAAACTCCTAATCGTAAATAAAACACAAGGACACATTTTTTATACCTGAAAAGGAATTATTTTTAAGAAAATGGAGTTGAGAATAAAAAGCATGGAAGGCATAATCTCGAATAGCCTACCAACTACCAACTTCCAACCACCAACTAAAGAAAAAAATGAACGTATCGCTCAATTGGCTTAAAGATTATACTGACATAAACTTGGACGCGGACAAAGTCAGCGAAATTCTCACAGAAATCGGTCTTGAAGTAGAAGGACAAGAAGAAACGGAAAGTATCCAAGGTGGCTTGCGCGGCTTAGTAGTAGGTGAGGTGACGGAGTGCGGACAACATCCAGATGCAGACCGTTTGAGTTTGACGAAAGTGAATGTCGGTGGCGAAGAAGATTTACAAATCGTTTGTGGCGCACCAAATGTAGCCAAAGGACAAAAAGTAATCGTCGCTACTATTGGTACAATGCTTTATCCGTCAGAAGGCGATGGTTTTAAAATCAAGAAGGGAAAGATACGTGGTCAAGTAAGTGAAGGAATGATTTGTGCGGAAGACGAAATTGGCTTGGGCGCATCGCATGACGGTATCATGGTTTTGCCAGCAGATACACCTGTAGGAACGCCAGCAAGCGAATATTTCAAAGTAGAAACAGATACAGTTTACGATATAGGATTGACGCCAAACCGTTCGGATGCGACAAATCACTTAGGTGTGGCAAAAGATTTGGCGGCAGCAGTAAAAGTCAATTACAATGGTAGTGGTAAAGTTAAAATGCCAGATATTTCTGCTTTTAAAGTAGATAACCATGACTTGCCAATAGACGTAGAAGTGAAGCACGAAGAGGCTTGTCCGCGTTACGCAGGTGTGTGTATCAAAGGTGTGAAAGTTGGTGAGAGTCCAGATTGGATAAAAAATAAATTGCGTGCTATCGGAGTGCGTCCTATCAGCAATATCGTTGATATTACAAACTTTATTTTGCATGAATTGGGACAACCTTTACACGCATTTGATTATGATAAAATCGCAGGCAAAAAAGTAATCGTACAACCATTGCCAGAGGGAACGAAGTTTTTGTCTTTAGATGAAAAAGAGCGTACACTTTCTGATAATGATTTGATGATTTGTGATGGTGAGGGAAAAGGAATGTGTATTGGTGGCGTCTTCGGAGGTTTAAATTCAGGAGTAACGGACGCGACGACAAATATCTTCTTAGAAAGCGCACATTTCAATGCTGGTTGGATTCGTAGAACTGGTTTCCGTCACGACTTACGTACGGATGCTGAAAAGGTATTTGAAAAAGGCAGTGACCCGAATGTATGTGTTTACGCATTGCAACGCGCAGCCTTGTTGATACAAGAAATGTGTGGCGGAGAAATCGCTTCTGAGATTATTGATATTTATCCAAATCCAGTTGCGAAAAAAGAAATTGAAGTTAGCTACAGCTATGTCAATAGACTCATTGGAGTAGAGATTCCTCAAAAGGATATTTTCTCTATTTTGAAAGCCTTAGAAATGGATATCGTTGGTAAAACCGATACTACTTTCACGGCAGCTGTACCGACAAACAAAGCAGATGTTTTACGTCCTGCTGATATTGCGGAAGAAATTTTGCGTGTATATGGCTTGAATAAAGTGCCATTTCCTCCAAAAATTTCAACTTCATTAACCTACGGTCAAAATCCTGACCCTCAACGCATCCGCAACAAAGCCGCAGATTTTTTAGCTGCAAATGGCTTTAATGAAATGATGGCTTTGTCCTTATCTCGCAGTGCTTATTATAGAGACATTTTGCCACGCGAAAAAGATACTTTAGTTTTTGTAAATAACACCTCAACTGTAGAATTGGACATTATGCGTCCAACGATGTTGTTCAGCGGTTTGGAAGCCATCTTACGCAACCAAAACCGTCAAAATGGAGATTTGAAGCTTTTCGAATTTGGTCGCACTTACGCACCCAAAGGCGAAGGCTTCGCAGAACCAGAACACCTCAGTATCTTCATGACGGGTAAACGTCATCCAGAATCATGGCATGGAGGCAATAGCGACGAGTCCAATTATTTTACCCTAAAGGCATACGTGGTTAATCTATTAAAGCGTTTTGGATTAACAAATTATCAAGAGACTGCGACATCTGACGATGTTTTCTCTTACGCACTGAAAATTCACCGCGGACCAAATACAATTGCTACCTTTGGAAAAGTACAAGGCAAAGTATTAAAAGCGTTGGATATTAAAAGTGCGGTTTACTACGCAGATATTGAGTGGGATGCCGTTTTCAAATCTTTGAAAAAGCACGAAATCAATGTGGAAGAGTTGAACTCAAATCCAAGCGTACGTCGCGATTTGGCATTAGTCGTTGATAGTGCTGTGACATTCAATCAAATCATCGGTATCGCGAAGAAAACAGGTAAGAAACTTCTAAAAGATGTTAACTTATTTGATGTTTTTGAAGATGCAGATAAATTGGGCGAAGGGAAAAAGTCTTACGCTGTTAGCTTCATTTTTGAAGAATTAGGTAAGACTTTGAATGACAAGCAGGTTGATAAGATTATGAAAAACCTTATCGCTCAATACGAGAAAAGTTTGAACGCGGTTATTCGTAGATAATACAACCGTTCAATATTTTTACGACTCTTTAAAAGAAAAGTAGCTACTTAGGTGTCAGACACTAGCTTTTGTTGAATGTTAGAGTAAATATTCAGTTTGTGGAACTTTTAGTAATTTTAAGTGTCCGACACCACTGCAGCTACGAAGAAAGAAAACAAATCACAAGATTAAAAATTGTGAGTTTCGCGTTTTGTTTTTATTGACAAACGCACAGATATAGAAAAGAAAATGAAGAAATTACTCCTTTTATCGCTTTTGGTTTTAACCAGTACATTTGCTTTCGCACAAAGAGAGGTTATCGACAAGGTAGTATCTCAAGTTGGTGGCGAATTAGTTCTTTTATCAGAAGTAGAAGACCAGTATGCACTTTTAGCTTCTCGCGAGCAAGGCGAAATGCCAGAGAATGCGCGTTGTTTTATCTTAGACCAAGTCATGTCTTCTAAACTACTTGTCAATCAAGCAAAATTAGATAGTATTGAGGTTTCAGATGAAGAAGTAGAAGCGCAGTTAGATGCTCGTTTTCAGCAGATTTTGCAATATATGAACGGCGATGTCAAGCAATTTGAGGAATACTACGGTCAAACGATTCCTGAAGTAAAAGAGGCATTCCGAGAAGATTTGAAAAATCAGCTTTTGACGGAAAGAATGCGTTCTTCAATCATGGCAAACATCACTGTGACGCCAAATGAAGTGAAAGAATTTTACGCAGAAATTCCTGTAGACAGTTTACCTTATTTCAATGCAGAGGTTGAAGTTGGCGAGATTGTCATTAAGCCAGTTGTAAATGATGCTGAAAAGCAAAAAGCAAAAGACCAATTGGCAGCTTTGCGCGCGCGTATCGTTGAAGGAGAAGATTTTGCAGAATTAGCAACTAAAAATTCTCAAGATTTTGGTTCGGCGCGTATCGGTGGAGATTTAGGCTGGGCACAACGTGGAAAATTTGTTCCAGAATTTGAAGCCGCAGCCTACAAATTAGAAGCAGGTGAAATGTCACCAGTTTTTGAGAGTCCATTTGGTTTTCACGTTCTTCAATTATTAGAGCGTCGTGGTAATAGTATTCATACACGTCACATTCTTATTCGTCCAGAGATGACACAAGCGGATTTGGATAAGGCAGAAAATCTATTGGATAGTGTGCGTCATTTAGTCATGAATGATAGTTTAAGTTTTTCTCGTGCCATGAAAAAATATGGTTACGATGAAACTCAATCTTACAATAATGACGGTCGTATGGTTAACCCAAATACAGGAGATACTTTCTTCGAAATTGGAGACCTTGACCCAGATGTTTATTTCGCAGTTGACACAATGGAAGTGGGTAGTATCAGTGCCCCTTTTGCTTTTAAAGATCAAGGTGGAGACCCGTATTTCCGTATCGTACAATTGCGTACACGTACGATGCCACACAAAGCAAATCTGAAACAAGATTATAATAAAATCAAGCAAGCAGCTATTCAAGCAAAGCAATCAGAATTCATTGCGGAATGGGTAGAAAAAACGATAAATCAGACTTATATCCAAGTAGAAGACGGATTTAATAGTAATTGTGATGTCTTGCAAAAGTGGACAGATAAGGTGCAACCGTAACTCGCTTTTCTAAAGGGAGATGAAAAGGGTTTGTAAGAGATTGTTCTCTTGCGAACCCTTTTTTTGGTTATAATTATTTGATTGTTAGGTGCTTATGTATTTTGAAAAAAAAACTAATTTAAAATTCTCTCCATTAAGATATAAAAACATATCTTTGACTGTATCTTTTAACAAGATGCTTGTAAAAGACTTTTATCCGAAAATACTTAATCGAAACCTCCATGCCCAAGAAATTTAATAAGTCTCCTATGACGCGTATCCAAATCGCGGACGAATTAGGAATTTCAACTTCCACTCTAAAAAGAAAGCTTAAAAAAGCTAATATAAAAATACCTTCTGGTTTAATATTTCGCTCTGATTTAGCAAAAATTGAAGAACTTTTCTATCCTAAAGAGGAAGAAAGTCGGTAGATAATTTAGAGAAAAAATGATATGAACGATTTTGAGCGATTTTGCTCAAAATTGCCTGATTTTGCTCAATTTTTTCTTCTTTAAAATCGGCGCAACTATCCTACCTTGCGGTCATGATTTCGGCGCTGATTTCATTTTGTTTGGTTTATACAACTTGTTGTTGTGTAGACTTAGAATTAATTTTTTTAATTAAAAACCGATTACAAAATGAAGAAGTTATTAATGCTCTTTTCAGCTATTGTATTTTTTGTTTCATCTTGTTCTAAAGAAGTAGTTCCGATAGAAGATGTAATAAGTTTCAAGCAGAAAATGGAGCAAGAGCGAATCAATGCAGAGCAGACTGCTTTCACATTAAACGAAGAGAAAAGAAAAAAACTACTCGATGAAATGGGGTATGAAAAACTTGCAGGTAAATGTGATTGTTTTTACAGAATCATAAAAGGTACTGCAAGTGAGGTTGATCAACCATTTATAGATTTGGAACTTGTAGCTAGTACTCAGGGACGATGTGATGGAAACCCTCTTACTCCTGATTGCCATTATTTTTCCGCAGTATTTTCTGAAAATCCAAATGGATTTTGTGGGTCGGCTATAAATCCTACATGTGTGGATGAGTTTGATGAACTTTTTCCTATAGGAGTCAATCCTTTCAATTGTGAAATAGAAAAGGGGAGTTTGTTTTCTATCTTTCTATTTGGTGCAGCAAATAGTGCAGATTGTACAGAATATAGCGCTGTCGATGGTGCAAAATTAAGTATGGAAATCATTTGTTCTAATTTGACACCTGATGAGTGCACGCGAGGTGGTGGTGGATACTCAATCGCCTCACCACCTTTTACTCTATCTTTAGCTGGTACTGCTCAAACTTTCGATGAACAAGATATTTTCTTAGATTGTGAATGTGAACCAAAGTTAGTTGACTAAAACTTAGAAATACAATAAGCCATTATGAAAGAGAAATTTTTCATAATGGCTACATCATCAATAATGAAATTAATATCTATTTTCTTTTTCAGCTTATCTATTATAGTGCATATTTCTGCACAGAATATCCTTGCTGGGGCATCTTCAAATCCAAGCGTAGTAAGAGCAATAGACATAAATGAAAATAATGAAGTTGCTATTTGTATGACAGATATTTTTGGAGCAACAGAAAATTTATATTTACATACATTTGAAGAATGGCAATTAGAACATTCAGGTTTCAAATTCTCTTTGGACGACGCTAATCTTAGATATATTCTTGGTTTAAAATACGAGAATTATACTTATAAAGGAGCTTTAATAACAACTAATAATAGTCAAGACCCTTTTCCTGACGGGATTTCATTGTTTAGTTTTGATTCACAATCAGGAGATTATTGGCTAAAAAAAATAGACGGAGTCGTTGTTGCACCAGAAAACGGTGGTGATTTCGTTTCTGAGATTTCAGGTATTCAATCAGTTTTTGCGATTGCATCTCCTGAAAATTTTCCTTCGGGAATGTTACCTACATTGTTTCAATTCATTAAATTGAATGAATTTGGTGAATTATTGAATGGGAAAATATATCAATTTACTGATGATGTTTTTAATGGAGGAGTGGCAAGTTCTGTTATAGGATTGAAAAAGACGGCGGCAGATTTTTATTATACAGGAGTTACGATTCCTCAAGCTAATAATTCGACGCGTTCGAGTTTTATAACACAATTTAATTTAGATTTGATACCTCTTAATCGTGTGAAATTTTCAAATCACGAGATGTCCACTCTTATCACTGACTCTCAAAATAACCTTTATTGGCTCGGAAAAACAACAGAATCGTACTCTTTTACAGATAATTCTGAAAATAGCATTCTCATTAAACTCAATGAGAACTTAGAAGTACAATGGTCAAAAGTGTATCATGCAGAAAATTTTGAATACTCCGACAGTTCGATTGAAATTATGCCAAATGGTAATTTAGTTTTAAGTTATTCTACCTATGGAGCATTCCCTACTGTTTTAGCGACTTTAGACACAAACGGTAACATCATTTCTGAAAAAGGCTATCCTTTTTACGAACCGAATGTTTACGTCTTACCTGACGGTTCTCTATTATTGCAAACCCAAAAAGAATTTGATGAAGAAGGAAATTTATCTTTTCGACAAATAATAGCCAAAACAGATATAAATGGAGATTTTGATAACTGCGAAACCTTCCCAACTTGCCTACAAGTGAGTGAGGTTAATGTCGAATTAGAAGATTTTCCAATTACTGTAATCGAAGAAATTGATGAATTGGAAGACAGAAGTGCGACCATTGAACCTTACACTTTTAATTACTCTGACTATTGCAATACCGTCCCACCGCCCAATCCTCAATTTACTATTCCCGACACCCTCTGCGCCCATACCTGCTTCCGTCCTACAGATTTATACAATCACTTTGCACATGGCACACATTGGTCGATTAGCAAAGATACCTTACTCGCAGAATGGTCAGATTCTTTGTCCGTAGAGTTTTGCATAGCAGAAAAAGGAACTTATGAGATAAGGCAAAGTATTTGGTTTTTAGGCTGTGAATATACTGAAAGTCATACTATCGAGATAGTCGCACCGCAAGAGTTTATGGGGTCGGAAAACGACTATATTTGTGAAGAGCCGCCTTATCTTTTGAGTTTGCCCGTGGATTTTCAATACGCTAATATTCAATGGAGTACAGGAGAGACAAGTGCCGAAATTGAAATTTATGAAAGTGGAACATACAGCGTGACAGCGACAGATACTTATTGTCAAATTATAGATACGATAAAACTTTCTTTCCTCGCCGATAGTTTGAGTCCGCCTTATTTGACATTGCTGAGTGATACGATTTTGTGTGGACAAAGTTTTCCTTTTCGCCTGAGTCCACAGAGCGATTATTCTACTGTATTTAGCTTAGAAAATTCGGAAGAACAAGACAGTATTATCTTTCTAAATACAGCAGGAACTCATGAAGTTTCTGTTGTGATAGAAAATTGTGTATTCTCAGAACAAATAAACATAGAGTCAAAAAACTGCGATATCGTCTATCTCCCCAACGCATTCAGCCCCAACAACGACGGTATCAACGATATTTTTCGACCAGAAGGCATATATTTTCAAAGTCAAAATCTACGTATCTATGACCGCTGGGGAAACCTACTTTTTTCAGAAAGAGGAGAGAGTTTAGAATGGAATGGCGAACAGAATGGACAAAAATTAGGGACGGGAAATTTTGTTTACGTCTTTGAATATTTGAACTTATTGACGAATGAAAATGAAGTAGTAAGTGGAGATTTGTTATTATTGAAGTAAACCAATTTCTAAACAAAAAACAAAAGCCCCTGTTTTACCTACCTCATTTCATTCTTTAATCAACACAACATGCCAACAGTCCTTATCGGCGGCGGCACCGGCTTAGTCGGCAGTCGCATGAGTCAAATGCTAAAAGAAAAAGATTACGAAGTACGCCATTTGAGCCGCACACGTAACTTGCAAGCAGAGTTTCCTGCCTACCATTGGGACACTAAAAAAATGGAGATAGACGAAGATGCTTTGATCGGCGTGGATTATGTCGTCAACTTAGCAGGGGCGGGTATTGCGGACAAACGTTGGACAGATGCTAGGAAAAAACTCATCATTGAGAGTCGCACGAAAACGACGGATTTACTACGCAAATACATCGAAAATGGTGATTTAAAACCTAAAGTTTTTGTTTCAGCTTCGGCAGTAGGCTATTATGGTAATCGGGGCAATGATTTAATGATGGAAGAAGAAGCACCTGGCGATGGATTTTTATCACAGTCCGTTATTCTTTGGGAAGATGCAGTCAAGATGATAGAAGATACAGGACTACGTACAGTACGCCTAAGAACAGGTATTGTGATGTCCACACAAGGTGGTGCTATGCCAGAGTTAATGAAAACTTTTCCACTCGGAGTCGGGGCCTATTTTGGTAGTGGAAAAGCGTATTATTCTTGGGTACATATTGACGACATTGCCCGTCTGCATATTTATGCAATGGAGAATGAGAATTTGCATGGCGCGTATAATGGTGTTGCGCCAAATCCTGCTCAAATGAAAGAAATGGTCATGAAAATGAAAGAAGCTTACGGTAGACCTGTATTGGTCATGCCTGCGCCTGAATTTGGGATAAAGTTAGCTTTTGGTGAGTTGTCACATACCGTATTGGATAGTACACGTGTTTCGAGCCAAAAGATAGAAGAGGCAGGTTTTGATTTTGAATTTCCTGACTTGTTGCCTGCTTTAAAGGATATAATGGCGCGTAAGGTGTAGTCTATTTTAGCGAATGATAACGATAGATTCATGATGAACTAACAGAGTATCCTCAAATATATTCAAGAGATATAAGCCTTTTGGTAAATCTGCCACGGTAAATGCTGTGTTATCTATAGTCGCACTCATTTTAAAAGATTTAACCAATCTGCCTGTCAGATCGTAAATTTGTATATGTTTTTCTGCCTTTGAAGAATTTTTTACTCGAACTTGTAATACATCACTCGCCGGATTTGGAAAAATCTCAAATTCTTCTTGCTCTACGACTTCCTCTACAGGCGTATATATACGATTAATGTTAAGCGTGTCACAAGGACTATTATCCCAATCATACAAGCGATAATTAGGAAAAGTGGGCAAACTACGAAAATTCCAATGGGGTAATTGTACTGCATTTAACTCTACATTACAATCTAAACCCGCTAAATTAGGTTCGTGAATTACATGTAATACATCGACTCCATTTGTACTATTAATGTAAATCTTACTATCAAGTCCCAATTGCATCCGATAGAAGTAAGGCGTATAAGGACTTTTAAAACCCTCTTCAGGTAAGACCGCAACCTCCGTTTTAGACGCATTCAAATCTTCTGCTTCCAAGTCGTACTGATAAATATAATTTTTAGCAGAAAAATAAACAAATCGGCTATTTCCTGAAACGGCTGTACCTCCTCCTGTTGCAAAATTTTGAAAAAATAAATCTTCAAAAATATGACGCATATTCGAAAGCTCTCCCGTGCAACGGTCAAAATTGAATACACGAACACCCTGCAATATATCGTGATCAATGAAATATTCCCCATTAGGAGAAAAGACATTTTGTCCTAAATCTATACTATTTTGTGTTTGAAAAAAATCGCCATATTGCGTTTGTTGTTCACCAATACCTTCGGGACTAACCAACAAACGATGATAATAAGCAGAAGTGTCAGAAGGAACAAATAGCCACCAATCTCTACCATTTCCATGACGTACAGCAGTCAAAGAAGGCTCTAAAAAATGAGTCGTATCGCTAAGTGCCAGTTCGTTTTTTTGTATTAACGCGCCATTGCCGTTATTGGCTGCCATATCAATCAAATGATAGTCAACTCGGTCTGTAACGAAAGTATTAGAAGGTAAAGGGCGACTGCTGAAAAGGTAATATTGTGTGTCTGTGCTGTCTCCTGGTGCAGGTAAAGCAAGAGTGGTTTGGGGTTTAGCGACGCCCGTGTGCTTATATACACGTGTGAATACACTTGGGCTGATACCCCCACCATTTTGTAAGGTATCACCTGCTGCATTGACGACGGCAACTCCATTAGTGTAGAAGAGTAAATTACCCAAAGAGTCAGACATAGAAGTGCCTGTTTCTAAAAAATTCAGACCCCGACTCTGTGAACTAATAAGTAAGCTATCCTCTGTAAATTGTATTGTACTGCCTCCATACTCTGGCAAACCCGTTGATGAGTCAAAACCCAAAAGCCAAGTACCTGCATAGTTTTGTCCAGATAGGACAATAGCAAATACTAAGAAGGTGAATAAAAATAGATATTTTTTCATCGGATTATATTTTAATTTAGTCTTTTAATCCTCACAATCAAACTCTGGTGCCCCATTTATTCCTAAGGTGTCGCAAGGGCTGTCGGGTAGGTCGTAGAGGCGGTAGTTGGGGTAGCG
>CAZQTE010000048.1:0-8106 GCA_964595615.1 uncultured Saprospiraceae bacterium
CTTACTGTAAAATTGAATTAGTATGATAAAATTTAAACAAGTTTTTTGGCTACTCACAGCCTTTTTAATACTGCCTGGCATTTTGTCCGCACAGAGGACAATCACAGGAACGGTGACAGATACCGAGTCTGGCGAAACACTTATCGGAGTCAACATCGTCGCGAAAGGTACCGCGACAGGTACAAGTTCTGATATTGACGGGACATATTCTCTCAAAATTACTGAAGAAGTCAAAGAAATTGAGTTTTCCTATACAGGCTACGCGACGCAGGCTATTGAAGTAGGAGCATCTAATGTTGTTGATGTCCAAATGGGCGCGGGGACTATTTTAGATGAAGTTGTAGTAATTGGATATGGTACTGTTAAGCGTGAAGATGCTACGGGTTCTATTGCTTCGGTTGGATCTGAAGACTTTAATAGAGGGGCGATTACTGGCCCTCAAGAATTGTTAAATGGAAAAATTGCAGGTGTAAATATTACTACGGCAGGTGATCCTGGAGGTGGAGCACAAATCCGTATCCGAGGGGGCTCTTCATTAGGCTCATCGGGAGTATCGAATGATCCACTTATCGTCATTGACGGTGTACCTATCGAAACAAAAAATGTAGGCGGTTCACGTAACTTTTTGAATGTTGTCAATCCAGCAGATATTGAGTCCATGACCGTATTAAAAGATGCATCTGCCACGGCTATTTATGGTTCTCGTGCTTCTAATGGAGTAATTTTGATTACAACGAAAAAAGGAAAATCTGGCGGAAAATTAGCGATAAATTATAGCGGAAATGTCTCTTTAAGTAATCCTATCGGTACACCAGAAGTATTTACAGGTGATGCTTATAGAGAACTAATCAGAGGACGAGTAGACTCTGACCCAAACATCACAGAGTCCGATTTAGAGTTACTTGGAACTGAAAATACCAACTGGCAAGAAGAAATCTATCAACAAGCTATTGGACAAGACCATAATATAAACTTTGGAGGAGGTATTAAAAACTTACCTTATCGACTTTCTTTAGGTTTTACAGACAAAAATGGTGTTTTAAAAACAGATAAATTTACACGTCAAACGGTGGCTTTAAATTTATCTCCAAAGTTTTTAGATAATCGTCTACAGTTCAACATCAATCATAAAAGTACATTCAACCAAAACCAATTTGCCAATCGTGCAGCAATTGGGAGTGCAGCATCTTTCGACCCTACTCAAGCTATTTTGGATGAAAATAGTCCTTATAATGGCTATTTTACATGGACAGATAATGATGGTTTACCGATTACGATTGCCACTGCAAATCCTGTTGCCTTATTAGAATTAAGAGAAGATGTTTCGAATGTTCAAAGACACATTATTAGTGGTTCGACAGATTATCGTTTTGGCTTTTTACCA
The DNA here is from genome assembly GCA_964595615.1 of uncultured Saprospiraceae bacterium. Taxonomy (GTDB): domain Bacteria; phylum Bacteroidota; class Bacteroidia; order Chitinophagales; family Saprospiraceae; genus JAHDCG01. The sequence goes on from CAZQTE010000048.1 coordinate 1,385, forward strand.
GAATTGCGTGCTAACTTAAACCTAAGTTATGACCAATCAAAAGGTTCAGGAACTGTAAATGTAGACAGTTTGGCTTCTTTTGCTTATAATCCAACACCTGGCTTAGGAGGTGAAGACAACAAGTACAGCGAAACCATCACCAGTAAACTCTTAGAATTTTACTTAAATTATAATAAAGAATTTGGGGAGACAGAACTAGAAGTCTTAGGGGGTTACTCTTACCAAAATTTCATAGGAGAAAGAAGTTCTACTAATATTAATTCAGCAGGAGATACAATCTCTGTATCAGGAGGTGAAGAGACGGTTTTAATTTCACTTTTTGGTAGAGTTAACTATAGCTTATACGATCGCATTTTCTTGACAGCAACTTTGCGTAGAGACGGTTCTTCACGTTTTTCTCCCGAAAGTCGCTGGGGACTATTCCCTGCTGCGGCTATTGCAGTAAAAATTCTAAACTCTAAAAATGATACTCCTTTCTCTAATTTGAAAGCAAGATTGGGTTACGGTATTACAGGTCAGCAAGATATCGGAGGAGGTCTTCGGTCTTACGCATATTTGAGTACTTACACTCTAAGTGAAGAGACTGCGCAATATCAATTTGGAGATACATTCTATCCAACATTACGACCAGGTGCTTACGATGAAAATATAAAATGGGAAGAAACTACCACCTATAATGCAGGTATTGATTTTGCATTTAAAGGAGATAGACTTTTCGGTTCTATTGATTTATATCGTCGTATTTCTAAGGATTTATTAAATGAAATTCCACCTCCAGTAGGTACAAACTTTAGTGATTTGTTAGTTACTAATGTTGGAAGTCTACAAAACGACGGTGTGGAATTAGCCCTATCAGGCACACCAATACAAAATGCGGATTTAACATGGGATATCGGTGCCAATGTAGCTTACAATAAAAATGAAATCACTCAACTAACTCTGGTTGAAAACGATGAATTTCAAGGTATTCAAACAGGTGGTATTGCAGGAGGTGTTGGTAATAGAATTCAGATTATCAGTGTAGATTTTCCAGTAAATAGTTTCTACGTATTTGAACAAGTATATGATGCAGAAGGTAAGCCTATTGAAAACGAATACGTTGACCGCAACAACGACGGAGAAATCACGGTAGAAGATCGTTACCGTTTGGAAAAAGCTGCACCAGATTTCGTTTATGGTTTTAATACACGATTGTCGTACAAAAAATGGACATTATCTGCTGCTGCACGTGCAAAAACAGGTCAGTATGTTTATAATAATGTTCAGGCAGGAAATGCCTATGACAATTTATTGAACAGTACAGGTTACTTTTCTAATGTAAATACAAATATCACATTAGCGAATTTCCAAACTCCGAGATTCTTTAGCGATTTCTACGTCCAAGAAGCTAATTTCTTTAGAATTGATCACATCACATTGATGCGAGATTTTACAAATGTATTCAATAAAATCAAAAACATTAGTGTTTTCGCCACTGTTCAAAATCCTGTACTTATTACGAAGTACATAGGTGTTGACCCTGAATTAGAGAATGGTATTGACAATAACATTTACCCACGTTCTCGTACATTTTTAGTAGGAGTAAATGCAAATTTCTAAACCAAAAAAATAAATCATTCTCTGCCAAATCGACACAATTTGGCAGAGAAGCAAATAAATCAGTATGAATTTCAAAACTAAATATATCGCACTGACTCTGCTAAGTTCGCTGTTTTTATCCTCTTGTTTTAATGATCTAAACACAGTGCCAATAGATGAAGATATAATCACTTCAGCAACAGTTTATGACGACCCAGAAGCTTACATACAAGTAATGGCAAAATTGTACGCAGGATTAGCAGTAACTGGGCAACAAGGACCAGCTGGTGAACCTGATATTACAAGTATCGACGAAGGTTTCTCTTCATACGTAAGACAATTGTGGAAAGCACAAGAGTTAAGTACAGATGAAGCAGTTATCGCATGGAATGACGGAAACATTCACGATTACCATGAGCAAGACTGGGACTCAAGTAATGAATTTGTCGGAGCAATGTACAATCGTATTTTCTTCCAAATTACCTTAGCTAATAACTTTTTAGCAGAGTCCAAAGACGAACGCTTAGATGCTCGTAATGTAGGAGAAGAATTACGCGCACAAATCGCTGGCTACCGTGCCGAAGCTCGTTTTTTACGCGCGCTCAGCTACTGGCATGCCTTAGATATGTTCCGTAATGTGCCTTTCGTAACGGAAGAAGACGGTATTGGCGCTTTCTTACCAAAACAGGTAACACCAGAAGAACTTTTCTCTTTCTTAGAGTCTGAATTATTAGAAATTGAAAACCAATTACCTGCACCACGCGCCAATGAGTACGGACGTGCAGACCAAGCCGCAGCATGGATGCTCTTAGCCAAATTATACCTAAATCGTGAGGTTTATTTAGGTAGTGCAGCATGGACAGAAGCAGCTACTTACAGCAAAAAAATCATTGATGCGGGCTATAGCTTAAATAGTGACTACATTCACAATTTCTTGGCTGATAATGACTCTTCACCAGAGGTTATTTTCGCTGTACTTTTTGACGGAAAACGTACACAAACTTGGGGTGGCGCGACTTTCTTAGTGCACGCTGCAGTGGGTGGAAATATGACAGCAGGTGACTATGGAGTCGACTCTGGTTGGGGCGGTTACCGCGCAACTTCTGCTTTAGTAGACAAATTCCCAGAAGACTCTACGGACGTACGTGCTGTTTTCTTTAAAGACGGACAAACGAAAGAAATTGCTACAATCGCTTCTTTTACAGACGGATATGCTTACGAAAAATGGAGAAACATTACACAAGACGGTAGTATGGGCTCAGATTTGACGCATCCAGATATTGATTTCCCGATGTTTCGTTTGGCAGATGCTTACTTGATGTATGCGGAGGCTGTAGTTCGTGGCGGTAATGGTGACAGGGGCACAGCTCTAAGTTTAATCAACGAATTACGCACGCGCGCTTACGGAAATGACAGCGGCAATATCACGGATAGCGAAATGACGGAAGATTTCATCTTAGATGAAAGAGCACGTGAGTTATTCATAGAATGCCACCGCCGTACGGATTTAATTCGTTTTGGTAAGTTTACGTCTGGCTATACTTGGCCATGGAAAGGCGGAGTAGCAGAAGGTCAAGATGTAGATGCAAAGTACAATATCTTTCCAATACCAGCAGCTGACCTCGTAGCCAACCCAGAGTTGACACAAAACCCTGGCTACTAATTGTATTGATAATGATAATATAAAATGCGACAACGGGCTTCACTTCTACAGTGAAGCCCGTTTTTCTTAGACTTGTTACTTTTACGCTATGCACTCTATTTCTCCTCATAAATTTTTTCTTTTTACAACTGTCGTTTTTGGCACTATCTACGCGCTTTTCGTCCCGCCTTTTCATGTGCCAGATGAGGTCAATCATTTTAAATATGCTTACTATCTTTCAGAGGGACATTTATCAGGGGAAAATACGGGGGATAGATTAGGAGGAGAAATTCCAATTAGCATTTCAGAATTAGCGGCTATCTTTCGTCCGATTCGCTTTAACTATGAGGAAAAAAGCACCGAGGATAGGCGAGAAAAATCACAGGCAATTTTATTAGATAGTGAAAGAAGAAAGTTTACAGATTTTCCAAATGTGGGTGCTTATGCACCAACTCCTTATTTACCACAAATTACTTTTTTGACACTGAGCAAATCCGCAAATCTGCGTCCACTCTATCTTCTTTACGGTACTCGATTAAGTACGCTCCTATTTTGGATTATTTTGGTCTATTTTTCCATAAAAATCATTCCTGAAAAGAAATGGTTGTGGACTCTGTGTGCTCTTTTGCCTGCCTCACTTTTCATAAATAGCGGTGTAAGCGGAGATGTCGTGACAAATGCAGTAGCCTTTTTATTGATAGCCGTACTGATTAATTTGATTCGTAACAAAGAGGCATTTTTGACTACTAAAATTACAATTCTTATTTTCTTTTTAAGCGGTCTTTTGGCATTAAACAAGTTCGTCTATACTCCTTTACTATTTCTAATTTTCATTATACCAAAAAACAAATTTAAAAATCGTAAAACACTCATTACAAGCTTATTAGGAACAACGGGACTGCTCATTCTAAGTCTATTATTTCACACAAAATCACTTTTCATTCCTTACGATTTGTACAATATCAACTTTCGAGACGGACAAACAATCAACTCTGGCGTAGCCCCAATGGAACAGTTAAATTTTGTACTCACACATCCTATTTCTTTTATCAAAACGCTTCTTGAAAGCTGGATTAAACTTGCTCCTGCTAACATTTCACATTATTTTGGCAAGTTTGGTTGGGAAAAAAACTACTTGCCTTTTCCTATTATTCTTGGCTTGCTCATTTTGACTATAATTGCAGCATTGAAAAAAGAAAAAAACGAAAATATAAAAGCTAATTTGTGGAAATTCTCCCTTTTAAGCATCGCTTTTATCATATCGGTAGCCTTGTCATTTACGCTCTATTTACAATGGGACAAAGTGGGTGCAGATTTTATTAGTGGCTTGCAGGGGCGTTATTTTATTCCAGTTTTGCCTTTGGTTTGGTTAGCATTTCCACGCATTCTCAAGATGCGCGACAAGGTCTTTATCCCAATTTTACAAATCAGCATTTTGCTGAGTCTGAGTGTTGGGATTTGGTCTGTTTATTCACGTTATTATATCGATTTTTAAAAGAAAACTATCAAAAAATCTCTCTCTCAAATTTATCCACATAAATAATGTCATGTACTTAAATACACTGTAACAAAAGTTTATCAACATTTTGAATGACTCTTTTTCGTTCTGACCGCGTTAAAAAATATTACCGTAGCTACGGCTATGCTAAGATTTTTTGCCTTGCCAGACCAAAAAATAGTCTTTTCAAAATGTCAATCTACTTTTGTTACAGTGTATTAAATCATCGACAATGTTAAAATGAAATTGTTTTAGAGTAAAAAACATTCTATTTCTAAGCGATTTCACTACCTTCGCAGTACCGCGAGAATCATCACCTCCTATTTCAAACAAACTTACTACAACTTAACCATGCAAAAAATTAGTCAAACTACTTTTACGCTACTTCCTAAATTAGTATTTTCTCTTATTTTTATTTTCTTTTTTAGCAATATCAGTCAGGCAGAAAATTCTTACGAACCTCTCAACGATAGTCAAATTAAAGCAAACTTAGCCAATCTTCCTTGTCTTGTTACAAAGAAGGATACACCTGCTGTACGTTCTTTTTTACGTACTTATCTACAAAATCGTCGAGAACATTCAGAGGTTATTTTAGGAAGAACGGTTGTATATTTTCCAATGTTTGAAAAGAAGTTTCGTGAGGCGAATATGCCAACAGAATTGAAATATTTGTCTATTGTAGAAAGTGCCTTGAAGCCAAAAGCGGTTTCTAGAGTAGGTGCAGGAGGTCTTTGGCAATTCATGCCAGAAACAGGAGAACACTATGGTTTATATATCTCTGAACACCGTGATGACCGCAGCGACCCAGAAATGGCAACAGAAGGTGCTATTGCTTATTTAAAAAGACAATATGCTCGTTTTGGGAATTGGGAACTAGCGATTGCCTCCTACAATAGTGGTCCTGGTCGTGTAAATCGTGCCGTTAAGCGCGCACGCTCAAAAAGTTTTTGGAAAGTTCAACGTTATTTACCTCGTGAAACGCGTTCTTATGTTCCGGGATTTATAGCTGCTACTTACCTTTGTCACTATTACGAGCAGTATGGTTTGACACCTCAATATCCTTCATTGGATATGCAAATGACACAGACCGTTAAGATTTATGACTACTTGCCTTTTGATAAGATTCAGCAGTTAACAGGACTTTCTCGCTACGTAATTGAGGACTTGAATCCTGCTTTTAATTCGGGTTTTGTGCCAGCGAGTTCGCGCGGATATAATGTGACCTTACCTAAGCGCGTCATGCAAACGGTATTGGATTATTTAAAGCATTTAAAACGTCCAGATGCGCCCAAAAGCAATGGATTTACAGTATCTTCTGTGACGATAAAACCTAAACCAGTTAAGTATAACACATACGATGAATACTACAAATCAGTTTATTTTGTGCAGCAAAATGAGTCTTTAGACCGCATTGCCGAGATATTTGGAGTGACAAAAAATAGTATCATGGCGTGGAATTCCATGAGTAATGATATCGTGATGCCAGGTCAAGAATTAACGCTCTTTCATCCCAATAAAATCGAACGTTGGAGTCCATTTCAAGTAGAACTTTCTCCACAAGTTGCGTCTTTACACTTACAAGAATTTTCGGTTGAACCAATCGTACCTGTATTGACTAATCGCGCTGCAAAAAAAGTAAACCGTGCCGCAAAAAGTAAGATAAAGGTTGAAAAAGTAAAGAAAGTGAAAGCAGAGGAAGACCCAACAAGTATGCGCGGTAGATACATCATGTATCGCTTGCAAGAGGGAGAATCTTTGCAAGATGCAGCTGACCAATTTCCTGGAGTACGCTTAGATGATATTTTAAATCTGAACAAAATTAAGGAAGGAAAAGAACCAAAATCAGGGACGAAGATTAAGATTAAGAAGTTGTAATTTTTGGATATTAATAGACAAGAAAGGGATAATGTAATTTTGCATTATCCCTTTTTTCATGTCTACAAAGGAAAAGGTCAGCACAAATGTACTGACCTTCTAATCACCTAAAAAACACCATTTTATTAA
>CAZQTE010000048.1:8206-16727 GCA_964595615.1 uncultured Saprospiraceae bacterium
TTAACTATTCAAATCTATGAAATCTCAATCTTACGCGCTGGTTGTGGTTTTGCCTCCTCACGCTTTGGCAAGTTTAAGGTCAAAACACCATTCTCATAGCCCGCTGTAATTTGCTCTGCATTCACCGTATCTGGTAAGTTGAAACTGCGTTTAAATGCCGAGTAATTAAATTCTCTGCGCGTATATTTATCAGTAGTTTCAGTCTCCTCATTTTTCACTTCTGCACTGATAGTCAGAGAATTATCATCAATATTCACATCAAAGTCCTCTTTCCCCAATCCTGGCGCTGCCACCTCAATACGGTACTCATCATCAGTCTCAATCACATTCACAGAAGGTTGAGAAACATTATTATCTGAACCGATAATATCGGTTAAATTATTATTGAAAAATGAATCAAAAAAGTTATCAAAACTTCTCAATCCGTTGTTTGAATTATACTTCACTAAGCTCATGATATAAAGTTTTTTGATTAAAAAATTGGTTGCCTGTTGTCAGTTGACAGTCCATTCATACTTATACAAGTCAAATCAGACTATCAACGGACAACTGTCAACCGTCAACTTACTTAATTGTCACTTTACGTGGTGCCTGCGGCTTTGCCTCTTCTTTTTTCGGTAAAGTCAAGGTCAAAATACCATTTACATACTCTGCTCCAATCGCTGTCGTATCAATCGTATCCGGTAAATTAAAAGTACGTTTCAATTCTTTTGCGACGAACTCGCGACGTAAGAATTTTTCGCCTTCCTTCGCCTCTGTAGCTTCTTTCTTTGCGTGAATGGTCAATACATCATTGTCCAATTCGATATTAAAATCAGCTTTTGTCCAAGCTGGCGCGGCTAATTCTACACGGAAATTATCTTCCGTTTCAGCGATATTTACTGCTGCGTTTGCGCCAGTCGTTTTGTGATTTCTTTTTACAGTTTGTGGTTGCAAGAACGCGTTGAAAAAGTGGTTCAAGTTGTGGTTACGATTTCTCCGTGCTGCTGGGTATTGTTTACCCGCATGGGTCATTACTCTCATTTTTATTATTTTTTGGTTCTTTAAGTGCATGACACTTATTTAAATCCTAATTTCAATTTAGCATTTAAAAGAACGGTTATTTTGATTTCCGAAAAGCACAAATAGCAGTCGAGCGATTTCGCTTTTCGGGCGATTTTTTAAATTTGATTACACTTTGCTCTGTTCAAACGGCGGGCCAACGGGTTTTTAGTGCCATTTTTTCAGAAAAAGGCAAATACAAACTGACACTTTGTCAATTGTTTCAAAAAAAACCTGACATTGTGTCAAGATATAAATTATATCTATTTACATTATCCCGACAATTAACATCCCCATACCAACCAATTTTTCAACACTTTCCACGTTTATTCGTAAAGAGAAATAAGCAATAATTACCTTTGCCCTCAGTGCATAAAAAACAATACAATTCATTCATAAAATCATTAATCACCCTTTTCCCAAAAAGAAAAGCAGTCCTCCTATGCACCCTACTCCCATTCCTAAGCATTAATCTATTCGCCCAAACCACAACCGACACAATACCAGCCCCCGATACTCTAAACCCACAACTCACAACCCAAACCCCTCTCCCCTCAATAGGAAACCAAAGAACAAAAACCATAAATCTAAGCCAACAATACCAACAAATAGACACCCTAACTATTCTCAGCCTAAAACTAACCGACAAAACAGGCAAAGAAATCCCAAAAACAGAATACCAACTAAAAAACGACAGCATCCGTCTATCCCCAAATCACGCACCGTCAACCGTCAACCGTCAACCGTCAACCGTCACATACAGAGTAGCAGAAAAAAACCTTAGTACCCCCCTAAGTCGCTTCGATTCCACCCAAGTCGTTTTCAACACAGACGGCATCATCATTGGATTCGATTACGACATTTATGAAGAAGAAAAAGCAGCTGTAGTTGATTTTAAAGGTTTAGATTATCAGGGAAATTTCTCGCGCGGCATCAGCTTTGGAAATACGCAAAACTTAGTTTTAAACTCCAATTTCAATCTACAAATGGCGGGCGAAATCGGCGACGGCATCGAAGTCTTAGCCGCTATCACCGACGAAAATATCCCTTTACAACCCGAAGGAAACACACAGCAACTCAGCGAATTTGATAGAATATTCATCCAATTAAAAAAAGGGAATAATACCTTGATAGCAGGTGATTATGAATTGACGCGCCCGAACAGTTATTTTATGAATTACTTAAAAAAACTGCAAGGCGCGACCTTTTCAAATCAGTTACAAGTCTTTGAAAATCAGGCTACTCTAGATAGTAAAGCAAGTGTCGCCGTAGCACGCGGAAAGTTTGCGCGCAATACTATTACTGTCCAAGAGGGCAATCAAGGACCTTATAAATTGCGCGGTGCAGCGGGCGAACGCTTCATCATTATTCTCTCGGGAACGGAGAAAATTTATTGGGACGGGCAATTATTGACGCGTGGTTTGGAGAATGATTATGTGGTGGATTATAATCAAGGAGTCGTGACTTTCACGCAGAAAAGATTGGTGACCAAAGACATTCGGATTATTGCAGAATTTGATTATTCTGACCAAAATTATTTGCGTTCGATTGGCGTTTTCAATACCGAATTTAAGAAAGGAAAAATGCGGACTTATCTGAACGCCTACACCGAACAAGACAGCAAATCTCAGTCTTCCGCAGCTGACCTCAACGAACGAGAATTCAATGCTCTCCGCAATGCAGGTGATGTGCGTGACAACATTTTTTTAGAGCCAGCGGTGGATAGTTTAGCAGGTGCATTTGATGAATTTCGGGTTTTGTATGAGTACAAAGACTCAATAACGGCATGTGGGATAGACTCCGTTTTGGTCTATTCCATCAAACCTGAAACGGCACTTTTTACCGCCGTTTTTGTCGAAGTTCCATTTGGTGAAGGCGATTATTTGCGCTGTGATACTTGTGCTGCGAATGGCGATGTCTATACCTATATCGCCCGTGACCCTATGACTTGTGAACCGCAAGGAAATTACCGTTCTGCCCGTCGCCTTGTGCCACCTGAGCAACGACAGCTTTTTACCGCAGGTATGGAATATCAAATTTCTAAAAGAGGAAAAATAATCACCGAAGTCGCGCTGAGTAATGACGACCCCAATCGTTTTTCGGACCTCGGCGGAGATGATAATCAAGGTATCGCCGCTTTCGCTGGTTGGCAGCAGGAAATCAATCTAAAATCGGACACCTCAGGTTGGAAACTTTTAACGAATATTAACTACGAATTTAAGCAAAAAAACTTCCTACCGCTTAATCCTTATCGTGCTGCCGAGTTTCAGCGCGATTGGAATTTACCAACAGATAATTTAGAAAAGGCAAATGAGCAAATTGGTATCGCAGGACTCACTTTACAACGCAAACAACTGGGAGAATTAGGCTATCGTTTCTCAGGATTTTTACGCGACGGAAATTATACAGGTACAAAGCATTCTACAGATTTAAAACTCAATAAAAATGGTTGGTACGCAGATATTGACGCCAGTCTATTGCAGACTGAAGGCACGGTCGAAAATACAAGTTTCCTGCGTCCGCGTGGTACAATTTCACGCACCTTTAAAAAGCTAAACAACTGGAAAACAGGCTATTACTTTGAAAATGAACGCAATGAACGTCGTCCGATTGATGAGTTTGGCGCAGTGGCAGACAGCTTAAATCTATTGAGTTTTGCCTATAGACGACAACGCTTTTTTATAGAAAGTCCGAAGTCAGATAAATTCAATATCGTCGCAGGATATGCAACGCGTAAAGACTTTGCGCCTGTTCAAAATGACTTTCAACAAAGTACCGAAGCACAGGAAGTGACCGTCAGTGGAAATTGGCGACAAGCCCGAACTGCCAACCTCACATATAACTTTACTTACCGTGAATTAGCAGTCAATGACAGCACTCTAACTACCCAAAAATCCGCCGAAACTTATCTCGGTCGCGCAGACTACAATGTAGGACTATGGCGCGGCGCGATACAGTCCAACACAGGCTACGAAATCGGCAGCGGACAAGAACAAAAAATTGATTTTCAATACATCCAAGTCAATCCAGGAGAAGGAAATTTCCAATGGCGCGATTACAATACAGACGGTGTCGTACAAGTGAATGAAATCGAAAATTTCGTCTTTCCAGACAGCGCGAATGTGCAGCGGGTGGTCATTTATACCGATGAATTTATTCGAGTGAATACCGTGAATTTTAATCAAAACTTGACCTTAAATCCCCGTTCTCTATGGGCAAAAAAGAAAGGCATTCGCGGTGCACTCAGTCGTTTTTCTACTAAGAGTAATTTACAAATCCTGCGTAAAGTCCGCGTGACTGATGACGTTTCGCCTTACAATCCTTTTGAATTGGCGATAGCAGACACCTCCTTGGTTGCTACGACAGCCTCTATCAACAATAGTATCTTTTTCAATCGCAGCAATCAAAAATTTGGCGGACAATTTACTCGCACCGACCGCCGCCGCAAACGTGTCCTCACCACAGGATTTGAGAGTAATGCCAATCGCGAAAACGCCTTGACTCTCCGCTGGAATATCACCAAAACTATCGGTCTAAAAACCAAAGGAACAAAGGGTTTTCGTCAACAAGATAGCGAACTGTTCAACGATAAAGACTATAATATCGACTACGTCGGCATCGAACCTCAATTGACTTGGCAGCCCAACAAAACCTTCAATATGACCGCGGCTTTCAAGTATCAAGACAACCAAAATATCCTCCCCGAAAGCCCCATGGAAACCGCCCTCGTCCGCGACCTCAATCTAAAAATGATTTATAAAAAAGCGACAAAATCAACGATTAGCACCAAGATTTCACGCGTAGTGATTGACTACACGGGCTTGCCGAATAGTCCTGTTGGTTTCGCGCTGCTGCAAGGTCTGCAACCTGGGGAGAATTACCTTTGGAATATTTCTTTTGATCGGCAATTGTCAAAGTCTTTGCGGATGAATTTGAGTTATGAAGGGCGGAAGACTGGGGCTGCGCCGGTGGCGCATGTGGGAAGGGCGCAGGTGGCGGCTACGTTTTAATTAGGTTTTTCAAATCTGCAACAGTTTGTCGCAGAAATTTATTTAGTGCAATTTATTACGAATAAAATTTGTGGTTTAGCTTTAGCAGCTTCGTTTCAAATCTTGTATTTACCCAACAAAATTCAGTTATTTTATTCATCAAGCTTTGATAAATGCCCTTGTAAAAGACGGGTGGAAAATAACGAGTGACCCGTATTTTGTAAAAGTAGGAAAGGATTTGTGGATTTGGCGGCGGATAAATTGATTGCGGTGACCAAAGAAAACAAGAAAATAGCGGTAGAGGAAAAAAGTTTTGCGGGTACTTCAGAGTTAACAGAATTTGAAAAAGCATTGGGACAGTTTAGTATTTACAAATTGGCGATAGAAGAGAAAGAAGCGGATAGAGTGCTTTATTTGGCGATGCCAGACGACTTTTATCGAGACTTTATGGAAGACCCATTTTTTCAAAAAATTACGCAAATTTATAGTGTCAAGATTATCACTTTTGACACCGAAAAAGAAGAAATAGTAGCATGGAAAAACTAGAAAAAAATAAACAAATAGTCCTCGCCTTGTTGGAAGAAACTGCTGCTCTTTTTCCTAAAGACTCTTACTTTAAAGTTATGAAAATTGTCGATAAAGAAAGCGGTCAATTTCTTATCTATACTGACGGTTGGGACAAAACTTGGCGTGACTATGGCTGCTTTTTCCACATTCAAGTTAAGCCCAACGGTACAGTTTATCTGCATCATGACGGTACAGATTTAGAACTTGCAGAGTCTTTGATAAAAAAGGCATTCCAAAAAATGAGATTATTTTAGCCTTTCACGCACCTTACAAGCGGGAAATGACGGAGTTTGCTTTAGTATAACTTACAAATCAATCGCCAATCCCAAATAATAAGAATGATTGTTCTTCAAAGCCAAATAAATAGCCGAAGTAGCATAAACAGGCAGTTTCGCTTTTTTACCATTAATACGGCGTGTAGCAGTCAAAAATGGTCCAGCATCGTAATAACGAATGTGAAAAGGCACTAAATAATCAATCGAAAAAGGTACATTTCCAAAAGAAATATCGAAATCAGGAATAAGCGCCGCGAGATACGATTTATTCAAAAAAGTAAAATACAAACCACCACCAAACTCCCAATCTTTCACCTTTTTCACATAACTAAGATTAAGAGAATATTGAAATGTCGTTGAGGTTTTAACTTCTGTTTCGTATGGATAATCCCATAAGAAAGGTATCCCTTGTAAAGCCTGAAATCGAGGAGAATAGTCTGCATACTCAATGTTATATAAGCCTTCTTTGTCAGGGTCAAAATTTCGATTGCCATGTCCATAAGCAAAAGTAAAGCTTGCCACGAGTTTACTTTTCTCATTTAGTGGGAAATGTAATCCATTCGTGATACCGAGACCTGCCAGTTTGCTATGTTGTAGATAGGCGATAGATAACTCAGGGCGTAATTTAACTTGCGCGTTTATACTTTGAAAACAAAAAAATAACAGGAATAAAAATAGATACTTCTTCATAAGTTTTAGAATTTTTTAGCCAAATAAAAATTATGTGTAATCGGAAAGCCACCTAAACCCTGATATAATTCGAGCGTTGCGTCAAAGCCAATTTGATAATTATTTTTCAGATTGAAATATAGTTGAAAGCCAAAATGGACAAAGGCTTCAAAACCCGATTTATAGCCTTCTATGTTCATAAACGGTTCTTCTAACTCATAGCCCTCTTCTTCAATAATTAAAAAAAGCTGAGAAGCACTATAAGGACCTTTGAACTTCTCATATATCATCCCAAAACCACCTGCTACATTCAACCCAATAGTCCTGTTTTTATCGAAAAAATCATAGCCTACATTGGGAAACATCTTAAACTTCAAGACAAATTCATCTAAAGTTTCCAACGGGATTAAACCTGAGTCTATGTCATCCGTCTCAATTAAATCTTCATAAGCAAATGTCCCTTCACCGTACTGGAAAAGGTATATACCGTCATCATCATAACGCCTAAGAAACTCTTCTTCTGCCGCAAATTCAGACCTAATTGACCAAAAAAATCTTGATTTATAATTTCTTTGATAGCTGATGAGAAAATGATGTGACGGTGCCTTAAACTCTAAGAATTGTTTGCCGTAGCCAAATTGGTAGGTATGTTTGGTTTCTTCTTGTCCTGTGCATTGGTGTTGGGTAATTGAAAGTAGAAATATTAGTATTATTAATCTCATAATCAAAGATTTATGTGAAGTAGGAGGCATTTTAAACACCTCCTACTCTTGTTATTTATTCTGCTTCTTTAATTCTAAATTCTATTGAACCTGTCGTGTAAAAACTACCTTCCCCATTAGCATCATCACAATATTCAACAATATCACCGCCCAAATTAATATCATTATTTGCAAAAGTTGCAGTGAAAGAAGCACCAACACCGCTAACTGAGGTCTCACTACTGAGAGCACCAGCTGAAGTCTTAAATTTAATTGTTGGAGTAAGACTCAAACTTAGTGTTTGCTGACCATCTGGATTATGATGTTTTCCTACAAAATTCATTGAATAAACCTTTCCATGTTCTGCTTCTAAAAATAAAAATGGAAACATATCTAAGCCAACTTCTACTATTTGGTCGTTCTTCATCTTGTTTCTCTTTTCGTTAATAAATTTGAGAGGAAAGGATGATAAAGTGAGGTTATCAGGTTCAACAGCCATCAATTGCCGTACTTCTATATTACATTTATTTCTACCCCATTTGCAAAATTGTTTAAGTTGCGAATGTTCAACCCTAACACGAATTATATGCTCATCGTTACTTCTATCATCGCGGTCACACTCTTCGACAGGAGGGTCTGGGTCTGGATCATCTCCGTCATCTCCTCCACTGTCGTCTTCACAGGTGGTACAACAATACTCTAACCACAATTGATTGTAAGTAATGAAATCCATGATCAGTACCTCGTAAATAGGATTATCAACAACATCCCCGTCAACTACAATAAACTCATCTGTTCCTAAAAGATCTAACCAAGTAGAGTAAATGCCAGCTATGATGTCATCACATAACTCAACGACTAAAGTAACACCGCCAATTTGCGTCAACTCCTCATCCATACGCAACATCACCCACTGCGAGCTATTCTCCACAATGATCGCTGGTTCATTAGGAGCTTCATTGTTAGAGAATAGCTTTTCGTTCAAGTTTTCGTCATAACCAGTTTCAAATTTCTCTTCTGCTTTTCTAAATTCAACAGTCTCTGGAATAACCTTTACTGAGGCATTGTATTCAAAATCAGCAATAGAAATATCATCTGAACCTGTGTAGATAGAAAAACCCAAATTAGGATACAAGGCTATTAAGTCTGCAAAATAATCGGTACGCAGACTTGCGCTCCCTAAATTGTTCATCTCCTCTTTCATGATGTCTAAGAAAGATTTGTTTTCATAGACGATTTGGTCTTTTACTTGAATAAAAAACACCATATTCTCTCCTAA
>CAZQTE010000048.1:16827-20721 GCA_964595615.1 uncultured Saprospiraceae bacterium
AGAAAGAAAGAAAGAAAGAAAGAAAGAAAGAAAGAAAAAGAGTTTATCGGATTTATACAGTGACACCTTTACGTCTGAACCAAAGGTAAACAATACTATTTCATATCTCCAAATTATTTTATTTGTTTTTGCAAAAATAGTTTCAACTTTAACAGTTACTAAAAATCTCAATTTATAGCTATCTGAAAGTCAATAGTAAATTCAGAATAATGTTACTCTCTCCAAGCAAGATATGCCATATTTTGAAAATATGGCATATCAGGATGCTTAGCTACGACTCCACCCCACCAATGGTTGCCTCAATAATATCATCTTCTCAACTTACGTCCCAACACAGACATTCTCCTTTCAAAGTCACAAAACAATTCAACTTTACATGTTTCTCAGACCTTATTCCTGCATATTTGTAATTCAAAACGTAAACATTCTTTTAAACAAAGGAATCAACATAAAAACAATGAAATCAATTTTTTCAACGCTACTTATTATCGCAGTAGCATTCAACTTACAAGCGCAGCAAAAAGTCGTCGATACTTTTTTCAAAAACACAGACGCTTTCTTAAAAACTCATGTCAGCAATAATGGCGTGAACTATACAGCTGTTAAAAATGACGCATCTTTAAATGCTTTAATTAAAACCATCGCAGAGGTCGATTTGACAAATGTAGATGCTATCAATAAAGAGGCATTTTACATCAATGCTTACAATCTTTTGGTGATTAATGCGGCGGTTAAGGCTTATCCTTTGGCTTCTGTACAGGATATTGGAGGCTTTTTTGACTCTAAAAAACATACGGTGTCGGGCGAGCAGACAACTTTAAATGACTTAGAAAAAGACAAGCTTTTGAAGGTGTACAAAGACCCACGTTTCCACTTTGTATTGGTTTGTGGGGCATTAGGCTGTCCTCCGATTACTAACTTTGCTTATGTTCCTAAGAAATTGGACGCGCAATTAGAGACACAAGCGCGTAAAGCCTTGAACGACGATACTTTTATCCAAGTTAATGGTGACGAGGTAAAATTGTCACAGATTTTTGAATGGTACCCTGGTGATTTTGGTGGAAACAAGAAGACGGCGGTAGAATATATCAATGGCTACCGCGAGAATAAAATTCCTGCAAAAGTTAAAATTGGTTTTTATTCTTATGATTGGACTTTGAATGATAGTAAAGGAGGGACGGCAAACTCTGGTAGGTCTTTTGATGAAAATGCTGCCGCAAATGCAGCGCGTTATGTCGTTTCTTCGGCTATTCCGAAAGGAAAAGTTGAGGCTAAACTTTTCAACAATTTGTATACACAACGCACAGGTACTCCTGATGAGTTGACCAGACGAGATGACTTTTTCTCAATGAATGGGAGCTTTTTATATGGTTTTACCAATCGTTTTAATGCGGGTTTTGACTTTCGTTACCGTCGTGTGGCTACCTCTAATTTACCTTCTTCGCCTTTCGGTGTTTTAGGAAATAACGCGGACATCTCGAGCCGTGCAGGCTTCACCAACTTTGGTCCTAAAATCCGGGTTGCGCCTTTCCCTGCTTTAGAAAATTTCTCTTTTCAGTCTGCTTATTGGTTTCCTCTGGGCAATGATTTAGAGGGAGTTTTTGAAGGTCCAGAAGAAGATAGAGAGCCTTATATTGATTGGAATGGCGGTAGTTTTGTCACTCAATTCTTTAATGATTTCTCTATTGGCAGTAGTTTTTCTTTATTCACTGAACTTGACCTTTGGATAGAAGATATAGGAATAAGTGAAGAAGGCGGCGAGACTTATATCAATCGTGTTTCAACGCCAGCCTCTGTGATTTTTAGTTATTTCCCAAATCAAAAAACAACTTTGTACGCATTAAGTAGTTTTTCTCCTTATTACAATCAAGAGAGCGATAATTACTTCTACCAATTTGGTTTGGGTGCAAAATATCAGTTTACACCGAACTTTGAAATTGAGTTGTTATTAACAGATTTCAATGGTCAAAATTTGAATAGAAATGGCGGAGAGGCTTCGACTTTTAATATTGGCTTTAGATATTCGAATTAAAAATTAAGTCTCTAGAGGCACTTTTTTTGTAAACTGTTCAGGTAATTCTTCATTTTACACCTTTCAATTTACTGAAGTGATCAATACCATAGCAAGTCCAAAAGTCCTTAATTTTCCCTTACGGAACATTAAGGACTTTTTGTATTAGCCAACTGTCGTGTTCGTGCCACATTAAAATGTATGTAGAACTTTGCAAAGGCATCATTAGAAGCTATCTTTGCAGCAAATTTACAGTTTTATACAAATTACGTTTCGTTAATGAACATCATTCTTTCTTATTTCAAAATAATATTCTGCTTTTTATTACTGACTATTCCTGTTTTGCTGACTGCACAAACTAAGAATTTAACGGTTTCGGAAGTTACTTTTTCAGGATTAAAAAAGACAAAATCTTCTTATCTCTATCGTTTTTTAGAAACGAAAAAAGACTCTTTGGTTAATCCAGATATCATAGCTCGTGATGTCCAAGTTTTAAAAAATCTCTACTCTATCGCTAACGCTTCTACGCAGCTAGATACAACAGCGGCAGGAGTTCATGTAGATTTTAAAATTCAGGAAGCTCTGACTCTCTTTCCTATTGTTAATTTTGGAGGTATCAAAGGTAATTTGTGGGGACAGTTAGGTTTTACAGATGTAAATTTTTTAGGACGAGGTAATCAGTTCACGGCTTATTATTTAAACAATCAAAGACGACACAATGCAGCTCTTTACTATCGTGTACCTTATTGGGGGCGTAGTAAATGGGGTAGTTCCGCCAGTTTTTTGCGTTGGGCAACGGTTGAACCTGCTTACTTTGATGAAGGGGCAGTTATTTACAATTATAACTTTACGAGTACAGGTTTATCTGTCATTTATGAAATAAAAAATGACCACACTTTAGAGTTTGGTGCTAATTATTTTGTCGAAGATTATGAAAAATTAGCAGAACAAAGCATCTCTAATCCTCCGGGACCAGACAAATTAACTCTCCCTAAAATGCTCTTGAAAACAACGCACATCAAGAGTATGATTAACTATCATTTTTTCTATCTCTCAGGTTGGAATAACTCTACTCATATAGAAAATGTACAAAATCTTACTGACGGTGTTTGGTTTCATGTTTTTAAGAATGATTTTCGCTACTATAAACGTGTCAACAAACTTGGAAATGTAGCCTTCCGAGCACGTTTTGGTATATCTACTAATATCTCCACACCTTTCGCACCTTTTGTAGTAGATAGTCAAATAAACATACGTGGTGTAGGTAATAGACGAGACAGGGGAACCGCTGTTTTAACAATTAATGCAGAATATCGTCAAACTATTTTTGACATTACTAAGGGCATAAAAAAGACAAGACGTACCGACGAACAAATTGCTAAAGGTTGGGATGAATATGAGGTTGAATATTTCGATAAAGAAGGCAAAATTGCGGTGCAGCTCGTAGGTTTTACAGACATCGGAGGTTGGAGGTCGCCTGGTGGCAAAATAGGAGAATTGATAGACATGGATCAAGCACGTTTTTTTGTAGGAGCGGGTCTACGTTTGATTTACAAAAATGCTTATAATGCTATTTTACGAGTAGACTATGGAGTCGATGTTTTTGATAGGAATGAGCGTGGTTTTGTGATTGGGACAGGGCAATATTTTTAAAGTACCAGTAACTTTAGTTCCTAAGTAACGACAAAACAATAAGTCCGCCATCTGGACAGGTCAAATTTTCCTCATTTTTCACTTCAAATCGCTCAAAGTATTAACAATTATCGCGCTTTGAAGCCAAAACTGATAAAAATTATACACTTTCCAAATGACGGACTTATTATTTCATCGTTGAGTCCACTCCGAAAACAGATTTTCCAAGAATTTCATTGAAATAACCGAAT
>CAZQTE010000049.1:0-20698 GCA_964595615.1 uncultured Saprospiraceae bacterium
ACTGAGAAAAATTATACACTGTCCAACTTGACGGACTTATTATTTCGTCGTTACTTTGGGAGTTTTTTATTTACAAACAAGTTTATTTAAGTAGCACACGTTATTTAGTAAAGCAATTCAATAATTTGAACAAAATATTCAAATATTTCCATACTGTTCAGCATCTAAAGTTTATTCAGATTCGTTATCAGTTATACTATTTGTTAAGACGCAAATTGGGACTAGAGCCAGGTTTAAATATTAGAAATAGTAAACACAATGAATTATCCATTCAGTTGTCTCCCTCTATTCCTATTGTTCACTCATTTTATTCAAAAAATACTTTTCGCTTTTTAAATATTTCTCATACTTTTTCTGAAAAAATAGACTGGAACTTCAATAAATACGGAAAATTATGGACGTACAATCTTAATTACTTCGAATTTTTAAATCAAAAAGATTTAGCCCCTTCTACTGGACTTATATTAATTAGAAATTATATTAAATCTGCAACACTCCTTAAAGATGGAATGGAGCCCTTCCCTATTTCATTAAGAACTATTTTCTGGATTAAATTTTTGGTCAAGCATCAAATTGATGACCCTGAAATCAATGCATTTTTATATGCGCAAGTAGAATTATTATCCAAGAAAATAGAATATCATCTCCTTGGCAATCATCTTTTAGAAAATGGATTTGCCTTTTTTTATGCTGCCTTTTACTTTTCAGACGATAAATTGCTCAATCAAGCAAACAAGATATTACTACCTCAATTGGAAGAGCAAATATTAAATGATGGTGCGCATTTTGAAGTCACTCCAATGTATCATAAATTAATGTTATATCGAGTATTAGATTGTCTGAATTTAGTAGACAATAATCCACATATTTTTATAGGAAAAGAAATGCCTAATTTTCGAGAAAAGGCAGTTAAGATGTGTGCGTGGTTAAATAAAATGACATTAAAAAATGGAGAGATGCCTCATTTTAATGATAGTACATTTGGTATCGCTCCGAGTTCTAAACTTTTACTGAACTATGCTAAAAGCCTAAATGTAGAGGAAAAAGAAATAGAGCTTAAAGAATCTGCTTATCGTATTTTCAAAACTAAAAATTACGAGTTGGTGGTAGATGTCGGGGGTATTCAACCAAGTTATATTCCTGGACACGCGCATGCAGACTCCTTGCATTTTATATTACATCAAGGTGGTATCCCTTTAATTGTAGATACAGGTATTTCAACTTATGAAAAAAATGAATTAAGAAATAAGGAACGCTCTACAAAGGCTCACAACAATGTTCAATTTGCAGACGAAAATCAATCTGACGTGTGGGGAGGTTTTCGGGTCGGCAAACGAGTTAAGTCTGGTATTATTTCTGAAAATAGCCAAAATATAACTGCATTTTGTTCTTCTTATAACAGACCTGACATAATGCATGAACGTAATTTTTCTTGTGAAAAAGATACTATTATCATTACTGATAAATTATCAAAGAAACAAGAAGATGCAAAAGCGAGATTTCATTTACATCCAAGTATTAAAGTTACACTTTCCAATAATATTCTTCGTGGTAAGTTTGGAAGAATAGTTTTTAATGGTATGGATGATATTTTTTTAGAAAAATATGAATATGCGGAAGGTTATAATAAACGGCGTGCAGGAACAGTAGTAGTCGTCCATTTTAGCCAAGAATTAAGTGTCAAAATTCATCTCATTAATAAAATCTAATAGTCTGGGCTATAACGATTTTTAAAGGAAGATATTCCCATTTTATTAAAGGACAGGCTAAAAAAACCTTGCTTCCAAAGCTCATTCATAAAGTCTATTAATCACCTGCTCTTAAAATACTCTATTCCTTCATGCAAAGATAAAAACCAATGATTCTCTCCTAATTCCGCTATAAATCCTTCCTTCTTTAAAATATCACGCACAGGTCCAAGTGCACCACAAACAAAAAGTGTAATATCCTTTTTATCCAAAAAACGATGTATATCTCTCAAAGCAGACATTCCAGTACTATCCATATGATGAATACTTTTTGCATCTAGAATAAGTGCTTTCAAAGATCTTTCTTCCTGATTAACTAGATTCTTTACTCTATCCTTAAAAAAAGAAGCGTTGATGAAAAAGAGCTGATTATCAAAACGAATAATTATAGCGTTATTTTCTTGTTTGGCCGTTTCAAAACGGTCAATATTTCGATAATAGGTTTTGCCAGGAACTATTCCTAAAACCGCAATATGTGGAGCAGAACTACGATGTAAAACATTCACTATCGACAAAATAACCCCTGCTATAACGCCTTCTTCTACACCTAAGACCAATGTCGTAAAAAAAGTAGCCATCATTAATAAAAACTCACGTCGGTGTTGTTTCCACAAATAAATTGCTTTTTCATATTCAATCAAACTACGAACCGCTAAAAGAATAATCGCCGCCAAAATAGCTTTGGGCAAGTAATAAAATATAGGTGTCAAAAATATCAGAGTCAGTAAAATAACCACAAAAGTAACTAAAGAGGCTACCGTAGTCCGTGCCCCTGCTTCGTTATTTATCGCCGAACGGGTAAAACTGCCAGAGGTTGGCATCGCCTGAAAAAATGCGCCACCTATCTTAGAAATACCGATAGCGATTAACTCTTGATTGGGCTTAATTGTATAGTCCTCACGTTTTGTTTCAATAGATTTTGCAATACCAATACTTTCAATAATACCAATAATCGTCACCGTTAAAACCGTCGGAAATATAGCTCTGAAAGTTTCTACACTAATATCAGGCATCTGCACAAAGGGTAATCCTTCGGGAATAGGTCCGACAATATCCAAACCGTAAGCGGGTAAATCCAAAAAGTAACATAAAACTGTCCCCAAAATCACCACAACTAAAGCACCCGGAATCGCTTTATTCACTTTCTTTAAAGCCAACATAATCAACATTGCCCCCACACACAACACAATGGAAATCCAATTAGCTTCTCCAATATGTTGTATTCCATAACCTACTTTTCCGAATGAATTAAACTCACGCGGAATACTAAAACCCAACAAATCACTCAATTGCGAAGCCAAAATAATAAATCCCGCCGCAGTCGTAAAGCCTGCAATGACTGGCTGCGATAAAAAGTTGACCAAAAATCCCATTTTCAACAAACCAAATATCATCTGCATCAAGCCAATAAACAAACCCGCCGCAATGGCATAGGCGATAAATTCATTAGAAAAAGGCTCAACGCCCATGCGACTTATTCCCTCCGCCAACACAATCGATGAAACCGCCACTGGCCCAATCGCCAACTGGCGAGAAGTTCCAAAAAAAGCATATAAAAAAAGAGGAATCAAGCCACCGTAAAGTCCATAAATAGGTGGCAGCCCTGCCAAAACCGCATAAGCCATCGCCTGTGGTATCAACATCACTCCAACGGTCAGACCTGCAATTAAATCAGCCGAAAAGATAGATTTATCATAACTTTTTAAATCCTGAAATAATGGAAAAATATTCTTTGGAAAATTCAAATTAGTAGATTGATTTTGAAAAACTGCAAGATAAGAAGAAAGTTTATCCAATTCTGTGATTACCTTTGGACTTCACTATTTTGCGCCAAATAAAATACAAGATGACAGATACTAAAGCAGTCAGAAAAGGAGAAGAACTGAATTGGGATAAATTAGAAAGCTATCTAAATGAGCAATTGACTGATTTGGACGGAAAAATGTCTGTTCAGCAGTTTCATGGTGGTCATGCTAATTTGACTTATTTGATTCAATTTGGAGAGAAAGAGTTTGTTTTGCGTCGTCCGCCTTTTGGTAAAATTGCGCCTGGTGCTCACGATATGAAACGTGAATATCGTGTTTTGTCAAAACTATATAAATATCTGCCAGAAGCACCTCGAGCTTATCATTTGTGTGAAGACGAGTCGATTGTCGGTGCGCGTTTTGTCTTGATGCAGCGATGTAAAGGTGTTGTCTTACGTAGCAAATTGCCAGAGTCTTTTGCAAAAGAAGAAAATATTCACAAGCGTTTGACAGATGCTCTTTTGAGAACTGCGGCGGATTTGCACTCAGTTGATGTAGCGGCAGCGGATTTGGAAGCATTGGGTAAGCCCGATGGTTTTGCAAAAAGACAGGTGAGTGGATGGAACAAGCGTTGGAGTCTCTCTAAAACTGGGGAAGTACCAGCGATGGATTACATCTATGATGCTTTAAAATCTGCCATTCCCACGCCTCAGGCAGTGTCATTGATTCACAATGATTTAAAATTTGATAATTGTCAATTTCAACCTGACAATCCTGATAAAGTCACCGCTATTTTTGATTGGGATATGTGTACGACGGGTGACGCTTTGATTGACTTTGGTGGCTTATTGGCTTATTTTCCTGAGAAAAATGTGCCTGATATGTTCCGGATGTTGCCTAAAGGTACTTATCCAGATAAGAAGGATATGATTGCACAATATTCGGAAATGACGGGCTTTAATACCGACCAAATGTGGTGGTATGAGTCGTTCGCTATCTGGAAAACGGCGATTATTTTGCAGCAATTGTATAAGCGTTATTCTGATGGAGCGACTAAGGATGAGCGTATGGCTAAGTTTGGGAAAATGGCGGAGATGTTGGCAGGGATGGCTAAGGCGAAATTGAGGTAATAGGATTTTTCACCGCGAAGACGGAGAGGCGGGGAGTTTTTTCTCTGCGCCTTTGCGGTGAAAGCTATTTACGAAATCACAAAGCTAAACTTATACTCCTTTGCTTTTATCCGATATTTATCCAAAGGAAATGCACCCCAAGAATTTTCGCCACCAATCCCCATGTGCAAATAATCCACACAAACCGAAATCATATCCTCTTCCTGTATATCAATCGTGTGCAAACTTCCTCTTTTTTCCCGCGTCAAGGCTTCTGGACTATAAGGTAAAACTGTCATGAAGAATGGTTTTAGACCTTTGATTGTTAAACTATCTTCTGTTTCATTTTTCAATCTTAGCCATTGTAAATCTGTCTTTCCGCCATTTTCTTGTGGTGAAATATAAGGTTCGTATTGGTCTTGGGCGGTGCTTTTGTAAATTCCCATTTGCGCAGCAGCTTTTCGGTCGGGATAATTCTCGAGAGGTCCATTTCCGAAATATTCAATAAGATTCATACTCTTGGGAATTCTAAAATATAAACCAATGCGCGGCAATTCTGGCAACTCAAAAGATTGTTTATGCCAAGGAATGAAACGCACATCTATCCGCAGACCATATTTTTGTACAAAACGATAATTTATAGTCAAAGAACTTTCTACTTCTGGCAAATGAAAAAGTGTATGGATTTGGTTTTTATTTTCTCTAAAATGAAAGACTTTTAATACCATATTTCGATGTACATCGCGCCAGATAGAACAACGCTTAGGCATTTCATTACCAAAATCATTGTCATTCGGCGCGCGCCAAAAATTAGGTAATATTGGGGCTACTAAATATTCTTTACCTTGTTTTTGAAAAGAAGAAAGTAGACCCGTTTTTTTATCAAAAGTTACTTCACATCCGCTGCTTATGAAACTGACAGAATCTTCATTCTCTAAGTTTTTATGTACATTTTTATCTGTTTGATAAATCGTTTTTTCGCTTTTTTCCTTTATTAAAAATTGCGCTTTTGCCACCTCAAATCCTGCGGGAATGAAAGTTTCTTCTTTTATAGTTTTTACTGAGATGTTCAAATAGCATTCAGATTTGACATTTCTTAACGCCCCCCAACTCATCTTTTGTATCCCCGTTTCTCGTCCTTGTAAATCAATAAAAAACACCCTCTTTTTCAAAATGCCTTCCTCACACCAAATTTCCCATTCAAACACAAAATTCGATAAATCCCTAAACACAAAATCATTCTTTATCTCCACCAATCCCTTCTCTAAATCTAACATCTTAAAGCGCACATTCTGAAAAACCCGTTGTACTTCAAAATAGCTCGGATGCGGCGTTCTATCTGGAAAAAGTAATCCATTTATACAAAAATTATCATCACTCGGCACCTCTGCATCACCATAATCACCGCCAAATTTCCAATACTTCTCCCCTTTCTCAGATACCGCCGCCAGACCTTGGTCCACCCAATCCCACACAAATCCACCTTGCAAACAGTCATATTTTTCAATCACCTCCCAATAATCCGCCAAACTCCCCACCGAATTATTCATCGCATGTGCAAATTCACACATTATCAAAGGTCGCGCAGGATTTTTCTCCGCATAAGCCTCTAAATGCGTAATCGGCGGATACATCGGACAAACTATATCAGTATTCTCTTCCTCAAATGCCTGCTCATATTGCACAGGTCGCGAGGGGTCACGTTCCTTTAACCATTCATAAGTTTTGTAAAAATTACAGCCATTTTCCGCCTCATTTCCCAATGACCAAGTGACAATACAAGCATGATTTTTAGTGCGCTCAAACATTCGCTTCGTCCTATCTAAAATCGCCGCTCCCCACACTGAGTCATCCGCCAAACTCTCTTCCGAAGTGTACATGCCATGCGCCTCAATATTCGCTTCATCTATCACATACAAACCATATTCGTCGCACAACTCATACCAGCGCGCATCATTCGGATAATGGCTGCAACGCACGGCATTGATATTCGCCTGTTTCATCAATCGAATATCATTGAGCATGCTTTCTTCAGTAATGATATGAGCAGTATGTTCATCGTGTTCGTGCCGATTGACACCTTTTATAGTAACAGCTTTTCCGTTGATGTGAAATTGGGCATTTTTGATTTCTATTTTTCGAAATCCTACTTTTTGAGTGATGAATTGGAGAGTTTTGCCTGCCTTATTTTTTAAATACAAGTTTAAAGTGTAAAGATGTGGGGTTTCGGCGGTCCATTTTTTGGGATTTTTTAAGATGTAACTTTGCGTGGATAGACCCCCTAACCCCCTAAAGGGGGGACTTTCGTTGCTCTTTATATTTTGTGGGGTAATTATTTTTTTTGTATTTCTATCTTCTTCACCTTTGTAAAAATCAGAAGAAGAAATCCTATCTGCCAATATAACCTCCCCTATTAATCCCGAAGCAAGTTCCCCCTTTAGGGGGTTAGGGGGCATTTCCTCACACAATTCCCATTCAACATCAACACTCTCCTCCCCTACCGTCTCCACATTCACCTCCAAAATCCCATCCTTATAATCTTCCGTCAAATCCGCCTTCGCCCAATAATCCCGAATATAAGTCTTCGGCGTAGCCCGCAAATAAACCTCCCTTTCCATGCCACTCAAACGCCACATATCTTGACATTCCAAATAAGAAGCATCCGACCAACGATACACTTCAACTGCCAGTTGATTTTCACCTGCTTGCAAATATTCTGTAATATTAAACTCGCCGGGCGTTTTACTATCTTGATTGTAGCCAATAAAATGACCATTTAGCCAAAAATAAGAAGCGGATTTTATAGCTTCAAAAACTAAAAAGACTTCTTTGTCCTTCCAGTCTTTGGTTAATGTAAAATTACGTTTGTAAGAACCAACAGGATTGTAGTCAAGGGGAATATGTGGAGGATTTTTCTCGAATGGATAACGGTCATTGACATAAATGGGGATACCGTGACCTTCGATTTCCCAATTGGCAGGAACGGATATTTCGTCCCAATTTTCAATATCATAATCATTTTTATAAAAATCCTTGGGGCGGTCAGCGGGGCAGCGCGACCAGTTAAACTTCCATTTTCCATTGAGAGATTGGAGAAATGGGGAATCCGTGCGCGTTTTTGCGTTTTGTTGGCTTTTTTGATTGGGGAAAGGTATAAAATTGGCGTGTGGTGGTGTTTGTCCAATATTGAAAATGGTGGGGTCTTGCCACCAAGAGGACTTTGGATTGGTCATTTTTTAGAATTTTTAATTCCGTCCATTTGGACGGAATAAGGAATGTGCTTATGTTTTTTACCCTAAATTCTAATTACGTCATTTCCGACCTAATTAAAACTCAAAAATTCGTTCTCCGTCAAATCGTTTAACAGGAAAAGAATTTCTAAATAAGTGCCTGACATTATTTATTCGGATAAATTTGAGAGAGAGTTTTTTTTGATAGTTTTCTTTTAAAAATCGTTGCATGGTCTGCATCACGCGACTATTTTTAAGAGGAAAATAACGAAAAAATATCCTCTCAAAATGTCCGAATAAATAGTGTCAGGCACTTACAGCCATTTGGAGATAGGATAACTGAATCTAATATTTCATTCTTCCTCCTGTTTCCCTTCTCGCAAGCCTTTGACATCTTTACTCAAAATGAAAATCTGTTGAGCTAAATCATTTACTTTATCCAAAGCCCAATCTGTCGTATTTTCAACTAAATCTCTTTCTTTTAAGCGAATAAATTCCTTAATCATATAGACTTGAAACTTGGGTTCTAACCAATAAGCGAAAGCAGTTGCAATATCCCGGTGAGCGAATGTTCCGCCGTATCTACCTGCTTTGACTGTCATACCAATTGCACCTGTTCCTTCGATGTATTTTTTGGCAGTAATGTAATTTTTGACATCCATTGCATAATCTCTAAACATCAGGATATCCTGATGTTTAAAATCTGGATTATGTAACTCCTCCCAAGCTTCTAAGAATTTAAGTGTCTTATGATTCTGAATCCAAGAAGCTATTAGAACATTTGGTGGTTTATCCGATTGACTCTTTGCAATGTCGGTTAGACTGACAAAATCGTTTTCTTTGACCGCTATTTTAAAACCTAATACTTCTATTTTCTTGTTTTTTGCCATTTGCTTTCCCATTTTTCAATTAGGTCTGCACAGACCTAATTAGAATTTCATTAGACTCATTTCCCGTAAAGGTAAATGATTTTTGTAAAATAAGCCCCAACGAAAAAAGCTACTTTGAAAATCAATCTCAAAGTAGCTTTTCCCCTATTTCTTATCCGAAGACCTATCCTTTCAACGAAACGAAGGATACAAAAGTAAATCTTCCATCACATTATCTGGATAAAAATATTCCCAATTTTCACGCGAATGCATTAAGCGATTGGTGATAATTTTTAAAACTGACGGATTGTTCGCCATACCTAAATGGCTGCCACGCACTTCGATATTTTGATGAATAGAATCTTCCTCCATTTCCATACAATATTCCCACGGTACAACGCCATCTTGCTTAGAATAAATGGAAGTCGTCGGTACAGGCGTAGGTTTTGGTAAATCGAGCAATAAGTCTGGGTCAACATCTGCCACGCGCTTACCACCCGTGATGAGATTATAAATCCAAGCGACATTATTTGCCTCACTAATTCCTCTAAACGGCGATGCCAGAGTAATCACTTGACGCACCATATTTGTCTGCATCTTCGAAAGTTGACGCGCATATACACCACCCAAACTCCATCCGATGATACTCACCTTTTTTCCATGCTTTTCATATATATCCGCCAAAATCTTTTCCAATTCATATAAAGCATCCTCTTGCCCTGAATTACGTCCCAAATTCCATCCATAAGACACATAACCCAAATCATCCAAATACTTTCGAAGATAAGAAGTAGACATATCACTTGCTAAAAAACCTGGCAAGACTAAAACAGGATGACCATCTCCACAGTCCCCATTTGCATAAAATTTGCGATAAGGATAAGATATACCTGTCTCCACTAAAGCCCGTCCTGCTTCAGTAAACAACCAAAAAAGGGATGGCCTTTTCACGCCTTTATTTTCTTCTTCATTCGAAGCCATAATCTGTTTTTTCTATTTAAATCAATCGATTCTCCTCTATTCTAACAAAAAATCCTACTTTGTGTTTCAATAAAGACGCGATGTCCAAATATTTGTTACATCTAACAACCTAACCAAAAATTTCGCCACAATATAGAATAAAACAATAAGATGCCTCACTAATGAATAGAAAAAGTATTAATTTGTTCTTAAATTACCCTGTTTTTTGTATTCTTGGGGAATAATTAAATAATGAAAATAGAAATCAAAATTAAAATGGAAGTAACTACTATCCTGCGCTTATAAATACACTGTAAACAAAGTTAATTATGATGCTTTTAATATTTTTTATCGATTAGTTAATTGGTTTATTATGTTGATTGTCAACAACTTAATCAACACAATAAACCTAATCAACACAATTACAGCTTACTTTACAGTACCAATTTAAACTGTCATTTTAATTTTAATTTAGACCCTACCATGCAGAAGATTGTCGAGGACAAGAAGTTCCAAAAGAAATTAGCAGAAATAGCAGCAGAAATCAACGAACCTATTCTATCTGTCCAGCAAAAAGCAGAAGAGTACATCAGAGAATTATATACCGTTCACCACCCTTTGGCGAAAATCGTAGGTGTGGAAGCCGTGCAATATATCCTCTCACGCGGCTATAAAAAGACAATCGACGTTAATCCTGACGAACTGCGTAAACTTGCCAAAACTGTCCGTCGTCATCCCGTTGCTTTTGTCATGACACACAAGACTTACATTGATATGTTTGTCTTGGGGATTGTCTTGGTGCGTCATGGCTTGCCTTTGCCCCATATTTTTGCAGGGATTAATATGGATTTTTTGGGATTGGGGCAATTAGGTCGGCATAATGGGGTGATTTTTATTCGTCGTTCCTTTAAGGACAATTTGATTTATAAAGCTTCTTTGCGTCATTTTATTGCCACTTTGATTAAAGATAAGGGTGATTTTATGTGGGCAATTGAGGGTACGAGGTCACGGACGGGTAAGTTGGTTTGGCCAAAAATGGGTATTTTAAAATATATAAAAGAAGCAGAAGTAGAAGCGCGCGCAGATGTGAAATATGTTCCTGTGTCGATTGTTTATGATTTGATTCCAGATGTGAAAGAAATGACGCAGGAAGGACGTGGCAAGATGAAAACGAAAGAAAGTCTTGCTTGGTTTATGAATTATATTCAGAAAATGGGTGAGAAATTCGGGCGTATCTCTATCAGATTTGGAGACCCCGTAGACTCTAAAGATAAAAACGTTGCTATTAATATTTATAATTCTAAAACTTCAAAAACAGAAGAAGGTGGCATTTCTCATTTTGCCTTAGAATTAGCACATAGTATTAACAAGATAACCCCAGTGACAACGGCTTCCTTGATTTGTATTTCTCTTTTAAGTAAGTTTTCACTATCCAAGCGGTCAATAGAAAGCGATATTTCTGCCTTGATGCTCCTCATCGAAAATCAAAAAGGCGATGCCCTCGTCGATAGAGGTCAAGCCATTGGAGAGAGTGTCCAGTCTGCCCTCAATTTACTCCTCCGCGCAGGTATCCTTCAACAAAAAGGCGATAGCCTAAACGCAAAGTACATCATCAATCCAGACAATTATTTACAAGCGACTTATTACGCCAATATGTCGGTGCATCATTTGTATCAGCGCGCATTTATTGAGTTGGCTTTGTTAAAAGTCAAAGATTTAGAACCAAAAAAACGCATTTTAGCCTTTTGGAAAGAGATTATGCGTTTGCGGGATTTATTCAAATTCGAGTTTTTCTATTCTCGAAAAGCACAATTTACAGAGGAAATAGAAGCTAATTTGAATTTTTTATCCTCTAAATGGCAAAAAATTCTCACTAATCCAGAAACGGATATTACTGCACTTTTGAGCAAGCATCACTTGTTTATTGCGCCAGCTATTTTACACAGTTACACGGATGCTTATCGAGTAGTTGCACAGACCCTTTTAAATCAAGACACTTCTGATTATTTTATTGAAAAGAAATTTTTAGAAAATTGTCTCTTTACTGGAGAAGAAATGCACTGGCAAGGTCGGATTCAGCGCTTGGAGTCTGTTTCCAGTTCTTTTTTGAAAAATGGCTTGCGCTTAGCGAAACACCGTAATCTCATCCCGCATAAAGAAGATGCCAAATACGATGCCCTTCAAGCATTTTTTGACGTCCTTAACGAAATCGGGACAAATATCAACTACCTCCAAGGCATTACGCTCGCAAAACCAGCCCTCTCCTCCCCCATCGTACCCGTCGAGCGCGATATCGTGCCAGGTAGCAAAACCGAAGCTATCACAGAAGATATCATAAAAGGAGAGTCAGGTGCACATATCGGCGCATTTTTCGACCTTGACCGGACTTTGATTAAAGGATTTTCGGCAAAAGAATTTTTCCAATCCCGCGTATTAAGTGGTAAAATGACGCGGCAAGAGATTATTTCACAATTTGCGGGAGTTATCGTATTTGCCAGAGGAAAAGGAAATTTTGCAGGATTGGCGGCTGTGAGTGCCAAAGGAGTACGCGGGGTGGATGAAAAGGTGTTTATAGAGGTTGGAGAAGAAGTTTATCAAAAACATTTGGCAGAAACTATCTTTCCGGAGTCGCGGGCATTGGTGGCAGCGCACATGGCAAAAGGGCATACGGTGGCGATTGTTTCGGCAGCAACGCCTTATCAAGTCGACCCGATTGCGCGAGATTTGGGTATTGCACATGTGATGTGTACGCGGATGGAAGTGGAGGATGGAAAATTTACGGGAAATATCATCGAACCCGCTTGCTGGGGAGATGGAAAAGCGCATGCGGCACGTGAATTAACCGAAAAATTCAATCTTGATTTAACAAAAAGCTATTTTTATACGGACAGCGCAGAGGATTTGCCACTTTTAGAAATAGTCGGTAATCCGCGCCCCATGAATCCAGATACCAAATTAGCCGCATTAGCCTTCAAAAATGGCTGGCCTGTCTATCGTTTAAACGACCAAACGCGGATTACGACGACCGATATGGTGCGTACTGGTTTGGCGGCAGGTTCTTTACTGCCAGCGACGATACGCGGTATTATGAATGGTCTGATGTCGATGTCCTGGAATGAAGGCGTGAATAGTTTGATGTCTTCTGTCGGAGATTTGGTGATACAAATGGCAGGAATTCGATTAGTAGTAAAAGGTGAAGAAAATTTATGGGCCCAACGTCCCGCTGTTTTCCTTTTCAATCATCAAAGTAGCGTTGACCTTTTCATTGCAGCTAAGCTAATTCGTAAAAACGCTACAGGAATCGCTAAAAAAGAGCTCAAACTAACGCCCATTATCGGACAACTCATGCAAGCCGCCGGCGTCATTTTCATTGACCGAAAAAACAAAGAAAAAGCCATCGAAGCCATGAAACCTGCGGTCGAAGCTCTAAAATCAGGCACAAGTATCATCATTTTCCCAGAAGGTACGCGCAGTAAAGGCTATCGTATGGGCAAATTTAAGAAAGGTGCATTTCACATGGCTATGGAGGCGGGTGTCCCTGTTATTCCCGTCGTCATTCGCAATGCACATGATGCGATGCCTAATGGGACTAATGTGATGCGGGCGACGGCGATTGAGGTGGTGGTGCATCCAGCGATACCGACTCAAGGGTGGAAGAAGAAGGATTTGGATGGGAAAATTAAGGAGGTGCGGCAGTTATTTTTGGATGAGTTGGGGCAGGTTGAGGTTTAACACGCAGAAATAAAACAAATAATTTCAAAAATTATATAATCCATGTATTTTAAAATAAATATAAAAACATTTTGTTTTTGTATTTATTTTGCTTTTCTTTGAATTTAATCCGAAAAAATCCCCTAAATGAGTTCAACATTTTTTAAAAAACCATTCGATGAACCAACAATTACTAAGTTGGAACTATATAAAGCATATGTAAATGAATGGCTTCCTGTATTTTTAGTTCCAACTTATAGTCCAATTACTAAAAAAGTAAATATTTTCGATTTTTTCTCTGGTGTTGGAAAAGATACTCTCGGACAACATGGTAGTCCTCTTATTGCTTTAAATGCACTAAATACTGAAAGATATAAATCTGAAATTAAATCGAAGGATTTAGAAGTAAACATCTGGTTTAATGACAGAAATACAAAGTATATAAATCAACTTGAACAGAATGTTAAAGCACTAAAACTAAAAAATCTACCTGTCAATATTCATTTTTTAAATCTAGACTTCGCAGAAGCTTATGATAAATTGAAACCTGAAATGCAAAATGCAGCTAATTTGGTGTTCTTAGACCAATTTGGTGTACAATGTGTTGATAAAGGTAAATTTCAAGAGCTTTCTTCAATGACTAAAACAGATATTCTATTCTTTATATCCTCTTCTTCGTTTAATAGATTCTATGAACATGAGACATTTAAAAAAATAGTAAATATTAGCAAAGAAGAATTAAGTAAAACTTCATTTCTAAAAATTCATAGAATTGTACTTGATAAGTATAAAGAATATTTACCCAAAAATAAAAATTATTATTTAGCTCCATTTTCAATTAAAAGAGACTCTAATATTAACGGTTTGATTTTTGGTTCAGGTCACTTATTAGGTATTGAAAAATTCTTAAAAGTATGCTGGCAGCAAGATAAGATACGAGGAGAAGCTAACTTTGATATAGATAATGAAAAAATCCCAAAAGAAGGTACAGGTCTTCTTTTCCCAGAATATTTTATTCCAACAAAAAGAAGTGTATTTGAGTCAGAATTAAAAAGAAAAGTTCTTGAAGGAGAACTAAAAACAGACAAAGAAATTTACATTTTCACTGTGACTAATGGCTTTCTAGGGTCACATGCTAAGCCGATAATACAAGAACTGAAAAAGGCAAAAAGAATAAATTATAAAGGACAAATTGCACTATCATTCTCAGGAGCGATTAAAGATAGAATGCGGGAACCGAAAAAAATTGAAATCTTAAAATAATTATGTCATCAAAATCATCAATAGAATGGACCGAAGTTACGTGGAATCCCGTAACTGGTTGTTCAAAAGTATCGTCAGGCTGCAAATTTTGCTATGCTGAAAGAATGGCGAAACGGTTACAAGCGATGGGTGTAGAGCAGTATAAAAATGGTTTTCAATTAGCATTAGCTCCTCATACTCTAAACAATCCATATAAGTGGAAAAAGAAAAAAGTAGTATTTGTCAACTCAATGAGTGATTTATTTCACGAGGATGTTCCTTTATCTTATATAAAGAAAGTCTTTGATGTTATGAATAATACTCATCATATCTATCAAGTCTTAACAAAAAGGTCTGAAAGATTACTTGAACTACATAAAGAACTTAAATGGACTGATAATATATGGATGGGAGTTTCTGTTGAGAGTGAAACATTTAAATACAGAGTTGATGATTTAAGAAGAACTTCAGCTAAAGTAAAATTCCTATCTATTGAGCCTCTTATCGGAAAAATTAACAAAATTAATCTTAAAAAAATTGATTGGGTAATAGTTGGCGGAGAAAGTGGTCCTGGTGCCCGACCAATGGAAAAAAATTGGGTAGACATAATAAAATCTGAATGCGAAAGTACAAGCACACCTTTTTTCTTTAAGCAGTGGGGCAAAAAGGCATTTAATCATAATCCTAACGACCCGACCATTTCGACTGAGCATCAATTACATGCAAAAGGGGGATGTCAACTTGACGAAAAAATATATAGAGAAATGCCTGCAACAGTTTAAAGATTAACTGCTAATTAAATAGAACAGTCAACTTTCTTGACTGTTCTATTTAATTTAAATGCGCTATGTTACAAGATGACAAATACTCAAATCAACCCAACTCCTCCAAAAGCCCCATCCCGAGCTCCTCCCCCACTATCTTCACCCGACCTTGCACCTGCGCCGACAACCAATCCAAATCCCCTTTCGCAATCCGCTCAATATGCTCATCTTGAATCGTAATCACCACATCCGGTTTCGCCGCATGACCGCGACGAATAGAAGGTTTAGCTTTTCTCGTGTCAATTTTCCATTGCGCAGCCGCATCGCCTGTAATATCAAAGTTAAAAACGCCTTTGACTGTCAATAAATCTGGCTCTTTCTTCAAACGTTTTTTCAAATTTTCAAAAAAAGCATCCGATTTTTTCGGGTCAGTCTTGCGCGCTTCACGGCGTTTGGCATTTTTACCTCTTTTTAAAATTAAGGCTTCCAATTCATTCGCTGCCTCACGAATATAAATCGAAAATTCGCGGATGTCAGGCATTGTCTTCGCATCTGAAGTCGAAGTTATCGTCACCAAACCATTATAACTAAAAATCGTAATAATCAGTCCCATACCGTCAATAATCGGCGCTAATCCCATTATCGATAACAATTTATGACCACTCAAATACAAAGGAAATTGTGGACCAGGCACATTCGTAATCGTACAATTCATGACCGGATTATGCATTTCTGCCACTTGAAAACGAGAATATAAACGCGCCGCCTGATTCGCCACTCCAAAAGGAACGATTTCAGCCATTTTTGCCAAAGTCTTTGCGCCCATTGCCGATTGATAGGTTTTTCCGCGTACCGTATTTTCATGAATGACTTCGAGACGTTCAATTGGGTCTTCGACATTTGTCGCCAACTGCACCAACATCGACGAAATTTGATTATTCATATCATCACCACCCGCATCTCGCGTTGAAATCGGTACCATCGCCACCAAAGGTTTGTCTGGCAGTTTTCCTTTTTCATCCAAATACCGGCGTAATGCACCCGCACAAATCGCCAAAAGCACATCATTCATCGTCGTGCCCATCAGTTTTTTCAAAACCTTAATCCGGTCAAGCGACAAAATCGCAGAGTTCCAAACTCGACGCGAAGAACGCAGTCCATTCAAAATAGTATGTGGCGCAGAAAAAGAAGCCGTTGGCAAATCCGCCTGCTGCACTCGGGTCAACATTCCCGCTTTGAAAGAAGCAGAAAGTGTTTCCGTTAATAATTTTGGGAATTTAAGGGGATTTTCAGCGAAGCTAAGCGTACTTTTCATTACCATCGAGGCTTCGTTTGGTAATGGCTTTGGATTCCAAGGCTCTGGCGTAGGTTCTTCTGGCATCTCTGGAGAAAAATCAAATAGCAAGCCCAAGATACCTGCCCCAGCCATGCCGTCAATTGCCACGTGGTGTATTTTAGAAACAATAGCAACTGAACCTTTTGGAACTTGTGGAACATTATCTACCCCTTCCACAAATGTAAAAGACCAAAGCGGACGATTTTGGTTCAATGGTTCACTCATGATGCGCGCCGCGACTGAACGTAATTCTTTCCAACTGCCGGGTTTGGGCAAGGCGATATGTTCCATGTGCATATCCAAATCAAAATTCGGGTCATCCGCCCAATATGGATAGTCGATACTCATTGGCACATAAACGAGGCGTTTGCGTAATTTTGGAATGAGGTGTATGCGAGAAGCGATTCTATTTCTAAAAGTTTTGTAATCTAAATTTCCTTCAATGATTAATACGCTACCAATGTGCATCGGTGAGGTTGGCGTTTCTGCGTATAAAAAAGCGGCATCTAAACCTGAAACAGATTTCAAATCAGGTTGTGTGAATGATTTCATTAGTTCTTCGAACATGCTTTTCAAGTTGTTAGTTGGTAGTTGTTGGTTGGAAGGACAGACCATCCTAAAATCATAACGTTCTTTTAAAACCAAAGTTAATAAAAATCTGGTTTAGTCTCTATTTTAAAAAGTACTAGCAAAACTCTCCTACCCTTTTAATACCTCTAACTTACTTTCAATTAAGAGTTAATAAACCCTTAACAGGGGTATAATAGAGGTAAAAATTATATTAATCCAATGAAATTTCTCTCCTTTGTAGCACAGAACATACTTCACTTTAATATCGAATATTTCAAATGACAATATCAGTTATCAGTTACAAAGGAGGCGTAGGAAAGAGTACTGTTTCCCAAAATTTAGCGGTTTGTATGGCGCATCAAGGCAAGAGTGTTTGCATTATCGATGCCGATAAAAACGAGAGTAGTAACTCTTGGCAGCTACAACGCTCAGAAGATATGCCTGCTGTACCCGTTTTTCATGCACCAGACAAAGATTTATTACTCAAATATATCAGCAATTCGGAGCCAAATTATGACTACATAATCATTGATTGTCCTCCTGCTGTAGAAGAAATAACGAGTCGAGCGGTGGCAAAAAGTCATCTTTGCTTAATACCTGTTACCCCTACTGGGGGTAGTGATATTTCTGCAACACGTAAGTTTGCGGAGCATATTGAGTTATTGAGAGCACGCTTGGACTATAATATTCCTGCAAGGTTTGTGATTAATAAATTCAATCCACGCATCAATATGCATAAGGCTTTCATGCCAGCATTAGAGGCGGATGGCGAGAAGTACTCCATCCCTCTCCTACCTACTTATCTGGGGCATCGCACGGCTTATGGTGAGGCAAATATGTTTGGCTGCGGTGTAGTTGAGTTGGATGATAAAAAGGCAGAAAAGGAGATATTGGAACTTTTTGGACAGATAAATGAGATACTGTCTGAGGTGTAATCAGATATTAAATACTGGATTTTTTATAGAAAGATTGATACAGTTTAGAGGTCTAAAGTCTAATATCTTTTGTCTAATATCCAATTAAAAATGATTTAAAACTTGAGAAAATGGCAAAAATAAAAAAGGATTTCAATAAGGTTTTACAAGCAAAACCAACCGATGCTAAGGTCAAAAAAATAGCAGAGGAAATACATACTTCCAAGCCCACAGGGCGTAAAAATAAGAAGTTTAATGTAATACTTCCGCTAAATCTTTATGAGAAGTTGAAAGACCGTTCTGATAGGCGAGGTGTATCCATGAAGAACATAATTGTGGAAGCATTGTGGGATAAGCTAGAGGATTAAAATAAGTCTAATAGAGGCTTACTCAAGATATACGAGACCCTAATTATACCCTTTTCAGGGGTATAATTAGGGTCTCGTCAATTTAATAATTCGCTCATCGTAAAAATTAAAAAAAGCAAAAAGTAGGAGAGAAAATTATTTTTTCTTTACAAACCTTGAGAGAGGCGGATACATCATTATGTATTTCAAATATTATATTAGAATTCGTTTTAAAATGATTTTCAGCCGTTTTAACTAAACTTAATTCAAAAGATACAAAAGTGTAAGATTGGACTAAAAAAACAGATTAGAACTTCTTAAAATCTGTCAGACCTATGGAAGATACTTTTCTGATTGTCCATTCAACTTTGAGCTTATTTTTCTGCGGCAGCAACTTTTTTTTCAAATTAAATTAGTTTTAATTCTCCCTAATAAGGGTGCAAAAAACCCTTATTAGGGGTAGAAAAGAGGCTTTTCATGGGTATACTTAACATATTTTACCCCTTCATTATTTTTGTCTCAAATGAAAAAACTCAAGCAAACAGATACAGTACCACTAGCTGCTTTGTCAAGGTGAAAAGACCGACTAGATTAACAAAAGAAAGCTCTTTAAGGCATTTTAACAAGAGTTTGTTCCTATCAATTACAATTATCAATCAATGTATTCTTTCCTCTCAGAAGGCTTTAAAATTGAACCTGAGCATATTCATTTTGAGAGGTGAAAATGAAGTCAAATGTATTCGCTTTAGAGCGAATAGACCTATAATAAACCCTTTTTAGGGGTATAAAAGAGGTTGAATATACCTACATCAGAGGTCTATTAAAGAGTAAGCGATTAACAAAAATTACATTCAAGGCTTTTATCAAACTCAAATACCTCCTACTTTCATTAGGTAGGTTAGAGCACAAAAAACGACTGAAGTCATCCTGCCTTACCATGCATAGAATATGATTGGAACACAGATTAGGCGGATTAACACAGATAAAACACGAATTTATTTATCGCATCCGCCCAAATCCGACGTATCCGTATCATCAGATTTTCAATCATATATTCTTTGCATAAACTTTTCTCCAAGAACACTTCTGCTCAGATTGTACTGAAGTAGATTTTAAACCAAATTCTGAGACCAATAAAAAATCTTTGATTTCTCGTTTTGTCATTTCAACCAAAAAGAGAAACCTGAATAAGTAGAGAAGAGGAGTATAACTTTTATAGACTCAAATAATTCGCTGCGTTTATTATGATTAAAAACACATTGTCAGAACTCCTAATTACTCTATTTTATCTATCTTTTAACCACAATAGACCCTTATTAGGGGTATGATTGGGGTTTAATAAAGTTAAGTAAGGCTCATCTTCGTAGAAAATCAAAGTTCATAATACTAATCTGATTAAAACTATCACCGTTTCAATCGTTTCTTTTACCTAGTCAACCAAAACATTCATTTAGACTCAGCTGAATAGTGAATTCCAATAAAATATTCTTCCGCAAAAAGTTATACTTAGACGATTGATACTTAGAAGCTGTTTGAATTTAACTAATTCTCTATAAGAGGACAATTTTCCGCCTATTTTCACTTTTAAAATCCTTAAAGACCGTAGGGTATTAGCGGTTTTAAAAGCCAAAATAAACGAAAAATATTCTCTCACATAGAAAAATACTTAAACTCAAACAGCTTCTTATATATCATATATTTATGACTGAAGTTGCTATTTCAATCAAGCGGTGACATTGAGTCACTACGCGAGTATTCATCATTTTAACACACAATTCTATTTTCTTTACTCTTTGATTTGCCGCAAAAAGTTATAGTTGCTTATTTAGTAGGTCATAATGCTTCATGTGAATAGTAGATTTTTAGCTAAATTTAGTAAGAAAAGTATATCTTTGGGTCAAATAAAGGTATTTTAGGGGTATAATAGGGGTAAAAAAAGGTGTGATATATTTTTAAAGAGAAATACAGTACAAGAAATATTGAAATCTACATTCCGCAAAAAGTTATACTTCAAATGTTAATTGGTAGAGTAAGGATCATTTGATTAATAATAGGATACTTAAACTATAACCCTTTGCGGAAAAAGAGAAGAGTATTTGTACTTAACTATAACTTTTTGCGGAAGGCGTAACTTAATATTTTAAAAATATAGC
>CAZQTE010000050.1:0-15309 GCA_964595615.1 uncultured Saprospiraceae bacterium
GAAAAATCCAAAAAAGGAAAAACGGTAAATCTAAACGCCGAACTCAAAAAATGGCAAGACCAAACCCGCCCTTTTTGCATGATTATCATCTCTTATCTCGAAAAGAAAATAGCACAAAATTAAAAGCCCGTTTCCTCCAAAATTGAAGAAAACGGGCTTTTGGCTTTTGACCTACGCAGCTAAAGCTACGGGCACGACAGCATTACACCAACAACTCATTATCCATATCCACCGTCATAAAGTCACGCGCCTGCAAACGTTTGTGCCAAGTCCGTGTCTTGATTAATTCATACTCGAAGAAATACTTCAAAGTATGAATCTTAGAACGATAGAAAATACTATCATCTCCTGTTGCTCCAGCGGCAAGTCCTTCAGCAGCCTTAATACCTTGTTTCAACCATTGCCAAGCAATAACAGTTGTACCAAAATAATCTAAGTAGGTCGTCGCATCACTCAAGAAGTGGCGTGGTCCTTTTTCAGCAGCAATTTTAATCAAAGACATGGTCGTTTCGTGTAATTTCATACCGGTCATCGCCAATTGCTCTGCATAAGGTTTTAACACCTCATGTGCCATTGCTTCTTGGATAACGCCTTGTACATTTTCCATCAATAACTTCATAGCTGCTCCTTTATTCATGATAACTTTACGTCCCAATAAATCCATACCATGAATAGTCGTCGTCCCTTCATAAATAGAATTGATACGCACATCACGATAGATTTGCTCTAATGGGAAATCATCCGTGTAACCCGCGCCACCTAAAACTTGCATTCCTGCACTTACGGCATGTGTCGCCATTTCAGCTGGATAAGACTTAGCTATTGGTGTCAATAACTCCATTAATAAATGCGCATTTGCAGCTTCTTCACCTTCACCAGCAATATGAATATCGTGTAACTTGCTACACTCTAAAAGTAGGGAAAAACTTCCTTCAGTTACTGCTTTTTGGAATAACAACATACGACGAACATCGGCATGGTTGATAATCAAAACGGGGTCTGCCAATGGGTCTTTATTATCTGGATGACGACCTTGTGGACGCTCTTGTGCATATTGTAATGACGCATAATATGCGGCACTCGCATTACCCGTTGCCATAAGTCCCGTACCGATACGCGCCTCATTCATCATTTGAAACATGTACTTCAATCCGCGATTTGGCTCTCCAACTAGATATCCTTCTGTACCGTCATTCTCGCCCATCATGAGATGTGCTGCGACATAGCCTTTTTGTCCCATTTTGCCATAGATACCAGCAGTGATAACATCGTTATTTGTCAAACCATCTCCGTCTGGGCGATGCTTTGGCACTACGAATAGAGAAATCCCTTTAGTACCTGCAGGCGCGCCGTCAATGCGTGCTAGTGTCAAGTGAACAACATTATCAACTCCTGTGTGGTCTCCACCTGAGATATAGATTTTTTGTCCTTTAATTTTATAAACTCCGTCTTGGTTGGTTGGTGTGGCTGAGGTGGTAACATCGGTCAAAGAACTTCCTGCTTGTGGCTCGGTTAATGCCATCGTTCCTTGCCAATCACCAGCATACATATGCTTGATGTAAGTATCTTTCAATTCTTGGCTTCCAAAAGATTGTATCAGATTAGCTGCCCCATTGGTCAAAAAGGCGTAGCCGACTGCATTTCCATTGGCAGAGTTCATTATCATAGAGGCACCGCTTTCCAGAATAGCTGGCATCTGCTGTCCTCCATTTTCATAAGATTGACCCGCCCCAATCCATCCACCACCGGCTAAAGCCTTTATTGCTTTTTTCAATCCTGGGTGAACATGAACAGTTCCATTTTCAGCATAAGCTTTCTTTTTGTCCATCTCTCTATAGATTGGAAAGAGATAAGTATCAGAAATGGATTTCGCGGCAGATAATGCCATGTTAATTCCTTCTTTATCGTAATCTTGGTAGCGTTCAAAACGATTGAGTCCTTCTGCATCAAATACTTCGTGAAGCATGAACTCAATGTTCTTTACGCTGACGTAATTATCTGCCATTTTTTTTTATTA
The DNA here is from genome assembly GCA_964595615.1 of uncultured Saprospiraceae bacterium. Taxonomy (GTDB): domain Bacteria; phylum Bacteroidota; class Bacteroidia; order Chitinophagales; family Saprospiraceae; genus JAHDCG01. Next base: position 2,018 of record CAZQTE010000050.1, read on the forward strand.
GTTGATCGTTGACGGTTGTCAGTTGACGGGAAGGCCTCCTGCTTGCACCAACTTTTATGTTGTGATATTTTTGTAGAATTAGAAACGGGATATTTTCCTAATTGTTGGCGAAGATAAGGGATTTAGCGAAAATTCGCTAAAATAATCGATGATTATTTATTGCATTTTTCATAATATAACCCAACCATTGTGGATCATAGAAAAGTCTTACTTTCAAGAATTAGAAAAATACTTCATTTCCTAAAATTAACTCAAATGAAAAATGCTTTCTTAATCATCATAGCTCTATTTTGTCTTACTTCTTGTAATAAAGACGACTTTTTTAGTTCTAAAACAATCAAAGCAGATATCTTTCAATGCTGCAATATTTGGCAAAGCACGGAAGATAATACTATGGAAGAAGAAACTATTGAAGCATTTTTGGAAGAAAGAAATATCGATTTCAAAGGACTCGAAATTGTCGATAATGGAGGACCTGGAGTTTATTGTGCCATATGTTGTGGATGTCCTACCACTCTTCATTATGAGTTTAAGGTCAGAGAAAAGGATTTGGATAAAATTTTAGACTTGGGTTTTACACTTTAAATAAAATTAAGACTGTGTTAGGGCGATTTTCTGTCCTCGCCCTAACACAGCCTCATTAATGATACTTTAATAGACTTTGATTGTCTACTTAGGTAACACAGCACTGCTTTTTATTTTTCTTTTTCCACAGCAGGAACACCATCTCGCATCCATTTAGGCATCTCCGCATCCATTAAATAATGATCAAAAAACTCCTGCATCCGCACATTAAAATCTTTCCGATTTGGTAATTTTAAGGGCCAGTGCGGTTCGTCATTATAATTCAGCATCCATGCTTTTTTATCCAATCGACGTAAAGCAACAAACCACTCAATACCTTGATACCAAGGCACAGCACCGTCTTTATCATTGTGCATGATGAGGATTGGAGTATTGATTTTATCCGTATTGAAAAGTGGTGAATTCTCTAAGTAAAGGTCTTTGGCATTCCATAAGGTGCCACCAATTCTACTTTGTGTGTGTTCGTACTGAAACATCCGACTGCGACCACTCCCCCAACGAATACCGCCATAAGCTGAAGTCATATTGACTACTGGTGCACCAGATTCTATACAAGCAAAAATATCCGTTTTAGTCGCTAAATGTGCTACCTGATAACCACCCCAGCTGTGTCCTTGGGCGCCAATTTTATCCTTATCGACAAAGCCTTCCTTTATTAGTGCTTCTACTCCCGAGACTACGCAATTGTAGGCACTTTCACCTGGATAACCGATTTTATAATGTACATCTGGATTAAAAATCAAGTAACCTTTGCTAGCATAAAAAGCGTAATTTATTGTACTACGGTGTGGATATGGTGTACGATGACGATGCAAACGGTCGCTACTTCTTTCGTAGAAATTAACAATCATTGGATACTTTTTCTTAGGATTAAAATTAGCAGGTTTTACTAATGTTCCTTCTAATTTTGTACCGTCAAAAGCTGTCCATTTATAAGACTCTGCACTCCCCCAAGAATAGTTTTTCTGTTGAGGATTGATGTCTGTTATCTGTTGTGTTTTTTTAAATTTTCCGTTGCCTAAATGTAGATTTGGAAAAGTCTGGAAATTCTCGCGTGTAAAGACAAACTTATCTGCATTTTTTGCCTTTTTAGGCAGTCGTCCGTAAGAAAGATTTTCATCAAAAATCAATTCTTTTAACTCTCCTGATTTCAAGTTCAAACTAGCGTAGCCACTCCCCTTAGTTTTCTCATCAAAAACATGCAAAAGTATCGTTTCATCAGACTCAAAAAACTTCTTTTCACTATCCAATCTCACATGACGATATTTCAGTTTTTTCGCTCGTCCTTTAGTCAAATTTGTGGGTACTGCTTTTCCTTCTGGTGTCGTCCGCCAAATATCATAACGGTCGTAAATGTAAAAGTAAGTATCATCTTTTGACCAGCCCATTGAACCATAATCATAAGCCAACATAGGACGGTCATTTAACTCATCATAAAAAATGCCTAAAGCATTATTTGTCAAAGTCTTGAGCGTATTCGTAGCATTATTATGCGCATACCAAGAAGAGTCCGCTAAATTGTACCAAGTGATAAACTTGCCAGCAGGAGAAAGACGAGGAGAAGCTATTAAGTTTTCTGCAATTTTTGTACGCCTACCATTAGTAGTTTCGATTTTATAGACATCTTTATGAGTTGGAAAACCTTCCCAAGAGGCTTGTCTTTGATAAGGTGTCGTATTGTAACCTAAAGCGTAAAATGCTGTCTTATCATGATTCATCCTCACCTCTGGCATCTCTTCGTCAGCCCATACACGCACGACATCTTTATTGAGATAATAAGCAGCGAGATAAGTCTTTTCTTGGTCTTCTTCTAATTCTACATTTTGCTGTGTATAAAGACGTTTATCTTGTGTCGACCAAACTTCAACATTCGCCTTATCTGAGTCTAAAATTGTCGTATCGCGTAAAGGCAATTGCTTACCTAAACCAAAGAAAAGTATTTCATTATCTTCTGAAAAAGATAATTTGTGATGTTCACTAATTCGATAGTTTTCAGGAATAAAATCAGAGGCAGCACTCGCAAACATTTCCGTTACATCTTCTTCCCAAGTAAATACGTCAAAAGGATGAATACGAGGGTCTTCTGACTCCCCTTCAGCCACAAAAGCAGCACGCTTTCCATCTTTAGAGAAAGTCATTTTTTGATAACTACCATAGGTAGAATCAGTCATCACTTCAAAGGTTTTACTTTGTTCAAAATCAAAAATATAAACACCTGCCCAATAAGTTGTATCGTCACTCGTGGTATAATACATCATACGTTCACCAGCCTCTGCTAGAGTATAATCTGTCACATAGCCAAAATTTTCTTCTTTCCCCGTGGCCAACTCGCGAATAGTTAGCTTCGCTCCGTTTTTCTTACTCTCTTTCTTCTTTTTGATTTCTTGTTTTTCCTCCTCAACTAATCCTATGCCATTATCACTTTTTTCTTCCTCTTTATCTTCTGCTGGTTCTCGCAAATACGTAAGCCAACCATTCCATTTTTTTGGCATTTTATAAGATTGAACATTAGGTACTTTCACTAAATCACGATTCTCTAAATCGTAAATTGCTAAAGTATCTTTAGGCATATCATCCTTTTTCACTTCTCGCAATTTCATCGCCTTGATACTATCTCGATAAGGTTTTATTTTAAATGCTATGAATTTTCCATCCTGACTGATGTCTGGATTTGTACCACGTGGAAAACTGTACTTTCTCTTGGTTTCGGTATTATAAACATGCAATTCACCATCTAATTCTTCAGCCTTAGTCGTGTAGAGAACATACTTTCCATCATCGGTTATTTCTGTGGATTTAATAGTTTTCCAGGTCACGAGTTCTTGGTGAGTGAGTGATTTTTTATTCCCCTTTTGAGCAAAGAGTATACAAGGAAAAATAGTCAGGAAGAATAGGAAATATTTCATTACTGTTGTTTTAATTTTCGGAAAAATAAGGCGTTTTTCACGAATATGATAAAACGAACTAAAATTTATTTTTTTTGTGATACAAAAAAGCCTGTCGTGTGTAATCAAGACAGGCTTTTTGTGGAACTAAAAAATGAATTTAAACATCAATTTTCTTCTTCTATCACATTGGATAATAAATCAACGGACTTTTGTGTTTTCGCTAATTTACGTTTCACAAAATAATTAAACCCAACAATCGAAATCAAGCTGAACAGAGACAATGGAATAATAATCCAGAGGGCATATTTCATAAACCAGTGGTCCCAAAAATACCAGATTAGGAAAACAGAGATAGCATTGCGAATTACCCACATTATTAATTTTTTGCGGATAATTTCAGGACTAAGAAGTGCACCTTCACTAATATTGTCAAGTTCTCTTTGAAGTTCGTTAACTGTTTCATTGTTATTACTCATAATTCGATTTTTCGTTCTTCGTCAAATCGTGTGACAGGAAAAAAAGAAAAAGCTAAAATCAAATAATTACTTAGCTTTTTCTTTTTTTCATGTCACTTTCACACGATTTGACGGAGAACCCGATTTTTAAGAAAGGAATAATCAAAAATACAAAATTGGACAAACAAAAAAGGTCTTTCAAGCAAATCAAATGCTCAAAAGACCTTTTCTTAATGAAAAACTTATCTTTAGTTTCTTCCGTTAGTTGCTTTATCCTTAGACGCAACGTTTTGTTTTTTAACAATTTCGTCCATCACTTTCTTTACAACTAAAGTTTCTTTTTCTCCGTCCATTTCCAAATTCAATTTGTAAATGCCTTCGTTTTGGTCAGTCAAATCAATGCTTAATTCATTTAAACCATTAATGACTAACATGTTGTCTTCAAACATCATTTCACCTTTCAAGTTGGCCACATTGTAATTCATCTCGCCGTCTTTTAAAGCATCAATTGTTACTTCAAAAACATCTGTAGTTGTCACAGAAGACATACGTGCAACCATAAAATCGTTTTTGAATTCACGAGTTACAGTAATGATGTCAGAAAAACTGAATGAACCATCAAAATCAACCTGCTTTAGGCGATACATAGTTTTCTCAGAATTTGCCATTACATCTAAGTAATTGTACTGTTTTTCTTCATCGGCATCTCCTGCTGCTTTCACAGAACCTGCTCCTGAAAAATTAACACCATCTTCTGACTTTTCGACGATAAACATCGAATTATTTTCTTCAAAAGAAGTACTCCAAGTCAGCATTGTGCCGATTTGTAGATTTTCACCTTTTATTGCTTGCTCGTAAATGCATGATGCAAAAACTGAAGTAGCTGAGAAAAGTAGGAGTATTATTGCGGCTAGTGTAGTGAGCGTTTTTTGAACCATAATCTTAATTTTTTGCGAAGTTTTTGTTGTGCTAAATATTGAGGAGGAAAATATTAGGGAGGAAATAATATTTATATGTTTGTTCATTGCAAAAATCAATCCAAATTAACCTCCTTTTCCAGTCTCTTGCTTAGAGGCGCGTAATGCTGGCTTACTTTCTGTCGTCATAACTCGCTGAATAACAAGAGTTTCTTCTTCTGCATTCATTTTAAGATTCACTTTATAAATACCTGATTTTAAATCTTCTGTATCGATGATTAAATCATTCAGACCAGCAACTAGATCTACATCTTTTGTTTCAATGATATCACCACGTAAATTTTTCAATTCATAAGTCATTATTCCAGCTTTCGTATTATCAATCGAACACTCAAAACTACTAACGACATCTGTTTTGTTCATACGAACGACCATGAAGTTATTTGTTAAGGTTTTATGCATCGTAATGACATCTGAAAAACTTACGGTTCCATCTAAATCTGTTTGTTTTAAACGATACAAGACTTTTTCACTTTGCACTCCTACATCAAGAAAGTGATATTTCTTACCTTCATTAGAGTCACCAGCAGCTTCTAGTTGTCCAATATTTTCAAAATAAACACCGTCTGAAGATTTTTCAATAAAAAAGAATTGACTGCCTTCTTCGAATGCCGTAGACCAAGCTAACATATTACCAACTGGAAATTCTTCAGCAATCAATACATCTTGATAGCTAACCTCAGCAGTGAGAGAAAGAGATGTTAGAATAAAAATAAAGAGGGGAAGTACTTTTTGAGAAAAGAAAGTAAACTTCATGTTTTGTGTAATTTGTGGGTAACAGGAAAATAGTTGTGAGAGGGGGAATATTTTTTTATTGTTACCCCAAATATAAGTGTGAATCAAAATAATTACATCCTCACTTTTAAGAAAATTGTGACGTTAATTATGGTTAATCCCTAGTTAATAATCTATTAAAGCCTAGCCTTCAAGTTAATTTTGTGACATTTTATCCGTCTTTTGAGTAAGAGTTAGAAAAACCATTTGAATGCCTATCTTTGGCTAAGTCAAAATTCGTTGTACAAAATCAATTATCATGAAATCAATAACAAAAATCTTCCCTTTAGCAATCTTATGTTTATTTTTACTAAGTGCCTGTTCCCCTAGACTCAGTCCATTTACCCAAAAGCTTTACGAAGAAAACAAATGGAATCAAGATCAACTAAAGCGCATTCAATTCTATCTTTCAGATGGTGTTACTTTACGTCGTCAAAAAACAGAGGCAGACTCTCGCATCAGTGGCGGTAAGATTCGTATGGAGAAAGGTCGAGAAATAGAAGAAATTATAATACCTAAAGGTACACCTGGAGTATTAAGTTATATTCCTCGCGAAAATCGCTTTGCAGTTAGCTTTGAAGAAGGAAAATCAAATAGAACACTTATTTTTGGACCAGACTCTAGAGGTAACAATCGATATGTACTAAAAGTGGTTAAATGGACAGATTCAAGGGGAATTATTCGTTACGACGATAAAAATTATTACATCTATAAATCTGACGCCTTAGCACTTTTACTCGTAGATTTGAAAAAAATCAGAAAAACACAAGTAAAAACACGAGTGGCTAAGGGAAATGAACTTTAAACTCCAACCAAGTCTAATATCTATGGAACACCAAAAGGCTTCATTCTCACAAGAGAGTGAAGCCTATATTTTTTCATCATTCCTTAGTATTGGACTTTGGACGGAATAAAAAATCATTTGACAAACCCCTAACCCCTGAAGGGGAACATATTTCGTTTTGAAATTTAAAAAATAATAAAATTTAAAATCGTATTTTTATTTAATTCGTATTTAAATTTTATTCAAATATTCTCCCCTTCAGGGGTTGGGGGCTTTTGAAACGAATATAAATTCCGTCCAAAGTCTAATTAGTAGTAAGCATCCTTGAAAGAAACAACAAGCCCATCATAAGCTAAAAACATAGAAGAATCTAAAGTTTTTTCAATCTCTTCATGTAGTCCTAAATGATGACTAAAATGAATAAAGTACGTTCGTTTAGCATTGATTCGTTTGGCGAGTTCAATAGATTGTGCTAGAGTAGAATGCGAATGATGTTCATTATGATGTAAGGCACTTAAAACAATGACATCAAGATTTTGCAATTTTTTGATTTCGGCCTCAGAAATAGTTTTCACATCTGTTAAGTAAGCAAAACTTCCTATCCGAAAGCCAAGAATGGGTAAATTTCCATGCATGACTTCAATTGGTAAGACTTCAAGCTCTTCTGCGACAATGAATTTCTCTCCTGCTTTTATGGTTTTCAAGGCGACCATTGGCGCACCAGGGTATTTATTTTCTGTAAAAATATAGGAAAATCGTTCTCTCAATTCTTTCTGAACCCGTTCATCGGCATAGACGGGCATATCTTTTTGATGCAAAAAATTGAATGGACGCACATCGTCTAATCCTATAATGTGGTCATTATGCTCATGTGTGATGAGAATAGCATCCACATCTGTCACCTTTTCTCGCAACATTTGCTGCCGAAAATCTGGTCCACAGTCAATCACAATTGTCTTCTCTCCTATTTTCAATAAACCAGAAACGCGTAAACGTTTGTCTTTTTCATTGCTGGATTGACATACCTCGCAGGAGCAACCGATAATAGGGACGCCTTGGGATGTGCCTGTGCCGAGGAAGGTGAAGGTCATGTTGGTTGTTAGTTATTTTGTTGTTAGTTATTTTGTTATTGGTTATTTTGTTATTGGTTATTGGTTATTTTGCGAAGAATACATGACTGAAACGCAGATTTAGCAGATTAACACGTTCTTTTTACCACAATTCGTTCTCAATTTACATAATGCAAATTTAGCGTAAAATATTTACAAAAATATCGCCGACCTTCCCACAGATATTTAATATCTTCGCACCACTAACACATCTTTTTACGGGAAAGCAGCCCGTCTTACTTTTTTTGAGATATTAGATTTTCTTAAAATCACAATAACTCTTTCATTTCACAAAACCTTAATTACACCACTTTGTTTACACCAAACAAAGTAATAGTAGTACAAGTCAGCACGGCCTCGTACTTCGTAATTCGTCCCGACTAAAGCACGGGATTTTGCAAATGCTCAATAAATCGTACTTCTTTCTATGTCAAAAACTACATCTGCCACCGTCCTTAGTCCTACTAAACAACAACTTCGAGAGGAGATTTTCATCAAAGGTGCGAATAGCAACAACTTGAACAATGTTGATTTACGTATTCCTAAGAACAAGCTCGTGGTCGTCACTGGCGTATCTGGTTCGGGTAAATCAAGTATCACTATGGACACTCTTTACGCGGAGGGACAACGTCGCTATGTGGAAAGTCTGTCTTCTTATGCGCGTCAATTTTTGATGCGGATGAAGAAACCTGAGGTGGATTTTATTAAGGGGATTTGTCCAGCAATTGCTATAGAACAAAAGGTAAGTACTTCGAATGCACGTTCGACGGTGGGGACTTTGACGGAGATTTATGATTATTTGCGTTTGCTTTTTGCGCGGGCGGGACGGACTTATTCGCCGATTAGTGGTGTGGAAGTCAAACGGGACTCTGTGGCTGATGTGGTCGATTATATTTTAGACCATGAAGCGGGTCAAAAGGTGCTTTTGTACATTCCTTTGCAACAAAAATATGCAGATAGAGAAATGGAAACGGAGTTGAAACTTTTGTTACAAAAAGGTTTTACGCGTTTGCAATGGGAAGGCGAGACGATGCGTGTAGAAGATATTTTGGACGGTGATGCGAAAAAATACAAAGGTAAGGTCGCAGATTATGCAAAGAAGGATATTCGGATTTTGTTAGACCGTTTTGTAGTAAAAAAAGATGATGAGGAAAATGAGAAGCGGATTGCGGACTCGGTACAAACTTCTTTTCAAGAGGCGAATGGGGAATGTATTATTGATTTTATGGGCGTGGAAGAACGTGCGTTTAACAATCGTTTTGAGGCGGATGGCATTGAGTTTTTAGACCCAACGCCGCAGTTGTTTAATTTTAATAATCCATCTGGTGCTTGTCCAACTTGCGAAGGTTTTAGTAAGGTCATGGGCATTGACGCTAAAAAAGTTATTCCTGACCCGACTAAGTCGATTTATGACGGAGCGATTGCTTGTTTTAGTGGCGAAAAATCAGGTCGTTGGCAGACGCGTTTGATTGAGTCGGCGCATAAGTTTGGTTTGGATGTTCATGCGGATTACAAAGACTTATCGAAGGATATGCAACGCATCATTTGGCGAGGAAATAAATATTGGAAAGGTATTGACGCTTTCTTTGACCAATTGAGAGAGAAGACTTATAAAATCCAAAATCGGGTGATGTTAGCACGTTACCGCGGACGGACGACTTGTCATGTGTGTGAAGGTGGACGTTTGCGAAAAGAGGCTACCTATGTTAAAGTTGGTGGTAAAAATATCGTTGATTTAACGGAAATGCCTATTGATGAATTGTTGGATTGGTTTGAGAATGTAGAATTGAATGAGCACGACCGTACAATTGCGAAGCGTTTGATTTTAGAGGTGACGACGCGTCTTAAATTCATGGTTAATGTTGGACTTAGTTACTTGACTATTAACCGTTTGTCCAGCACTTTGAGTGGTGGAGAGACGCAGCGGATTAATCTAACGCGGACGCTTGGTAGTAACCTAACCGCTTCGATGTATATTTTGGATGAGCCAAGTATTGGTTTGCATCCGCGTGATACAGGGCGTTTGGTTGATGTACTCAAAGACTTGCGAGATTTGGGTAATACCGTTATCGTAGTCGAACACGAGGAAGATGTGATTGCGGCAGCAGATTATCTGATTGACATTGGACCAGAGGCTGGTGTGAATGGCGGTCACGTTGTTTTCGCTGGACCTTATCAGGATATTTACGAGGAAGCGACGGACTCATTGACGACGAAATATATGAATGGAAAAATGAAAATTCCTGTTCCTGATATGCGTCGCAAATCTGCTAATTCGATTTGGGTAAAAGGTGCGAGTCAGAATAATTTATTGAATATTGATGCTAAATTTCCTTTGAATACTTTGACTGTCGTAACGGGAGTTTCTGGTTCGGGAAAGACGACTTTGGTCAAGAGTATTTTGTATCCTGCTTTGAAAAAGCACTTTGGAGAAAGCTATACGCAATCACCAGGTTTGCATAAAGAATTGACGGGAGATTTAGACCAATTGACGCAGGTAGAAATGATTAGTCAGAGTCCTATCGGAAAGTCTTCTCGTTCAAATCCTGTGACTTATGTGAAAGCTTATGATGCGATACGGACTTTGATGGCTAATCAACAGTTATCGCGTATTCGTGGCTTCCAACCTAAGCATTTTAGTTTTAATGTAGACGGTGGTCGTTGTGATACATGCAAGGGCGAGGGCGAACAAATTGTCGAAATGCAGTTCTTAGCGGATGTGCGTTTGGTCTGTGAGGAGTGTAATGGAAAAAAATTCAAACGTGAGGTTTTGGATGTGCGTTATAATGAGAAGAATATCTTTGAAATCTTAGAATTGAGCATTGAAGAAGCGCTTGAATTCTTTAAAGACAGAAAGGATATTATTAAGAAAATCACACCGCTTTTTAATGTCGGTTTGGGATATGTGCAGTTGGGGCAAGCCTCTTCTACCCTATCGGGCGGTGAGGCGCAGCGGGTTAAATTAGCCAGCTTTTTGACAAAGGAAAATCGGAAAGAAAAGATACTTTTCATTTTTGATGAACCGACTACTGGTTTGCATTTTCATGATATTCGTAAATTATTAGATGCGTTGAATGCTTTGGTGGAGAAAGGGCATACCGTTCTTGTCGTTGAGCATAATATGGAGGTGATTAAATCTGCTGATTGGGTGATTGACTTGGGGCCTGGTGGTGGGAAGCATGGTGGGAATTTGGTTTTCCAAGGTACGCCCGAAGCTTTGGCGGAGGTGAAAGAGAGTTTTACGGGACATTTTTTGGGAGAGAAACTTTCTTAAGTTCAAATGCAAGTATCAAATTCAAATTCAAGACGACTTTTGCTTGAGATTGAATTTGATACTTGAACTCTCTTCTAATTCTTCACTATTTTTTGCGTCAATCTTCCCTCTTCATTTTTCAATTCTACAAAGTAAACTCCTTTTGCTAATTCACTTGTGTTGATTTGTGTTTCGTTTTGGAAAGTGCTTGTAGATATTGTGCGTCCTGAGAGGTCGATTATACTTAGTTCGGTATCTACATTGCTTTCGAGAGAGATGTTGAGTTGGTTTTGTACTGGATTTGGGGAGATATTTACGTTTTGGAGGATTGGTAGGTCGTTTGTTCCAGACACACCAAATTCATTTGAAAGTTTTGCCTGAATAACTTCTTTTGTATCTACTCTCTGTACAATTGCAAGAATAGATAAGCGTTCTGTTGCCCATTCATCACTATAAATATCTGAGACTATAGATTCTTGAAAAGAATCTCCTACATTTTGAGGTAAGATAAAAGTGTTGCCTTCAGTGTAAAGATTTTTGCGAAATACATTAAAGTGCATATTCTCTCCATTTGGTGCATCATAAAATACAGTATCCTCTACTAACGCTACAAATAATTCTAATTCTCCCAAATCACTTTCTTCTTCTACAGTTATTTTAACACTTCCTGAAGTACCTGTTTCAACATCATTTACATGCCAAATATCTATACTAACAGGCGAAGTCTCTCCCAAATAAGGCGCAAAAATCTCAGCATCCCCATAGTTCGCATTCACTGCAATATTCTCTCCTTGTATCACCAACTTTGGCGTACTACCATAGATACCGTAATAATTCGTCCGTGCGTCATTTTCTTCTGGATTATTATTATTCAAAAAGCAAGTACTATATGGAGAACTTGGATGAATAGCAATATGCAAAACATCAGGATGATTGTCCAAATTAGCGAAAAAATCAGGATTTCTATTCGCGCAGACACCACACACACTATTAGTAAAATGCTCTACGACAACCTTTTTTTCTACTTGTGCAGAAAGACTTGTTAAAGCAGAAAGGAAAAAAATTGTGAGGTATAATGGTAATTTCTTGAGTAACATTGGGTTGTATTCTTTTTATTATGATGAAATTGATTTCGAAATAATGGATACACAAAGATAGGGGGCTTAGATTTTTCCTGCTTCTATTTGTCATTGAGTGTCGGTGCTACGATAAATAAAAATACTCCTGCACCTCAACAGAGAGAGATGCAGGAGTATTTTTAGCGGATAAGGTTCTCTATTAAGGTCTCATTCCACCTTTAGGAATGCGAAAATAATAGATTCCTTAAAGAATCGTTCCGTCAATATTTTCTCTCCATCAAAAGACCCTATTTATTACACAAAAGAAATACCTAAAACGCGGGATATTATACTATAAACGCTTCAAAATACTAATTAAAAATATGGAACGACTAACTTTACAGTTGACTTGAGACAGGTATGCCGACTTCTGGTATCTCCTAGTTTTTATTTTTAAGTCAAACAAAATCCGTTTTCCGCTGGCTTTTCCGCATCTTCGCGTTGTCAAGTACATGAAATTAAAAGATAAAATCCTAATAATGATCATGATTAAGAGCTTTACAAAATTGTCTGTTTTTATATTCGCTATCTTGTTGGTAAATTCTTGTACCAGCAAAAAAAAGTATATGGAAATGCTTGGCAAAAGTTTTTCTTGTGAAGAACGTGCCTCGCAATTAGATAAACGTTTGGAAAATACGACAGGACAGTTACGCCAATTGACACGTGAAAATGGACTTTTGGAAACTCGTATTGACCAACTAGAGGCAGAGAAATCAGACCAACGCAATCAGATTATGAATTTGAATTCGCAGGTCGATGATATTACTGGTAAAGCAATGAGTGAACAAGCGCGCCTAGACCGTGCTCTTCAGAATAAAGCTGCCGAACTAAAAAAACGCGAAGCTGTTATCGATGAGATGCGACGCATAAAAGAAACAAATGATGCTGCGGTAACTGATGTACAATTTAAAATTTTTGATGTAATAGGTGGATTTGCAGAGGATGATTTAAAAATCGAAATGCGTGATGGCAGTGTTGTCATTTCTTTATTCGATAAGATGATGTTTGATAAAGGTCAGACTCGCGTAAAGTCACGTGGACAAGAAGTCTTGCAAGCCTTAGCAGGCGTACTAGCTACTCGTCCTGAATTGTCTGTTATGGTAACAGGTCATGCGACAAGTCGAGGTAATTATAAAAATCCAATGGAATTATCTGTTATTCGCGCTTCAACTATTACTCAATTATTAGGCGAGAATTATGGCATTAGTGCAGACCGATTAACGGCAGCAGGACGAGGAGATAAAGAACCTCGCTTTGACGACCCGAAACATTCCGAAAATAAAAGAGTAGAAGTAATAGTTTCTCCACGATTTCAGGAAATTTATCGTGTTTTAAAACGTAGAAACTAA
>CAZQTE010000050.1:15409-20586 GCA_964595615.1 uncultured Saprospiraceae bacterium
TATATGAGGATAAAGTTAAAAAATATAGGTAAACGTTACCGTACAGAGTGGATTTTCAGAGGAATTGATTATACTTTTGAATCAGGCAAAAAATACGCAATACTCGGGCATAATGGTTCGGGAAAATCTACCTTTACGCGTATTCTGACAGGACATTTGACTCCAACTAAAGGTAAGATAAAATTTACTTTAAATGATGCAAAGGTAAGTGTTGAGGATATATACAAGCATCTTTCTCTCGCTGCGCCTTATGTGGATGTCATCGAAGAGTTTACACTCACGGAGGCAATTAACTTTCATCAAAAGTTCAAATCTTTCTCGCCAGGAATAACTCAAGAGACAATCCTAGAATTATTGAACTTACAGAATGCGGAAAATAAAGAAATTCGTAATTTCTCTTCGGGTATGAAGCAGCGATTAAAATTAGCTTTAGCCATTTGCTCTAATACGCCCCTACTCTTCTTAGATGAGCCAACGACTAATCTAGATAAACAAGGTGTACAATGGTATCGAGATTTAATCCAAGATTATTCAAAAGGTAAAACAGTTATCATCGCTTCTAATGTAACGGAAGATTTTGACTTTTGTGATGCACAGATTGAGATAACGGACTTTAAGAAAAAGAAAGCTAAAAAATAACTATAAACAATGAACCCCGTCTCAGTAAAAGTGGTACTGAGACGGGGTTCATAATTAAACCATTCATGGTTCATAGTTTTTTATCCTTGCTCTCCCTTCATAGCGACCAATAAATCTCTATGTTGCTGTAATATTTGTTGTGCAACTTCGTGTAAATGCTCAAAATTACCTACTAACATCTGTACATCACGCGGCAATTCATCCAAACGTTTAATCTTATGACAGTGACAAGTATATATAGAGTCAACAACAACTTGTAATTCTTCTACTTGTCCAGACAATCCATCTAACTTCGTAAAAGCCTCACGCATCAGACTATTATTTACAACAAACGCTGTCTTACCGTCTTGTTGAGCATGTTCACGCAAATCACGCTTTGTCAAGTCTATAATAGAGATGCCAAATAACTTAGATATTTTTAGCAAGTTACAAATCTTTGGCTCTGCCATTCCCTTTTCGTAAGATGCAATATTTCCACGGTTCAAACCGACCTTCATAGCCAACTCCTCCTGACTCCAACTCTTTTGCTTTCGCAATAAGCGGATGTTCTCTGCCAAATAAATCGGATTCATATCTTCCTGCGCAACGTTCATACTTTTATATTGTGTTAGTTCAGATTATTTATTGTCTTATTAGATTAAAAGACAAGTAAGTAAAAATCTAAAATATCTTGTGAAATTAGACTTATTTGTAAATAAGTCTATTAAACAGCCTATACTATAATCTTTTTTAAAATACTGATATTCAAAAAGTAGTTCTCTAAGTAATTGGAAACGGGAAACAAACAACATGAAATTCGTTATGGTTCGCCAATTCTGTGCATTTAGCTTATTTTTTTGAAAAAAAGAATATATTATCTCCTTTTTAGACCAAAATGATAAACAAAACATACAAATCACGACAGTTTTACGATTTTGTTTTCATAAAGATACGGAAAATGATATTTCCATGCATAATTTCAGACAATTATTTTATTATTTGGGAATATTATAGACATTTTACTAGATATCTAGCGGATTTAGTTGCTTTTATCATCATTTACCTACCCTAATTCCGTTATTCCAATGTCAAATTATTCTACATTTGACGTAAAAATATTAAAAAAGGTGTTAATAAAGGCTTAATTTTTTATCAAAATCAATAAAAATGTAATTAATATTTGCCAAATAGAATAAAGCGTCGTACTTTTGTAAATATAAATTACAAACGAGGTAA
Organism: uncultured Saprospiraceae bacterium; assembly: GCA_964595615.1. Classification (GTDB taxonomy): domain Bacteria; phylum Bacteroidota; class Bacteroidia; order Chitinophagales; family Saprospiraceae; genus JAHDCG01. The sequence continues at coordinate 17,264 of CAZQTE010000050.1, forward strand.
TAAATTAAACTTTTACTACGTTTTATATAAAGAATTAATATTAAGAAAAGATGTTTGTTTTTGATAATTAAGGAAAAACTAAATTGATAATAAAATTTACATTTTCCAGAAAAAGTCAAAAAATATAGCACAACTAAAATATACCGACTATGTTGAGCAGTAAAGAAATTCACGAAAAAATCACAAAAATAAACAGTTCATTACGTGCATTCGCAATGAGCCTAACAGGTAACCGCGTTGATGCAGATGACCTTTATCAAGACACTACTCTACGTATTATGAGTAATGCTGATAAATTTCGCGAAGGCACAAACTTCAAGGCTTGGGCGGTAACTATTATGCGTAATATATTTATCAATAACTACCGCAAGCGTATGCGTCGTGGAGTATTATTAGACCAAACACCTAATAACTACTATATCAACAGCGGTGAAGGTAGTATTGAAAATGAGGGTCCTACTAATTCTGGTTATAAAGAATTATTGGATATGGTAGAAACTTTGCCAGAAGACTTCAAGCGTCCATTTTGGATGGCATACCGTGGCTATAAGTACGATGAAATCGCGGAGCAATTAGACGCACCATTAGGTACTATCAAAAGCCGTATTTTCTTTGCACGTCGCAAACTGCAAAAAATGTACAATTCAGCTCATAAAGTAGCTTCGGCAGCTTAGTTTAGTTGTTGGTTGGAAGGCTTTTCGTCTCATCAATTGTGAAGCAAAAGTCTGTTTGCATAAATAACGAAAGAAAAAAATCCTGTAGGGAACATAAAGTTCTCCACAGGATTTTTTCATTTATGCTAATGACCTAGAATAACCAATAACATAATAACCAATCTACTTCCCATTCGCCTTAAACCCGCGCATTAATCCACGGTCAGCTTCTTGCAAAAATGCCAAAATTTCTTCTCTTTCATCTGTAGCATCTACAGTCGTTTCAATAATTTCAATTGCTCGACGTGTGTTATAGCCTTTCACAAATAAAATGCGGTAAATATCCTGTAAGTGATGGATTGTTTCTTTTGAGAAGCCTCTACGGCGCAAACCGATAGAATTCAAACCTGCATAAGATAAAGGCTCACGAGCAGCTTTCACATAAGGAGGAACATCTTTTCTGACCAAAGAACCGCCGCCAATCATCGTATGCTTACCAATACGGACAAACTGATGAACAGCAACCATACCGCCTAATACCGCATATTCGCCTACTTCAATATGTCCTGCAAGAGTTACATTATTTGCTAAAACACAGCGGCGACGTACGATACAATCATGTGCGATATGTACATAAGCCATCAAAAGGCAGTCATCCTCAATGATAGTCGTACCTGATGCATCTGTTCCTCGATTAAGCGTACAATACTCACGAATGGTAACATTATTACCAATTTGCAAAGTTGAATACTCGTTATTGAACTTCAAGTCTTGCGGAATCGCCCCAACAATAGCTCCAGGAAAGACCTTGCAATTGTCCCCCATCCGAGTTCCGTCCATAATAACTGCATTTGCTCCAATCCAGCAATTGTCTCCAATGACTACATCAGCTTCTATTGTTGCAAAAGCTTGCACAACAGTATTTTTACCGATTTTTGCAGTCGGATGAATGTTAGTTAAAGGGTGGTACTTCATACTTTTTGGTGTTCCCGGTAGAGCTATATTTTTGTTGTCTATCATGGACGTTCTCTTGTATATTTTGGTAGTAGTATTTGTCTTTTTATTCAAGTCATAAAAACATCTAACGTCTAATATATAACGTCTAATATCTTTTATTTTCGTTTCGCGATTTGAGCTGTTAACTCTGCTTCAGATACAATACTATTACCTACATAAACTGTTGATTTCATCTGTACTATTCCTCTTCTTATCGGTCCCAACAATTCACATTTAATAATCAATGTATCTCCTGGCACAACCATTTTTTTGAATTTCACATTGTTCAATTTCAAAAAATAAGTGTCCCAACCATAAGGGTCATCTTGTTTTGTTAATGCCAAGATGCCTCCTGTTTGAGCCATTGCTTCGGTCTGCAAAACGCCTGGCATGACTGGATTGCCAGGGAAATGACCTTTAAAGAAAGGCTCATTCATGCTAACGTTTTTAACTCCTACTACTTTTGTATCCGTTAATTCAATGATTTTATCAACCAATTGAAATGGATAGCGATGTGGTAGTAATTCATAAACTTGATTGGCAGTGTATATAGGTTCAGCATTCTCATCATATTTCGGCTTTCCGCCTAATTTACGCTGCTCAACTAATTTCGTTTTTAAAATCTTAGCAAACTCCACATTAGAAGCATGCCCAGGTTTTTTAGCAATTATCTTTCCTTTTATACGCTGACCAATTAAAGTCAAATCCCCGATGACATCCAATAATTTATGACGTGCTGGTTCATTTTTAAAGCGTAAAGAGGTAGTATTTAAAATACCTTCTTTGTCTACAGCCATAGAAGGTTTATCCAATAATTTCGCTAGATTAGCTAATGCTTTTTTCGACATCGGTTTATCTGCGATAACTACAGCATTGTCCAAATCTCCACCTTTTATCAGTCCTCCTTTCGCCAATTGTTCTAACTCACGTAAGAAAACAAAAGTACGACAAGGTGCAATTTCTTTTACATAATTTCCCCAATCTGTCAACTCTGCATATTGCTGCCCTAATACGGGTGAATCGTAATCAATCAAAACGGTCACTTCAAATTTATCAGCAGGTAATGCTAAAAATTCCGCACCCGTTTCTTCATTTTTATAACTAATCGGCTCTTCAATGACAAAATATTCTCTATCTCTTTCTTGGTCTTCTAATCCAATTTTAGCCAATTTCTCAACTATAATTTTGTTACTACCGTCTAGTATTGGTGCTTCTTCCCCATCTATTTCTATCAGACAATTGTCTACACCAAAGCCAACAAGAGCAGAAAGTGCATGTTCAACTGTCGTCACCTCTGCATCTCCTCGTTGAATTGTAGTGCCTCTTTTAGTCTCAGATACTTTAGAAACGTCTGCCGGGATGATTGGCTGCTTGTCAAGGTCGATTCTTTGAAATTTAAAACCATGCCCCTCTGCTGCAGGATTGAAAGTCATTGTAGTTGACTTTCCTGTATGTAGTCCAATTCCTTTAACGCTGAACGCCTTTTTTATTGTTTTTTGCTTTGCCATAGTTGGTTGTTTTCACGGAAAAAGTACACCGGATTGCAAATGTTAATATTTTCAAAAAGTAAGGTGGTTTAGAATTGTTTGAATCAGTTGAATTGTTAAGGAAATCCTAATTTAAGTGCATGACACTATTTATTCGAACATTTTGAGAGGATATTTTTTTAGCCTG
>CAZQTE010000051.1:0-2699 GCA_964595615.1 uncultured Saprospiraceae bacterium
GAAAAAAATTATACTCTGTCCAACTTGACGGACTTATTATTTCGTCGTTACTAAAAAGAAAACATCTTTTCTTTTCAAAAAATTAAAAGTCCGCAACCTAAATAATTATTCCTCGTAAATTCCCTTCCAGACAATTCGGAATTCTTGCAATACCTATTGTCCTCTAAATCAAGGATTAATCGTCTTGACTGAAAGTTATTTTTTGTTTTTATCTCTGCTTATTATACCTTTGCGGAGATTTTCTGGAAAGTATTAATTTTATAAATCATATTTGTAAAGTCTTTTTAGTCTTCAGAATAGTCAACACCTTGATAATCAAGGAAATAAATTTAAAGAAAAATCAGTTTTAAAGAAAAAATTGGGCATTGCTTGTTAAGTTAGTTTAACCCTATTTTTTCGATAAAAAGAAGAATTGAACTACTTTTCTTCTCTTTTACAGAAATCTTTCTACAAAATCTCAGAACATCACAATAGTTGATTTTAGTTCTCTAACAAAATCCATGACATGTGATATGAAAAAAATTAAAGCCTAGGTCGATAATTTAATTTTAGGCATTATTTTTTTTCCTATCACGGAATTTGTCAAAGAACGTTGATTTTTTAAGAAAACAAAGAAATATTACAATGGCTCTTATCGGAAAAATTCGCAATAACAGTTGGTTACTTGTGGTCATGATTGGTCTCGGATTAGGTGGCTTTATCTTCATGGATATGTTCTCAGGACAGCAATCTGTCTTTGGAAGTGGCGCTACAGAAATGGCAAATATCGACGGACGCTCTGTCGATATCGCAGAATTTAATCGCGTAGAAAGTATTTTATATGCTAACTCTTCTGGCGACCCGTTTAGCCGTCGTCAATTTTTATATAACTCATTCGTTGACGAAACTTTGGTAAACAAGGAAGCAGAAGCAATGGGTTTAGGTGTATCTGAGGCAGAATTGGAAGAATTGACTTTTGGTAATAACCCAAGTCCAATTATCCAAAGTCGTTTTGCTGACCCTCAGACACGTCAAATCAATCGTGAGGCATTAGAGTCGTACCGTGACGGTGCACGTCCTGAACAAGCAGATGCATTTTGGAATCACCAAAAAGGCGAAATCAAAACTGAACGTCTAAAATCAAAAATCACGACTATGGTCGAGAAAGCGATTTACACTCCGGCTTGGTTAGCAGAAATGTCTTCTGCTGATAAATCTAATTACCGCAAAGTTGCTATCGTAAAAATTCCTTACGATGTAATGGCAAATACAGATGTTACTTTATCTGACGCTGACTACTCTGCTTATTTATCAAAAAATATGGCAAAGTATGAGTCTACAGAAGAACAACGTAAAGTGGAATATGTAGTTTTCCCAGTAGAAGCTACAGAACAAGATAAAGCGGATTTGAGAAATAGTATGGTTAAGTTGGCAACGGAATTCCGTACAACGAATAACGATACTATTTTCGTTAACGCAAACTATGGTACAATGACTGCACAATGGTTTGATAGCAAAACATTGCCAGCGGTCGCTGCAGACTCTTTAGCAAATATGTCAACAGGTGGTGTTTACGGTCCTTATTTGGATGGTAATGCTTACAAGTTGACAAAGATTACACAACGTGTAACAATGCAAGACTCGGCTAAGTGTCGTCACATTTTGTTAAGCGCAACTACTCCTGCTGAATTTGCTACAGTAAGTGTTCGTGCGGATTCTTTGATAAATGTTATTCGTACAACAAATGCAGATTGGGATGATCTAGCATCGCGTTACTCTACTGACCCAGGAAGTAAAGACAAAGGTGGTTTTTACGACTATGCAGCAGTTAATACTTATGTTCCAGAATTTAATGACGCTGTATTCTTAGACCCAATTGGTAGTGTAAGTGCAGTACGTACTCAATTTGGTATTCATATCATTGAACCATTAGGTCGTAAGGGAGAAAGTAAATCATACTACCGTATCGCTAATATTTCTGAAAACATTATTCCAAGTGAGGCAACTCAACGCGATATAGAAAATAAAGCAATCGAGTTTGTAGATAATAACCGTACAAGTGCTGCAATGGCAACTGCGGCTGCGGCGCAAGGTTTGACTGTTGAGACTTCTCAAGCAATCAAAGCAAACGATTATGCTTTAGGTACATTGGGTAGCGGACAAACTTCTCGTGATATCATCCGTTGGGCATTTGGCAACTCTTTGAGTGCTGATGAAGCATCTATTGGTGATGTTTCACCTGAGATTTATGCTTACAACAATGCACAAGATTTTTACACTGACAAATATGTTGCTGTTGCTTTGAAAAGCATTCAAGAACCAGGTAAGCCTTCTGTAGCTGATGTAAAAGAAGAAATTGAACCTTTCGTTATCAATAGTAAAAAAGCTGCTGCTTTAATTAGTCAATTGAATGGAAAAACTGATTTAAATGCCATTGCATCTTCTTACGAAGAAGTAACTGTAGATACTATCAGTGGTGTTACTTTTGGTGGTTCTTCCGTAACGAACATGGGTATTGAGCCTGCACTACAAGGTGCAATATTCAACACACCAGTGAATACGGTTTCTGCTCCAGTTGAAGGAAATGGTGGTGTTTTTGTCTTCAAATCATTAGAAGAGACTCCTTCTCAAAATGGTCAGACTATCGCTCAGAAAAAACAACAAGCATCAAATGCTGTTCGTTCACAAGTGAAAGCGAAATTGATTCAAGCTTTACGTAA
>CAZQTE010000051.1:2799-20284 GCA_964595615.1 uncultured Saprospiraceae bacterium
ATTTTTTTCCTGTCACACGATTTGACGGAGAACGGAATTAATTAACACTAGAATGCAAAAATGCGCTCATCGAATTTTCGGTGAGCGCATTTTTTTTGTTTAAGAGTAGCTCTAATCTCCTACCTAATTCTCACAAAAAACATTATTGTTTTAAAAACTTAAAATAAATCAAAATGCTGTACCCTATGAATTTGTTGGCTTTTTCATTTTCTTAAAATAAAAATAAAACATTTTGTTGTTTTAAATTAGAATAATTAAAACATTTTATTTTAATTTGCATCATATTATAGAAGATTACACAACACCGAGCATTTTAGGATTAAGTTTTTTCAGAATAACTATCATTTTAGCAGTTATCCTAATGCTCAACAAATTCAGCAAAATGATTTTAAAAAAAGTACAAACTCTGAAAGAGACAATCCTGATTCCAACTATTCAGAAAACCCAAAACCGCATTCTTTACTATACCGAGTATCTTTGGGTACGACGTAAAAAAATTGCTTTCTGGGCATTCATGATAATGCTTATTTGGAAAAAAGATATTGGCTGGGAAGTAAACTCTCCTGATTTGAATTATAAAACGTTTTTGACAAATACTCAAGAGACAGGCAGGTCTGAATTTTCTCTTTTTAGCAGAGAAGAGACCAGTCCTGTTTTCATCAATGACAAACAAATTGACGAAAAACCAGCTAAAGAAAAAACGTCCTCATCTATCTGGGACAATTATGTAAAACCTATCGCGCAAAAGGTAGTCTATAAATCAAGTCCCGCTCAAACTACTGCAGCGGCTCAAAAAGGAAATAATCTGGCGAATACGTTCACCAATTTGACCTTCATTGCAGATAACCCAAATGCCTCTAAAAAAGATAAAGCTTATGCTCGTAAAAAACTAAAGCAGTTGGCTTATGTAAAGCGTTTTGCTAAAACAGCGCAGACAGAAATGGAGAAATATGGAATTCCTGCAAGTATCACACTAGCACAAGGATTATTAGAAAGTAATGTCGGAGAAAGTCGTTTGGCTACTCAAAACAATAATCATTTTGGTATTAAATGCTTCTCGAAGAAATGTAAAAAAGGACACTGTGCAAACTACACAGATGATAGTCATAAAGATTTTTTCAGAAAGTATAAATCTACTTGGGAAAGTTTTCGTGCGCATAGTAAACTACTGCAAGCAAAGCGCTATCGTCCACTTTATAAATTGGATAAGAAAGATTATAAAGGCTGGGCACACGGTCTAAAAAAGGCTGGATATGCGACAGATAAGAAGTACGCGCCGAAGCTCATTCAGTTGATTGAGGATTTGGGGCTAGATGCTTATGATAGGTAGTTATTGGTTATTGGTTATTATGTTATTGTTTTGAAGTAATAACATAATAACCAATAACATAATAACTAAACAGCATTGGCAATCTGCTCTTTGATTTTCTCCAAATCGTCCTTCATATCAACGACCAACTTTTGGATGTCAGCAGAGTAAGCTTTTGCGCCGAGCGTATTAATCTCACGACCAATTTCTTGGCTGATAAAACTTAATTTACGTCCTTTTTGCGTTTTCTTAGAGGCAAGTTCTTCTAAAAAATATTTACAGTTTTGTTGTAAACGCACCTTCTCTTCTGTGATATCTATTTTTTCAAGATAGAAAATAATTTCTTGCTCAAAACGATTTTCATCTACATTTTCTTTTCCTAAAAATTCTTCTAAATTTTGCTTCAAACGCGTACGTAAACGCTCAATACGACCTACTTCAAATGGATCTACTTGCTCCAATGCTTTTTGGATATTCGTCGCGCGTAGGTGTAAATCTTTTTCCAAAACAGCGCCTTCTGTTACTCGGTAATCTGTAAAATTCGCTAGAGCTTCCTGCAATGTTTCTTGCAAAACTTTCCATTCCTCTTTACTCATCGCACCTTCATTGCCACCAACGACATTAGGAATGCGTAAAATAGCAGCCATTAAATCTCCTGGTTCTGCTCCCATTTCACCAGAAATCTTAGTCAACTCCGTATAATACTTTTTGAAGAGTGGTACGTTTAGGCTAAATTCACTATCTCCATCCATTGACTCAACATCAATATTCACATCCATTTTTCCACGCTTAGCATGGTCGCTAATGATACGACGCATGTCATTTTCCTTTTCACGGTAATTGCCTGGAATGCGAAAACGAACGTCAGTAAACTTACTATTTAAAGAACGAATTTCTAGGGTAATTTTTTTTGAACCAAATGATTTGGTCGCGCGACCGTAACCGGTCATTGATAACAACATTGAATTGATTTTTGCTATGATTTTACCCGCAGGCAAATCGTTTTTATTTCTTTCTTTGATTTAAAAATCGCGCAAAGATAAGATGTTCTTTGACAAATTAGGATTTTTTATCAAATGAACATTTTGTGCGTCAATACTTTGTCTTAAATTGCGAACCTTTTCCACATAAAAACTTTTTCATGCGCTATTTTCTACCTATCCTATTACTTTCTTTTTTATCCTGTGAACCGGCTCCTGTCAAAGAGCTTGAAGTCCCTGATATTGTCAAAAATGCATTTGCTCAAAAATATCCAAATGAAAAAAAAGCAAAATGGAATATTGATAGAAATGATAACTTTGAAGCAAAATTCAAAGAAGGTGGCGAAACTTTTAAAGCAGATTTCACACCTGACGGAATTTGGATAGAAACAGAAACCAGTCTCAAGAAAAAAGATTTGCCCCAAGCTGTCAAGAAAGCAATTGAAGAACAGTATAAAGACGTAAAAATCGTCGAAATTGAAAGAACAGACCACTATCAAAAAGGACTTTTTTACGATGTAGAATTTAAAGAGGACGGTAAAAAATTCGATATTGAATTCAATGCCGAAGGTGTAATTATTGGTAGAGAAAACTAATGAATATTTGTCGAGGATAGGATGGAGTTAAATCCAAAAACAGCATAAAACATGAGTAATTCTTTTCGTATTAATGGTACAGATATAGCTCTTGGGGAGCATAAAAAAATTGCATTGCAAGTGAGTAGCCTTCCCTCAGGAACGCCTATTGACATTCATGCATTTGTATGGCGCAGCAAGAAGCCTGGTCCTACGATGTTGGTCTCTGGCGGTGTACATGGAGATGAAATTAATGGCGTAGAAATCGTACGCCGTTCTATTGCAGAGGGTTTATTTAAAAATCTAAAATGTGGTAGTGTGATTGCTGTTCCATTGCTGAATGTTTATGGTTTTATCAATTTTTCGCGTGAGGTACCTGACGGGAAAGATGTTAATCGTAGTTTCCCAGGTTTTGCTTCTGGTTCTTTGGCTTCTCGGGTCGCTTATGTGATGTCTCAGGATATTCTTCCTTTGGTGGATTTTGGTCTTGATTTTCATACTGGCGGTCAGAGTCATTATAATTACCCACAGATTCGTTTTTCTAAAGGTGATGTAGAGGCTAAGAAGTTATCAGAGCAATTTGGTGGTTTGTGTTTGATTGAGAAAAAGGCTTTTCCTTCTACTATGCGGCATCATGCAATGGAGAATAAAAAGCCAATTTTGGTCTATGAAGGTGGAGAAAACCTGCGTCTTGACCAGTTTTCCATTGATGAAGGTTTGGCTGGATTAAAAAGGGTTTTAAAAGCAAAAGGAATGGTGGATTCTTTTGTAGCAGATGCTGAAAATACTTTACGTTTTACAGGAACAAAGTGGCTGCGTTCGCCAAAGGCAGGCATATTTCGCTGGATTTCTTCTTCTGGTGAAGAAGTAAAAAAAGGGCAAAAAATTGGTGTCATTAATGACCCTTACGGTCAGGAAGAAACTGAAATTTTAGCGAATAGAACAGGATTTATTATTGGACATAATAATTCTCCTGTAGTGAGTCAGGGGGATGCGCTTTTTCATATTGCTTGGTAGCTTTCGTAAAAGCCTGATATTAAATCTATAGTGCTTTTTTTGAAAACCTTACTTTTGTTTCTTCGTAGAACTATGACACTTTAAAATAATTTTCTAAGCTGCTCGAATGACACCAAAATATACATCTCTACAAGATATTCAATCTGCAATTCAGTCTGGCGCAACAAGTCTTGTCGCTTTGACTGAGTATTACCTTGCGCGCATTGATGAGAGTAAAAATCTCAATATTTATATTGAAGTTTATGCGGAAGAGGCATTGCAAAAGGCAGCAGAATTAGATGCTAAATATGCCGCTAATCCTGACTCCGTGGGACGCTTATTTGGTGCAGTCATTAGTTTAAAAGATGCCTTATGCCACGAAAATCACGGCGTCACAGGTGGTTCTAAAATCTTAACGGGTTTCAAATCTCTTTTCTCAGGAACGGCAGTTCAACGTTGTATCGACGAAGATGCTATCATTATCGGACGTGTCAATTGCGATGAATTTGCTATGGGTTCTACTACTGAAAATCCACATTACGGCGCAACTTTGAATGCAGCAGACCCGACACGCGTACCTGGAGGTTCTTCTGGCGGTTCGGCGGTAGCCGTGCAAGCAGATACCTGTTTAGTTTCCTTAGGAACGGACACAGGTGGTTCTGTGCGACAACCAGCAGCCTTTTGTGGTGTGATTGGGATGAAGCCGACTTATGGACGAATTTCTCGTTATGGTTTATTGGCTTATGCTTCTTCTTTTGACCAATTGGGAACACTTTCACATAGTGTGGAAGATGCGGCTTTATTTCTAGAAATCATGGCGGGGGCAGATGAATTTGATGCAACTTGTAGTTCGCGCCCTGTGCCTGCCTATTCGCAAGAAGTTACTTATTCTAAAAAGGCAAAAATTGCTTATTTCGATACCGCGGTTAATCATCCAAGCATTGACCCTGCGATACGCCAAGCTACTTTAGATACTATCGAAAAATATCGCGCAGCAGGGCACACTGTTGAGTCGGTTGATTTTGAATATTTGGATTACATTATTCCAACTTATTATGTACTCACTACTGCGGAGGCTTCTTCCAATTTATCACGTTATGATGGCGTGCGTTTTGGACATCGGAGTGCAGAGGCAAAGACTGTTGAAGACGTTTATCTAAAGTCTCGGACGGAAGGTTTTGGGCGTGAGGTAAAGAAGCGAATCATGCTGGGAACTTTTGTTTTGAGTTCGGGATATTACGATGCTTATTACACGAAAGCGCAGAAAATTCGTAGATTAATACAAGAGCGGACTTTTGATATTTTTGAAGATTATGATTTTATTTTGATGCCTGTAGCGCCGAGTCCCGCGTGGAAGATTGGGGAAAAATCAAAAGACCCTGTTGCCATGTATCTGGCTGACATTTTCACAGTACAAGCGAATATGGCTGGTATTCCTGCGATTGCTTTTCCTGTTGGAGAGACGGAAGAGGGATTGCCAATTGGTTTGCAGTTAATGGGCAATAAATTTTGTGAGGGAGAGTTAATGGGTTTTGTGAAGGATAATTAACCATTTTTATCAAAACGAAAAATTATAGATTTTTTGTTTTGTCATTTCGACCGACGGGAGAAATCTGTGTAAAAAAGAACTATGGTATTTTTCACACACTCAGATATTTCGCTACGCTCAATATGACAAAAAATCTTGACGATTTTTTGATAAAAAGGGGAGCTTGTCAAAATTTTATATAGTCCTATTTTCAAAGCGCATATCATAATCTTTGATTAAGCGACTCCAATCATATCTCTCAACAAATCCTCTAAATTCGCCCCCACCTGTAAATTCTAAAATCACCCTTTTCAGCATCACATAAAAATCATTTTCCTCGTCATAAAAATGCAGGTCATGCTTATCCTGCGGAATATGTTCCCGATAAGCCAATCGACTCGGCAACAAAGGAAAACAAGCACAATAAATAGCTTCCACCACACTTCCACCGAAAAAATCTTGATTATTGGTCACGGGCAAAATATCTGCTTTTTGCATCAAGTTTGCATAGATTTCAAAAGTATCGGCATAGCCAAAATGAATAATTTCTTCTTTCAGTTTTTCTCTTGCTTCGGCGAAAATTAATGGCGCGGAAGTATAATTCTCGCCAGTAACGATTAACTGAAATTGAATGCCTTCTTCTTTCAACTTATACAAAGTCTTAAAAAACTGCTCTGGATTTTTATCATATTCCCAACGATGATTCCACAATAATACAGGACATTCATTTTTTTCCTTATTCTCAAATGCATCAAACTTCTTCAAATTCATTCCTAAATACAAAACTTCACTTTTCGCCGCGATTATATCCACATTTGCCATTTCACGTCTATCTGGAAACTGACGTAAAAAATCTGGCAAAGCACCTAAAAAAGATGATTTGTGATATTCTGAATTAAAAAACACTTTATCAGCTGCCAGGGCACTTGTATAATTTAGAAAACCATATTGATTATTACGTTTTAAAGAAACATCAGCGTCAGTTGGTGACCAAGGATAGGTAATTTGATTTTCATGAAAATAAAGATAAACAGGCAAATGAGCCGTCCTTTTACGCGTCAAGGATAAAAAAGTCGTTAAATCCAACATATCAGAAACTAATAAAGCATCAGGCAATTTATCTAATGCATTAAATTGCTTTGCTAGGCTCACAGCGCCACCATACATGCGCCATTTCCAATGCTTGCCAGGAAGTGATAGAATATCAATATGATGCGTACTAAAGGACTGTAATTCCTCCGACCACCTCTGATGGCTTCCTGAAAAAAATGGTTCTATTAATAAAATATTCATTTTTATTATAAGCTATTTCTGGATTACTCTAATAAGAGTCTGAGTACAATTATTTTGAAAAAGAGCACGACTTTTAAAATATATTAACTGTTTTACTATCTTTACCACAGAAGAATAATTCTTCGGCTAATATATGTCAGATTTCTCAAACATACGAACAGGACTTTCCGCGGTAGACAACTTGGAACGCCAACTGCACCTCAAGCAGTTGCAAATCAATCGTCTGCTCAATATTACGCAGGCAATTAACAACAACGTCAATGCGAAGGGTCTCTTTGAGATGTACGAGTCCTTTCTAAGTTGGGAAATGGGTGTTAAGAAAATGGCCCTTTTCCTCCGTCAAATAGATGATTCTTGGTGCTGTTCAGCCTCTCTTGGTCTAGAAGATGAACTACTAAAAGTAGACATTCAAGACCGCCTTTCCAGTATTACGAAACTAGAAAATATTAATGATGCAGATGATAATCTCTTAATTAAAGAGTTTGAAGTTGTCATTCCTGTAGCGCATAAAGACCAGCCTTTGGCTTATGTCTTTTTGGGCGGTTTTGGTGAAGATGAGGATTTGTACAACAAAATCCAATTCATTACTGCGATTACAAATATTGTTGCCGTAGCTATTGAAAACAAGCGTCTTTTCAAGAAACAAATCGAGCAACAGCGGATTCAAAGAGAAATTGAATTGGCAGGTGAAATGCAGCGTACAATGGTTCCTACTGTATTTCCAAAAGGGAAAGGCTACGAATTGGCAAGCATTTATCAGCCCAAAATGGGGGTTGGTGGAGACTATTTGGATTATGTAGAAGTAGAGGAAGGACGCTTTACTTTCTGCATCGGAGATATCTCGGGTAAGGGAGTAGCTGCCGCTTTCTTAATGGCAAATTTCCAAGCGACTTACCAAAGTTTGGTGCGTCAAGGTTCAGATTTGGATGTATTGATAAAAGCCTTAAACGAGGCCGTTTTGCGGACTGCAAAGGGTGATAAATTCATTACTTTCTTTGTCGCGGAGTACAATCTAATTACCCAAAAATTCCGCTACATTAATGCAGGTCATAACCCTCCATTCTTAATCATGAATGGTAAGGTACAGCAATTGGATAAAGGCTCTGTTTTCTTAGGTACTTTTGAAGATATGCCTGAATGTGAAATTGGTGAAATTGATATCACCAACGAAGCACTTATTCTTACTTATACAGACGGACTAACAGATGTTCGAAACGAAGAAGGAGATTTTCTAGACGAGACTTTTGGACATCGTTTTATGCTAGACCACTACAAATTAAATGCAGAAGCATTTAATATTGAATTAATGGAAGAAATAAATAAATTTAAAGGAAATACTGGCTTCCCTGACGATTTGACTGTTTTAACTTGTAAAATTTATTAAAAGCAATAATATTTTTCGCTTCCTTCGATTTCTCCATGTTTTCGTTTTTTCGAATATTTTATAGAAAATCAATCTTCATTAATTTTCTATCAACTTGTTTGCTTCTGTCACCTTTTTTAGCGTACATTTGCACCAGCAGAGAGTGACTACTATTAGTATTTTAGAAATAAAAGCCTTCCTTAATAGTAGTATTTACCTACACATTTTTTAAGCTATCACTAAAAAAAATATAATTATTGTGACCAAAGCAATAGCTTTCGTCTTAATATTAGTGCGCGTTCTTATATGATTAAATGTTCATATCATTTTTTTTTTGGAATGATATCTGTTGATAAAAAAGATTAACAGTTTTATGAACATTTGAGAAACCTAGAACCTATTAATTTCGTAATTAACACAACCTCATTTATACCAAAAATCTGTTAAAATAAGCCTTACTTATGACTTTTATTAATACTCACATTAAATCTGGAGATGTCAAACTTGCATTTCTTGTTTTTATCATTTGCCTTTTGATTTCTTTTTCACAAGAAGAAGGAGACTTGCTTACAGCGGCAATTACAGCTACCCCATAAAAGGGGAACTTTTAAAATAAAAAAGGGTTTCACTGTTCATGTAACAGTGAAACCCTTTTTTATTGAACCCATCTTCTTTTTACGTTGAAAGAATAACTTCAGAATTTACCATTCCTAATTCCGCCTTCCTTCTCTTCCTTGCCTCATTCGTTTAAGTAACTCCTGTCTAAATCGTTTTTCTATTCGAGGTAAAATAGCTATTTTTTTAATAGGAATAGCTGTTTTAAATTTCTCAAAATATGAACGCTTAAGATCTAGCATTTGTTGATCTTTGGTAAATGATTCTACAATAAAATCCTCCGCCTCCTCATCTGTCATAGATTCAATCTCTCTTTTGTAATTAAATGACCTTTGTATACTCTTACGTTTTGCTTCGTACTCATTAAAAATTGGCCAAAAAAGCTGTGACTCCTCTACTGTTAGGTCCAAATTTTTAGTAATATAGGCTACGCGCATAGCTTCTATTCTTGCGTTTTTTTCTCTTCTATTTTCTTGCGCGCTAATTGGTCCTATACAAAAACAGACTAGAAAAAGTATATTAAATAATTTTACCATATTAAATTATTGTTCTTTAATACACTGTAAATTAAGTTATTTGAAATTTTGCGCCGCTTATTTTTTGTGAGAGCAAGGCAAAAAAATTAAGCATAGCCGTAGCTATGGTTCATTTTTTTAACGTCGCTATCGCGGAAAAGAAGCACGCGGAAAAATCAAAGAAATTTAGTTTACAGTGTATTTAATACCGTGTAACAAAAGTAAGTTGTAATTCTATCAGGCTAGGGGTTTCAATCCCTTGTTTCTACTGCGATACAAGGGATTGAAACCCCTTGGAGGAATATTAATAAACTTTTATAAAATTGAAATTTTAGAATAAATCTTCACGCAGAATATCATTTGAATTATCTTCAAAAAAATAATCTACATCGTCTTCGCTAATGTCTATCATATCTAAGACAGAAGCCTCTTCTTCAAATTCACTCAAGGAATAGATATCTAAAGTTTCCGCATTATCTGCTAAATAGTTTAAAATTTCTGTATCCGTCAATTCTGCGAATTGCAAAGATTCTTGTGAATTATCTGCTCCGATTTGAACAAAATAAATTACTGCAAGTATCAACAAAGCTATACTTCCTAATGCAAGAAATTTACTCCTTAAAAAGAAAGAAGCCCAAAAAGAGCTAGCGTCCTCCTTTAACTTGGAGGCAACAGGTGTCTTTTCTAACTGAACTTGTTGCATCACACTATTTTCAAGATAATGAAAATAATTATCAGGCATCTTTATAGATTGTTCCTTTCTTTTCATCTTAGCTAAGAGAGGCGACAATTCTTCAAGTTCTTTATGTATATTTTTGTTTTCCATTATTTTTCTGCGTTTTCTCGCACGTAAGCTTCTATTTTTTTTACTGCATGATGATAAGATGCCTTTAATGCTCCTTGCGAAGTTTCTAAGACTTCGGACATGTCGGCATAAGTCATTTCATCATAGTAACGTAAATTAAAAACGGTTTTTTGCTTGTTTGGCAAGCTTTCTATAGCTCGTTTTAAAATTTCAACAGCTCTATCTTCATTTACAAAACTCTCTGCCTTTAGTCGATTATTCCAATTAGCATCCTCATTATCTAAAGATGTTGTTGAAATTCGTTTTCGTTTTTCTAAAAAAGTCAAAGCCTCATTTGTCGCAATGCGATAAAGCCAGGTATACAATTTAGAATTTTGTTGAAATCGACTGATGTTACGATATACCTTGACAAAGCAATTTTGTAAAACATCATCCGCATCTTCATGGTTACCGACCATTCTACGGACATGATAATACAAGCGTTCCCGATACTGCTGTACCAATAGGCGAAAGCCTTGGTCATAGTTACTATGTTCTTGTAGCAGAGTTAAAATCTGCTCATCACTTACGATATTTTCTTCTGCCAAACTTGGTATTGAATTAGTTTCCTGAGAACTGTTGATGCCCTCTTTAAATATCGTGCTAATTGAAATAGAGTCCATTCGATTTCGTATTTGCTCTTTTGACTAAGACAATTAGTAAAGGTTTAAAAGTAATTTATTTGGTTTTAGCTTCTTCTTTTTTTCCTGTCACACGATTTGACGAAGAACGATTTATTTTTTTACAATTCTAAACTCGACTCTCCTATTCAAAGCGCGCCCTTCTTCTGTCTTATTGTTAGCAATGGGCGTCTCCTCTCCTACTCCTTGATAATCCAATCGTTTAACATCAACGGCATTTTCTATTAGGTAAGTTACTACCGACTTAGCTCGCTTTCGAGATAAATATTTATTATATCGGTCTTCTCCAATGCTATCAGTATGCCCAATTATTTCTATCGCCATACTTGGGTTCATTTGTAATATTTTCAATAATTTGCGTAACTCCACAAAAGAGCGTGGGTGCAATTCCCAAGAGTCAAAATCAAAGTAAATATCTTTAAGCTGAATAGTTTTCCCTTCCTCTAACTCTATAAAAGAGAGATCATCCTCCTTAATAGGCACTGGCAAATAAGGCGGTAATTTTTTAACTTCTACATCGTCAATGTAGTAATAAGCATAAGGAATAGTGCCGTTTTCTATTGTTTGAAACTCTGTATCTTCATCTGTATTAAAATTACCGATGATTAAATATTCAGCTTCACTCTTTGCTGTAAATTGCCCCATGACCTTTTGCCACTTATTTTTTTTTATTTTTAGAATTTCCTTAATCTCAAATTGCGGACTAACTTCAATTAAGTCATCCGTCATCAAATCAATTTTCTCTTCCGAAAAATACATGGCTAAATTATTCGCAGAATACGAACCTGCCAAATGACTCACATACATTTCAACATAATAAACTTGTCCAATAATTAAAGGCTCGTTAAGCTGTATCGAAACATATTCTCGACAATGTGTACTTTTTCCTTCACACCCATAGGTAGTTAAGCCTGTCATTGCCCAGCCAGAGTGTGGCGACTGCTTACCAAATCCTTTCTCCGCCCAATAATTAGGTACACGAACTTTTGGCCCAAAAATATCAGGAGAGGCAGAAGTCGGCGACTCCCAGTATTTCATAACACGCGTATAATGTTCTCCTTTTTTAAACCAGCCAATTGGCGTAGCCGAAAAGTCCTCAAAACTTGGATTAGCAACTAAATTTGTTCCTACTTCCGAGTTTGTTTGCCCCAAAGATAGATTCAACAAACAAAATGAAAATCCTAGGAGGAAAAGTATTTTTTGCTTCATTAAATGAGTTTTTATCACAATTTTCATAGTTAAAACGTCAAAAAATGGAAAAAGGTGTGTGTCTTTCAACTGGCTTTTAAGCTTGTTTAGCTAATTCTTGTATTTTCGTGGAATGTGTTGCTTCTTACATCATTACTTAAGAGCTTGACTAAAAATTTAGACAGGCTCTTAAATCAAACTAAATTTACAAATAAATGAAACAGTACTTTTTCTTTTTAGCATTTTTGCTAAGTCTTTCCTTACAAGCTCAGGAAAATATTAATCTTCAATTATTTGAGCTTTCAGATGTCATTTTCTCAAAAATTGAAACTCCTGAAGGTTACAATTCTGCTTATGAATTACGTATTAAACAACCAATAGACCATACCAATCCGAGTAAAGGATATTTTTATCAACGGGCGTTTCTATCGCATAGAGGATTTGACCGTCCAACAGTAATGGCGACTGAAGGCTATAATCGTGGTAAAAATAGAATGTATGAATTAACTAATTATGTAAACGGAAATCAAATTGATATTGAACATCGATTTTTTGGAGAGAGTATCCCAGAAAATCCAGATTATCAATACCTAAATTTAGAACAAGCAACAGCAGACTTACATCATATCAATCAAATTTTTAAGGAAATTTATAAAGGTAAATGGTTGAGTACAGGTATTTCTAAAGGCGGTCAGACGACTATTTTTTACCGATACTTGTATCCAGATGATGTAGATGTTTCTGTTCCTTATGTCGCACCGCTTAATCTTGCACTAGAAGATACGCGTATTTATGACTGGTTACATAAAGCAGGAAATAAAGAATGCAGAGAAGCTATCGAACGCGTTCAAAAGACACTTTTAAAGGATAGTGATAAGGCACTTCCGCTGCTCAAATGGTATGCAAAAGGAGCAAATTTAGAATTCAATTATTTAAACTTGGCTCAGGCTTTTGAATATGCGGTCTTAGAATATCCTTTTTCTTTTTATCAATGGGGTAGTGATTGTGCTACTATTCCTCCCGCAAATGCTGATTATGAAACAATTTTAGAGCATTTTATAGACGTTTCGGGTATTGCATTTTTCTCAGATAGAGATGTTGCTTATTATGGCTCACATTATTATCAAGCTGGTACGCAAATGGGATACTACAGTTATGAAATTGCTCCATTCAAAGACCTCTTAAAAGCATTACCTACCGATAAAAATCCAAGTGCGATATTTATGCCCAATAAAAAGAATCCTGGTTTTAATGGAGAACTGCCTGCAAAAACAGCAAAGTGGCTGAAAGCAGACGGAAATAATTTCATATACATCTACGGAAAAAATGATACTTGGTCTGCTACGGGAGTTCCTCCTTCTAAGAAAACTAATTCTTTATGGGTCATCATGGAAGGTAAACATCATGGTAATGCGCGTATTAAAAATATGACTGAAGAGAATAAAGATGCTGTAGAAGCGAAACTAGAGAAGTGGTTAGGAACAGAAGTGGAGATTGATTGACGGTTGACAGTTGTGACGATAAATAAAAAAATCCTTGCACTCAGTGAAGAGTACAAGGATTTTTTATTCTAGTTATTTTAACAGCAAACTGTCAATAACTCATTCTTAGTACTGAACGCCTAACGCTTGTAAGGTCTTCAAGTCTAAGCTACCAATTGGAAGACTGTTGTCTTTTTGGTATTTAGTCAAAGCAGCACGTGTACGAGCACCCAATACGTTGTCGATTGGACCTGGATCGTAACCTGCATTACGCAAAGCAGATTGGATTTGACGAATTGTGTAACCGTCTACTTTGTTACCACACAATACTTCTCTCCATTCAGTCATTCCACCCTTTCTTACTAAGTTACGCTTAGTAACTGTAGCATACTCAGCTGGTACATTGATAGTACGAGTTTGAGCAGGAGATTTAACAACTTTCTTAGTAACTGTTGCATACTCAGCAGGAATTGACTCCTCACGTACAGTAGCTGGTGTCTTAACAACACGCTTAGTTACTGTAGTGTACTCAGCAGGAATAGTCTCCTCACGAGTAGTAGCTGGTGTCTTAACAACTTTTCTAGTAGTTGTAGAGTACTCAGCTGGAATAATTTCTTCACGAGTAGTAGCTGGTGTCTTAACAACACGCTTAGTTACTGTTTTGTACTCAGCAGGAATAGTTTCCTCTCTGAAAGTAGCTGGTGTCTTAACAACACGCTTAGTGATTGTTTTGTACTCAGCTGGAATAGTTTCCTCACGGCTTGTCGCAGGAGTTTTCACAACGCGAGAAGTACGAGTTCCCATTTTAGCAGGAACAGTTACTTCTTTAACACAACCAGAGTCAGCAGTACCAGAACCATCACATCCAACGTTTACACGCTTAGAGATAGTTTTGAATTGAGCAGGTACTTCTACCAAACACCAAACTAAACAGTCGTTAGGATCAGCAGACAAACAAGTACGGTCAGCTTTTTTCTTAACCCACTTAGTAGAAGCAGGAGAAGTCTCTACACGCTCAGTTACTGTTTCATACTTAGGAGTCATAGTTTCGATACGAGTCGAAGCTGCTTCCATTTCGTAAGTTTCAGTTACTGTTTCGTAAACTGCAGGTACAGTAACTATACGGCTAGATGCAGCTTTTGATAAAACTTGCTCTGTTACTGTTTCGAATTCTGCAGGTATAGTAATAACGCGCTTAGATTCAGCTTTTGCTAAAACTTGCTCTGTTACTGTTTCGTACTCAGCAGGTACAGTGATAATACGCTTAGACTCAGCTTTTACTAATACTTGCTCAGTTACTGTTTCGTAAGTTGCAGGTACAGCGATAAGTCTTTTAGACTCAGGCTTAACCATTACTTGTTCAGTTACTGTTTCGTATTCAGCAGGTACACTGATTAAACGCTTAGACTCAGCAGATTTTAATGCTTGCTCAGTCACAGTTTCGTACGCAGCAGGAATGATTTCTGTGCGAGTAGCGGCAGCTTTAGTTTCGATTTGCTCTGTTTGAGTTTCGTACTCATCAGCAATCAAACACTTAGCGTAACACTTACCAGGCTCAGCATTCGGCGGTACATCTCCAGGGGCACTTTGCGCGTTAGCAAATGATGCTACGAACAATAATACTAGTGCCGGAATAAAATTGAATTTTCCCATAATCCAAAAACGTGATTTAGAAAAAGATTAGTGAAAATAGAGAATAACCAGATTGTATAAATTCAAAATGCAACAAATGAAAAACTTCATTTGTAGGTTTTCCATTGAGCTTTGATACTCCGATTCTTTCCTCTACATTGAAATTAGGTTAATTTTATATAGTCCTCAAAAGTTTTCACTTTTAGGAACAGAGCGCAAATTTATGATATATTTTTGGGATAGCATAAATAATACTTAGTTATCATTTTTGATTGTAGTCCATAGTCAGTACTTTCTGACATAGGTTTTACGGTTCCATCCTTAAATAAAATGTTGATTTCATTATTAGATGTGTTGTATTCGTGATTTGTTTCCTCTCCAGTCAAAACAAAATACTTCATATACTTTTCACCCAGACTTATTTGTGTAGCCGTCTTATGACGAATTTCTAGTATAAAGTCACTCTTAAATGGCTTATTTTGGAGAGAAATTTTAAATAATCTTCGATTTATCAGACTTTTCGCTAAATATGAAAGAACTTTATCTTTATGATTAACGAAAGATTTTAAGGCAAACATGATATCTGTATCATCTATAAGAGAAAAGTGATGTAATAATTCATCTTCCCTCTTTATGATATTTTTTTCATCTAGATTATTTTCAAAAAAAAAGTTCAAATGTTCAGAACAATGAAATTTTTCACCTTGATTAGCTAAATCTTTTGCTCTTTTCATTGTAATTATTAACATCTGCTCTGCACACAATACAGTTTTGTGTAGATAAACTTGCCAATACATCAGTCGTCGTGCCATGAGAAATTTCTCTAAAGAGTAAATTCCTTTCTCCTCTACTACTAGCTGATTGTCACGAACACTTAGCATTTTAATAATACGATCATGCCCAATTACGCCTTCTGATACTCCAGTAAAAAAACTATCTCGATTTAGATAATCCATTCTGTCCATATCCAATTGCCCTGAGACTAACTGATACAAAAACTTTTTCTTGTATCTATTTTCGAATATTTCAATAGCTAAATCTAATGCTCCATTAAACTCTTCATTCAACTTCTTCATAAAAAGAGTTGAAAGCGTCTCATGATGAACATTCATTAAGGTATGCTCTAAAGTATGACTAAAAGGCCCATGACCTATATCATGTAATAATATCGCAATCAAAGCAGCTTTTCGCTCTTCTTTTGTGATTTTAATTTTCTTAGCACTCAATACGTCTAATGCTTGCTGCATTAAATGCATTGCTCCTAAAGCATGATGAAATCGTGTGTGTAAAGCTCCTGGATAAACATAGTGTGTCAGACTAACCTGTTTAATACGACGAAGTCGTTGAAAATATGGATGCTCAATAATGTCAAATAAGATGTTATAAGGAACATTAATAAAGCCGTAAACAGGGTCGTTAAATATTTTCTTTTTGTTCAAAGGATAATTAGTGTATCAAGTGAAAACAATCTCCTTATCAGAAACTCCAGGTAACAAGCGGATGAAAGTTCATTCTTGGGTTAAAAAATTAGAGTTCATAACCCTTTTTATAGTAATGAACTATATAATGCAAATTTAATGAATATCTTGAAAAAACAAACATATTACTCACTTTATTATAAATATGGATGTCACATATTCATAATAAACACTATTCAATAGCCTTTTTTATAATTTTTACTCTATTTCTCACATTCTGACAAAACAAATAAATTACTTTTGCGCTCCATTAGATTTCTTACTCAGATGGAATCATCTAGCTGAGTATGAATTCTCTTTAATATAGAAGACAAGTCTAAACGATGAGTAAAAGAAATAAATTATTAAAGTTTGCCGAAATCCAGTCATTTCCGAATGTCTATGAAAATCCTAACACGACTAAGCCTCAATTACTAGGTTTAAACGGTGCGGTTGTAAACCTAAAAGATAAATGGAGTGCTGAACATTTCAAGAATGAAAACCCACTTACCTTAGAATTAGCCTGTGGAGGTGGTGAGTATACGGTAGAATTAGCAAGACGTTACAAAAAACGTAACTTTATTGGTGTAGATATTAAAGGTGCCCGTATATGGAAAGGTTCAAAAGTTGCTTTGGCGGAAGATTTATCTAATGCTGCATTTTTGCGTACACGCATTGAACAAATAGCTTTGTTTTTTGGAGAAGGAGAAGTGGACGAGATTTGGATTACATTCCCTGACCCATTCCTAAAAGAAGGAAAGGCAAATCGCCGTTTGACTTCACCTCCATTCATTAAAGAATACAGAAAAATATTAAAGCCTGGCGGAATTATTCATTTGAAGACAGATGATCCAACGCTTTATGAGTTTACGGTAGAAACTTTAGAAAAGGAAGAAGGCTGTACAATTCTCTATCATGACGATGATATTTATGCTAAGCCATTGCCAATTCCTGAATTAGACATTCATACTTATTATGAAGAAAAACACTTGGCAATTGGACGCTTAATCAAATATGTGAAATTTACAATATAAAGTAGACCATATATAACAAGACTTTATTCTAAAA
>CAZQTE010000052.1:0-20244 GCA_964595615.1 uncultured Saprospiraceae bacterium
GATTTTCTAAAGTTGCGCCCTGCGGAATTAACTGAAAAATATTTGCATTTAGATAGCGACGGCGACTATGTTTTCAATTTTGCGCCATGTCCGTTTTTAGGAGAGGATAATTATTGTTCGATTTATGAGGCGCGCCCGAAGGCTTGTCGCGAATATCCGCATACGGATAGAAAGCAGTTTTATCAGATACTGAGTTTGACTTTGAAAAACACAGAGATTTGTCCAGCGACATTGGAAATTGTGAAGAGGTTGCAGCAGATTTTGCCTGTTTAGTTTTTACCGCAGAGGCGGAGAGACGAAAAGGTTTTATATAAAATCTCCCCGCCTCTCCGCCTTCGCGGTAAAAATCCTAAGACAAATACTTACCCACTATCGGCATTCTTCGTCCCATACCAAATGCCTTAGGTGACACCCGCAAGACAGGCGCTGTCTGATAACGCTTAAACTCATTAATGTTCGTCAAACGCAAAATACGTCTCACCAATTTCTCATCAAATCCACGCTTTATCAATTCCTTTGGCCCTTGTCTTTCCTCGATATATAAGTAAAGGATTTCATCTAAAACATCATAATCTGGCAAGCTGTCGCTATCCTTTTGGTCAGGGCGCAATTCTGCACTTGGTGGCTTAGTGATTGTATTTTCTGGAATGACTTCGCCGTCTTTATTCATGTAGCGCGCGAGTTCAAAAACCTCCGTTTTGTACACATCTCCAATGACAGAAAGTCCACCACACATATCTCCATAAAGCGTTCCATAGCCAACTGCCATTTCACTTTTATTGGAAGTATTGAGCAAGATATTTCCAAATTTATTAGAGAAAGCCATGAGGAACATTCCGCGTATTCTCGCTTGTAGATTTTCTTCTGTTACATTAAAATCTCTGCCCCAAAAGTGCGGCTTCAAAATATCCATGTAACTTTCATAGACGGTTTCAATCGGTACGATGTCGTATTGACAGCCTAAGTTTTTCGCCAATTCACGCGCATCATTCACCGAGTGGTCAGAAGAATATTGCGAAGGCATCAAGACCACACGTACATTATCTGCGCCTAAAGCACGCGCCGCCAAGACCGCAACAACCGCACTATCAATTCCTCCAGAAAGTCCCAAGATTGCTTTCTTAAATCCTAATTTTCCAAAGTAATCACGCACACCTGTCACCAGAGCATCGTGTATCAAAGTCATCTTATCTTTCGTCTGCTCGTTGTCCTTCTTCCCCTTCGTCACCTTCGCCAAATCATAGCTGCGCAATCCTTCTTCAAAATAAGGTAACTCATCAAAAACCTTCCCGTCTGGCGAAACCACCAAGGAGCCTCCGTCAAAAATAATCTCCGTTTGTGCCCCAGCATGATTCACATAAAACATCGGAATATTGTAACGTTTCACATTCGCTTTGACGACGTGAATACGTTCTTTTGCTTGCTTGTAACTGAAAGGCGAAGCAGATAAATTTAAGATAAAATCAGGCTTTTGTTTAATCAATTCATCCATTGGACATACACGATACATTGGATTTTCATTTCCGATATTCCAGATATCTTCACAAACAGTTATCGCAATTTTTTTGCCTTTATATTCTACCACATTCCACTCACTCGCTGGCTCAAAATAACGATACTCATCAAAAATATCATAAGTCGGCAATAGTGTTTTATGCTGAACATGCTGCACTTTCCCGTCCGCCATAAAGACAGCAGAATTATACAAATCTTTTCCTTCAATCACAGGATTTTTAGTAGGCGCACCGACGACGATAGCAATGCCTTTAGCTGCTTTTGCTATTTTCTTGATAGACTTTTCTGCCTGCTTAATGAAATCATCAAACTCCAAAAAATCTCGCGGCGGATAACCACATATAGACAATTCTGGAAAGCAAATGATGTCTGCTTTGTCCGCTTTCGCTTCTTTGGTAGCAGCTAATATTTTTTCAGTATTTCCGTCAAAGTCTCCGATGAGGAAATTGAGTTGGGCTATTGATATTTTCATTTCTAAATTAGTTGTTAGTTGGAAGTTGTTGGTTGGAAGCCTGCCCGCCTCTATACAAACAACTATTTACGAGTGTGAATGAATCCTTTCGCGCTGCGAAAATGAGGATTTTTATTCTGACTTTATTATTTAAACGCATAAAAATCTACTTAGTTTAGTTTTTAAACTAAGTTTTAAGAAATAATTTTTCTTTTAGCTTAAACAGGATTTTAAAATATGCTTTACTGACATTTTACTTCAAAAAAAATTGTACCTTCGTAAGACCGTAAAAATGAACAAGTAAGTACGGCACTGTCAACTGACAACAGCCAACCGTCAACTAATATGAGCAACTTCGTAGTATCCGCAAGAAAGTACCGTCCCGATAGATTCGAGGATGTCGTAGGGCAAGAACATGTTTCTCAAACCCTCAAGAATGCTTTGCAAAACGACCATTTGGCACATGCCTTTTTGTTTTGTGGACCGCGTGGTGTGGGTAAAACAACTTGTGCGCGTATTCTCGCTAAGGTGATGAACTGCATGAATGTTACAGACGATTATGAGCCTTGTAATGAATGTTCAAGTTGTAAATCTTTTGCGGAAAATGCATCTTTCAACATCATGGAGTTGGATGCTGCCTCTAATAATAGTGTTGACCACATTCGTCAGTTAGTTGAGCAAGTTCGTTTTCAGCCGCAACAAGGAAAATATAAAATCTTCATCATTGATGAGGTTCACATGCTTTCACAGGCTGCCTTCAACGCCTTTTTGAAGACTTTAGAAGAACCGCCACCCTACGCGATTTTTATTTTAGCGACGACGGAAAAACACAAAATCATTCCTACCATTTTGTCGCGCTGTCAGATTTTTGACTTTAAGCGCATACAAATACAAGCCATGGTTTCGCACCTACAAGGTATTTGTGCAGAAGAAGGAATTGATGCTGACAAAGATGCTTTGCATATCATCGCGCAAAAAGCAGACGGTGCTTTGCGGGATTCGTTGTCTATTTTTGATAGAATCGTCTCTTTTTCTGGTAAAAAAATAACTTACGAAGATGTCATTACCAACTTAAATGTGTTGGATTATGATTATTTTTTCAAAGTAACAGATGCACTTTTAACGGAAGATGTATCGCAGTTGATGCTAATTTTTGACGATATTTTGCGAAAAGGATTTGAAGCAGATATTTTTATTAATGGCTTGGCGGAGCATTTGAGAAATCTTTTGGTTTGTAAAGATGCCGCGACTTTGCAATTGTTAGAGGTGAGCGATAAATTGAAAGATAGATACCAGCAACAGGCAAATTTAGCACCGACGAGTTTTGTTTTATCAGCTTTGAGTATCGCAAATGATTGTGATATTAATTTCAAAATGGCGCGCAATAAACGCCTCCATACCGAAATGGCATTGATAAAAATGGCTTATATCGCTCGCGCAGCATCACCTGCCAGCGCCATGCCGATGTCTGCCGCTCCCCTTGAAAAAAAAACAATTGATATAAATAATGCCGCGCCAGCAGTTGCCGCGCCGCAAAATACGCCTCCGCCAGCTGTTCAAACACCACCTGCACCAGTTGCAGCAGCTGCGCCAGTAGTTCCAACACCTGAACCAGCTGTCCCACAAGCAGAAGCTGTCTCAAGTCCTGAGCCTGTTGCCAGTCCACAAGCCAATGTTGCAAAAGAATCAGAGCAGCCAAACTTAGAAAAGCCTTCTCTAAGTCTAGGAAAAAGCACGGGTGGCTTCTCTATGAATTTAGCAGATATTGAAGCGTCTGTTAAAAAAGAAACTGTCAAAAAAGCCGAGGAAGAGGAACAAAAATTACCGCTGACAGAAGAAATTTTAATGGCAGCTTGGGAAAAATATATTTCGCAAGCGGGTAGTGCAAATTTGCAAAATATCATGCGCTCGACGGAGGTAATTTTGATTTCGGATACAGAAATTGAGTTAAAAGTAAGTTCTCAATTAGCAGAAAATACGATTAGGCAAGATTTACAACTCATGGAATTCTTACGGACAGAACTCAAACGTCCGATTTTGAATCGTAAATTATCTGTCGATAAAAGTAAATTGGCTGCCGCACCTGAACGCAAAAAGCCAATGTCTGATAAGGATAGATTATTGAGAATGAATGAATTGAATCCTTTGGTGGAGACAATTTTAAAGAAATTTGATATGAAGTTTGATGAACATTAAATCGTTCATTCTAAGCTCTGTCTTACCAACAAAAAAGTGTCGCTAATCTGAGGATTAGCGACACTTTTTCTTTTGCTAAAATATTAGTCTAAAATATCCAAAACAAATTCTTGATAAGCACCCGTGGTACGTAAAGAACCGCAGTTTCCCGCTTCCTCTGCTAGTCTAATCGCAGTGTCTCCTCTCCCACCATAATCCATTCTCTTTTGCAACCAGTAGTTTAAATTTTCAGTGCTATGTGCAATAATTTCGGCAATGCCATCGCCCCGATATACGGAAGTGTTACAGATAGAAGGCACTGTCTCCGCGTCGATATTTCCAACTTCACTTTCACTAAATACAAACTCGGTCGCATCTTTCATTACTTGAGATACAGCTATACCATTGCTCTCTACTGCTCCGTCAATAATATTTAACAAATTCACGGTATTATACTCCGAGACCATTCGATTCAAAAGATATTTTTCATTGATAAGATTAGCTTCAAAGGACAAAAGATAAAACAGTTCATACTCTCTTTTTATACTTTTCAAAAATCCCGTCGTAATAAATAAACTGCCACCAGGCAAAGAAAATGCATCTACAACATCATTTTTATCAAGAATATAAATTTCCCAATCTTTATCTTGATTCCAACGATTACTAATAGGTGAATTTAAGTCTAAACGAATAGCTGCAGTCGCTTGATTATAGAGTGTCTGCACAAATTGATAAGCCAGGGTATCTTCTCCTGAATTTGCTAAAATGGGATATTCAATCGGACGATTTTTAATGAGTCCCAAGAGTTTTTTTCCTAATACCTCACGGTCTGCTTTTGTTATACTTTCAGAAGATGGAGGTTCTATAGGCTCTTTACAGCCAGCAATGCTAACTAATAAGATGAGAGAGGTCAGTCTACAAATGAGACGGAAGACAGAGGGCATAATTATTCTTTAGTGTTGTTCTTAGTTTGCTATTTCAGGTGATAGCTTAATTTAACACATCAAATTTAACTACTTTTGCTCTTAAATTCTACGATTCATCAAAATCAATATGCAAGAGACGTTCACTAGACAACAGCAACTTCTATTTTTTGGCTTTATATTACTATTACTCGTCCCTGCTTTACTAATAAACTTAGGTGTTATTCCATTCATCGATGACGAAGCTATGCGCGCACTCATCGCCTTAGAAATGGACCTCTCTGGTAATTATGTAACTCCGACTATCAATGGTGAATATTACTACAATAAACCGCCACTTTACAATTGGTTTTTGCTGCTCTGGTTCAAAGCTTTTGGGACTTATGATGAATTTGTATCGCGTTTAGCTACGGTGTTTTGCCTATTGGGATATGCTAGTACAATTTTTTATTTTTCAAAGAAGCATTACTCAACAAAATTTGCTTTTCTAAATGCTCTTTTTCTGATTACCTGTGGTAGAATTCTGATTTATGACAGTATGCTAGGCTTAATTGACATTGCATTTTCTTGGCTAACTTTTTCTGCCTTTATGCTTGTCTATCATCAATATGAAAAACGAAAATTTTATTCCCTCTTCATATTTACCTATTTACTAACTGCCCTGGGTTTTTTAATGAAAGGATTGCCTTCTTTAGTATTTCAAGGAGCAACTTTATTGTCATTTTTTATTTACAAAAAGGACTTTAAACAACTCTTTTCTCTAGCGCACATCTCTGGAGGGATTATATTCCTAATAACTGTCGGAGGCTATTATCTCGCTTACAATCAATACAATTCTCTCGAAACCGTTTTCAATACACTAGTTTTTGAAAGTTCGCGTCGGACTGCTTCGTCTCATGGAATAGGAAGTACAATTTTACACCTTTTCACTTTTCCATTTGAGGTTATTTTTCATTTCCTTCCTTGGACTATTTTAGTCATTTTATTTTTTCAAAAAGGTATTAGAAAAATATTATCGGCAGACCCTTTCATCGTATTCTGTTTAGTGACATTTTTTGCAAATATTCTAGTTTACTGGCTAAGCGTACAGGTCTATCCGCGCTATCTTTTCATGCACTTACCTTTACTTTTTACGAGTCTTCTATTTCTTTATTTCAGAAAAGGACAAAACACAAAAGCACATGTCATTATTCAGATTATTCTAGCTCTGCTTTGTGTCGGATTATTTATAGGCTCTCTCTCTCCTTTGTTTTTGGAGAGAACAGCTAATGTTCCTTTCTTGTACTTAAAAGTATTAGGCATTAGCTCTACTATCGGCGCTTTGTCTTGGTTATTTTGGAAGAAAAAGCAGGAAAGATTATTGATAACAGTCGCTATTTTACTCCTTGCTAGAGTGGCTTTAAACTGGTTTATCATTCCGGATAGATATAGCTTAGATTGGGGAAGAACCGTTAAAAATTCATCAATTGAAATTGGAAGAGAATTTAAAGATGAGTCTCTTTTTCTGCATCCTAAGACTTTGATGCAACCAACTAATTCTTTCTACCTTACAAGAGAAAGAATGAAAATTTTCCGTTTAAAAGAGAAAGTAGATAATCCTGAAGAACTATTTATCATAGACCCTTTTCACAATAAGAGATATATTAAATATGATAAAAAAGGAGAAATAATGGTTCGCTACAAGATGCTAACATTTGACGTAGCTAATAATGTGCGACCTTTAAAATAGAGCTAAGAAAACGCTTCTTTAGCTGCTTGCATAGGAATACTAATACAACGCTTTTCCATATAAGTCATCATTTCTTCAACGATGGCACGGCTTTCGTCATCAAGTAAATCCATCTTTTTACGGAATACCGTATTCA
This sequence comes from uncultured Saprospiraceae bacterium, assembly GCA_964595615.1. Classification (GTDB taxonomy): domain Bacteria; phylum Bacteroidota; class Bacteroidia; order Chitinophagales; family Saprospiraceae; genus JAHDCG01. Next base: position 6,930 of record CAZQTE010000052.1, read on the forward strand.
TCGCATGAGCCTTGATAGCTTTGATTTCGGTAGGAACATGGCGCATTGCTAAGGCTAATTTACGTTCTTGGAAAATAACGTGAAACTCATTTAAATTCTGAACCAACATATCTTTTGCTATCGTCACTTCTTTCTGACGAAAAGAAAGATTTTCCTTCGCTAAAGCACGCAAACCATCAATTTCAATATGATGTGCGTCATATTTTTCAAAAACGTCCTTATCTACATTATAAGGAATAGATAAATCAACAACGATTTTTTTATCCGTTTCACCGTTCAATAATTTACCATACAAATCAGCATTAACCACCGCTTCAGTCGAAGCTGTACACACAATAAGACAATCAAAACCACCTTTATGATTAGGCAAATTATCCAAAGTATCAGCACGACCACTCATCGTAGCCGCTAACTGAGCTGCATTTTCTAAAGTACGGTTGTAAACAGTGACATCGCGAAATTGATATTTTATCAAAAAATTGGAAACCAAACGATTTGTCTGCCCTGCCCCAATCATAAGAATACGCGCATCTTCTGGCAGATTCATTTTCATCATTTCTTTAATTGCTAAAGAAACAATAGACACAGGCTTTTCGCCAATACGTGTCTCGCCATAGACTTTTTTTGCACCTGCAACGGCACTTTGCATCGCCAAACGAATCTTATCACCAGTCAAGCCTGCCACGCGCGAAGTCTCATAAGACTCCCGAAGTTGACGCAAAATTTCTCTCTCTCCCACTACCAAAGAATCTACAGAAGCAGCCACCTCATTTAAATGATTAAGTGCTTTTTTGCCTGTGAAGTATTTAATTTTTTTTGGTAAAAGGAAAAGGTCGTTTGGTGTCAATTTAGGATTAACTTGCTGGAAAAAACGGAAAGAAAAATTCTTATCTAATTCCTTTTCGGTATAGAAAAAATACATCACGCGGTTACAAGTTGCCACATACATAATCTCGTCAATACTAAAGCTTTTCATCAAAGCACGTAGCTTTTCAGAACCAGCTTCAAAGTCAGTAACCTGCAAGACGTAGTTACTGATTTCTTTGACATGAATGTCCCTGTGAGTGACTGTTAGTATTTTATAACCTTCAAGCATAAATTTTCCCTTCCTAAAAGGTAGTTTGAGTTTATGGATAAAACTCAAACTTACTTCCCTAATAAATTTTGTTTGATATAGAACGCAAAAATACGAGAGGATTGCACGAATTCTGTCATAAAGAAGTAACAATGTATTTTTCATTTTCAAGAATGACATATCTTCTACAATTTTGAGCTAAATCCACAGTTTTATGCCAGATGTTGTACCAAAAAGTTAAGATTTGCGATTATTGTTTTAAGGAATTTAAAATAAGATTTCTAAAAAGCCTTTATTTCGTAGCTTTGCACTTTCTGAAAAAATCAAGCAATTAATATGTATATCTATTCTAAAATAAAATTCAGTCTTTGTGTACTGATTTTCTCTATTTTGTTTATCAGTTGTGAAACCGATACAAAACCACCTGTAGATAAACCAGCAGCGCCCGTGAAAGCAAAATACAGTATTCCAAAATTTGACGGACAATCCGCTTATGATTTCGTAGCAAAACAAGTAGCCTTTGGACACCGCCTACCCGGTACAGAGACACACAAGCAAACTGCAGAATGGCTAGTAAATCAATTTAAAGAATATGGTGCTAATGTCATAGAGCAAGATTTTACAGCAAAAGTATATTGGGGTGATGAGCTGCCAAGTAAAAATATCATGGCACAATTCAATCCAAGTGCTAAAAAACGTATTCTTTTTGCAGCGCATTGGGATAGTCGTTTTGCAGGAGATAAAGACATTGAACGCGCTGACCAGCCTATTGATGGCGCAGATGATGGTGGTAGTGGTGTAGGTGTTCTTTTAGAAATAGCCCGTGTGTTGCAAGCAAACCCAATCGCAGCGGAAGATTTGGGAGTTGACCTATTATTGTTTGATGCAGAAGACCAAGGGAAAGACGGCGACGGTACCGAAGACACTTCGTTAACTTGGTGTTTGGGTTCTCAATATTGGGGAAAAAATGTTGTCCCCGCTGGATACTCAGCAAAATATGGGATACTTTTAGACATGGTAGGTTCAAAAAATCCACGTTTTGGACGAGAAGGATATTCGATGCGCTTTAATCCAAGTCTCGTACAAAAAGTGTGGCGATTGGCACAAGGAATGGGTTATACTAATTATTTTGTCAACGAAGATTTAGGTGCTGTAACAGATGATCATGTTTTCGTTTCGACTTATGCAGGCATTCCCATGATTGATATTATCAACAAACCAACAGGTACTGGTCAACGTGCAGGATTTGGAACTTATCACCACACACATGATGATAACATGGATATTATTAGCAAGAAATCCTTGCGTATTGTAGGTCAGGTGATGCTGGCTGTCATTTATAAAGAAGCGAGCAATACTTTTTAATAAAAACTTATTTCCTTCGCTATGCAAAGCCGTTTTATTTCTGTTAGAAGTAAAACGGCTTTTTTCTTTCCCTAAGGGTCGTTTTAAAAATAACTTATAACAGTTTAAACATTCCTTCTTCCTTATTTTTCGTTAAAAAGCCTCGCCAATGCCCTGCATTGCCTACGTTTTTTGCCTCAAATAAGAAAAAAATAATTGTTCAACTTTGTTATAACTTATTCTTTAAATGCCCTTAAGAAGTTATATATTTCGGTTTCAAATTACCAACAAATGAAAAAATTATTGACAGCTTGTGGTTTGTTGCTAAGCGTTTGCTTGGCAGCACAGGTCAAGGTGATACCAAAGTCGTATGTGGATAGCTTAAATAAGTTAGCGAGTAATGATAGTTTGTACTATTTTCAAAAAATAAAAGTAGCACAAAAGGCATTTGACGCAGCTCAGGCAATTAATTATGCTGTTGGAGAATTTAGAGCCTTACAAACTCTGGGGTTATCTAACTTGAACCTCAACAAGTACGATGATGCACTCTCTAATTTCTTGGCTGCTAAAAAAATAGGGGAAGATTTGGATAGTCTTCGTTTTAATGCCTACGCAACTTACTATATTGGCAATGTTTACAATTATTTAGAAGATGACAAGAAGGCTATAGAAAACTTTGAAGGTTCTTTGAATATGTACAAAGAATTAAAAGACCCACTTTGGCAAGGTGTTAATTTAAATGGGATTGGTGCTGTTTATGGGAAAATGAAAAAATGGGGATTATCTCTCGATAAATTTAAAGAGTGTGTACAAATTTTTGAAGATAATAATTTGGAAAATATGATGAGTATTCCTCTAGGAAATATAGGAGAATACTACTATGACCAAGAAAAATATGAAATATGTGAAAGATATTTTTATAAATCATTCGAGTTAGCTCAAAAATTTAAAGATCCAAAACAGATAGCATCTAGTATTATAAAGTTAGCTGCTGTCTATGGCAAAGAAAATAAGCTTTTTAAAGCTCAAAATTTATTTGAAGAAGCTTTACAAATAAGTGAAGAACATCAATATAATAGTCTCATTGTTGAGACAAAAAAAGAAATGTCTATTTTCTATTCGGAGCAAGGAAAATATGAAAAATCTAATAAATTCCTCCAAGAATCTACCCGCTTAAACGATAGCCTAATTAATACCAAACTCACTACAGAAATCGCAAAAGTCCAAGCTTCTTACGAAGATGAAAAACGAGACCGCGAACTCGCTGAAAGTCGTGAACAAATCACTCAGTTAGAATTTGAAAAACGTATTGGCTTTTTCACAAGTTTAGCCGCAGTTCTTGCTTTGATTGGTTTAGGTCTCATCAGTTGGCTTTTTTATTCACGCAATAAAGCCAAACGCGCCCTCATGCAAACGCGCCTAAAAAACGAAGAAAAAGAACGCGAATTACTCCAAAAAGAATTGAAAAATAAGCAACAAGATTTGACAAATTTCGCGCTGGATATTTCTCGAAAAAATGAATTATCTGAACAGTTATATAATGGTCTAAAAAGCATCGTCGACTCAGGGAATAGTGAAAAAGCAAAGGCAAAAGCAAAAGAATTATTGCTATTGACTTCCAATCATTTAAAGATCAATGACGATATCACTAAATTTCAACAGAATGTCGATGTTGTCAATCAGGAATTCTTTAATAGTTTATCTAAGAAATTTCCAGATTTGACTGCTAATGAAAAACAACTTTGTGGTTTGATACGTCTCAATCTTTCGACAAAAGACATCGCTTCTGTCCGAAATATTTCTCCAAAATCAGTAGAAATGGGACGTTATCGCTTGCGTAAAAAATTGCAATTAGACTCTAGCGATGACATTGCTGCTTTTATGCAAAATTTGTAATTCTTTAGCTGTCAACTGGCAACTGAAAACTGTCAACAAAAAAAATGCTTTTAACTTTTCAAAACATTTACAATCTTGCCCAAGACAAAGATGCTTTTGCTCGCGCAAAAAAGCATGCGCATACGCGTAAATGGCGTGATCTACAAAGTAATGGAAAGTTAACTTGGGGAGAATGTAAAAGCAGTGGCGCTTCTTTCTACAAAACGATTTTTGACAATACACATCTTGAAAAAGCAGTTTTTCACTGCACCTGCCCTTCTCGCAAACGTCCTTGCAAACACAGCATTGCGCTCGCTCTTTTACTTTTAGAACAATCTGGCGCTTTTCAAATCATTGAAGGTACAAGTGATTGGGCAAAAGAATTAATTGCTAAAAAATCTGCCCCCCCTCCTACACTCGAAGAGGCAGCAGAAATCGAACGCAAACGCGCCGAACATCGCCTAAAAACACGCGAAAAACGCTTGCAACAAATGGCAACGGGTTTACAAGAATTAGACCTCTGGTTGGCGGATATATTGCAACAAGGATTGGCGCGGGCGGAGGAACAAGGCGATGATTTTTGGGAAAAACTTTCTGCGCGCATGGTAGATGCAAAGCTTGGCGGTATCGGAAAACGCGTCTTGAATTTGCAAAATCTGCGCGGCACTCCCAACTGGCACGAAAAAATGTTAGCCGAATTAGGAGAGATTCATTTACTTTCCAAAGGTTTTCAAAATTTAGAAAAACTACCGCCGCAACTACAAGAAGAATTGCTCAATGTAGCTGGCATCAATTACAAGCGCGAAAATTTAGCTGACCGCGAAGCCGTTGAAGACACTTGGCTCGTTATCGGTCAAACAGAATTTACAGCGGACGATAAACTCTACGAACGGCGCACCTATTTATATGGCGAGAATATCGACCGCGTCGGTCTTTTATTAGATTTTGCTTTCCAAACGGAACCGTATAAAGAGCAATGGCAAGTCGGGCATATTTTTAAGGCAAGAATGATTTTCTACCCGTCCTCCTACCCTATGCGGATGTTTGCGAAGGAGGCACATCGGGTAGACGAATTTATCAATTGGCAGGGCTATTACAATTTATCAGACTTTGCCGACGCCTATGCGGAGGCGATTGGTGATAATCCTTGGCTGGCGCGTTTTCCTGCTTTTTTAATGCACGTGACGCCTGTATCTGCTGAGGGAAAATTATTATTAACAGACTCCAATCAACAAACTATCCCAGCACGTTTGCAAGAAGATTTCGGTTGGAAATTATTAGCAATTAGTGGCGGACATCCGATTAGTATTTTTGGCGAATGGGATGGGGAAAAATTGTTGATTATGAGTGCTATGGTAGAAGATAGATTTGTGCATTTTACTTTGCCGCCTATGGCGCGGAAAGAGCCAGTTTGGCGGAGGTTTTAAAATAAATCTTCTATTGTTAATTCTTGAGCGACCAATCCTATGCTATGTTGGTTTTCATGAATACCAAATGCAGTAATTAGAGTCCACATCAAGTGTTTTTTTGTTTGTGTAGCTTCCTGAAAAACACGCATTTTCTCCCGTAAACGCGCAGCATACTCCTTTGAAATTGTAAATTCTGTATTGTAAAATTTCGTTTCTATTAAATTGATAACGTGGTCATTACGGTCAATAAGCAAATCTATCTGTGCTCCCTGTTCGCCCCCAGTTCCTTTTTGTAAAAAAGAAGAAGACACAGAATGAATTCCTTCTATTCCAAGTGCCTTTTTCACATTTTCTATATGCTTTAAGCAAATATTCTCAAAAGCATAACCGCTCCAAATTTTATATCCCTGGGTTTGACTTAAAGCTATCCAATTTGTATTTTTCCTCATCTTATTTTTCTCAATAAATCGTATGTAAAAAAGCGAATATTCATCCGTTAGTCTGTAAACTGTTCCTTTCTTCCGTTTTCCATAAGGACGATATGCTGAGATAAAGCCAGACTCTTCCAACTCCAGTAAAACTCTCGATATATTGCCACCTTCAGGTAGATTAGCTTGAGTACTAATTTCACTTCGACTTAATCCATTTTGTTTTTCAGCTAAAGCACGTATAATGGCAGTATGATAATCCGCAGAGTCAAAGAGAGCAGGATAAAGGCTTTCAAATTCATCTTGTAATAAACCATCTTCACTAAAGCAAATTTGATTGATATTCTGTACAGCACTTTTCCCATTTTTGATTTCTTTCAAATAATGAGGAATCCCCCCCATTGCCATATAAATTTGCAACAGTTGATAGCGGTCTATGAATACATTTCGGCTACGCAAATAATCCTCTGTCTCAGTGAGAGTAAAAGGCTTCAGGCGCAGACGTTTAGTAACTCTATTATGTAGTCCGCCTTTGTTTCGTAATATTTTTTTAATCATCCATGAGGCTGCCGAACCACATAAAACTACCACGATATTTTGTTTTTCTGCCCATGAATTCCAAAAATAACTCAAAGCTCGAAGGAAGCCCGACTTGTGGGTAGATAACCAAGGCAATTCATCAAAAAATACAACAATCTTTTCCTTTTGACTCACTGTTTTTAAATGTTCAATGAGAACAAAAAAGGCGTCTAACCAGTCTTTTGGAGTTTGCTTTAATTTTGTACTAGGAAAAAACTCTTTAATTTGCTGAACAAAATTACGCAACTGTTCATCTCCTTGGGCATTTTGAATACCTGAAATCTCAAAAGAAATCCTATCCTTATACACTGTTCTTATCAAAAACGTTTTACCCACTCGTCGCCTGCCAATAACAGAAATCATTTCTGCCTCTCGCGTATTTAAAGCTTCTTCTAATACTTTTCTTTCTTCTTTTCGTCCTATAAATGGTATGGCTTTCATATTAGAATCAATTTTTCAATTTAATTATTACTCGTCAAAATCTGCTGCAAAATACTACTTTTTGACGACAAAAAATTATTACTCGTCAAAATCTGTCAAAAAACAATAGATTTTGACGAGCAATAATCTAAAAACTACTTAAATCGCGTAAGAAATTAAAGGATTCCAAAAAACTCTCATTTCTCCCTATCTTCGCACTCCAATGCAATTCAAACGCCTCATAAAATATTATTCCCTCCTACTTTTATGCCTTTATCAGATTTCGATACAGGCACAGTCCAACGATTTTTCTTTTCAGATTTATGGTTTTGAAGAAGGCTTGACGCATCGTAATGTTACCAAAATACAGCAAGATACTTCGGGCTTTATTTGGTTGGCAACGGTGAATGGTTTGAATAAATTTGATGGATATGGTTTCGTTCATTATACGGCAGATGCAAAAGCAAATTCTATCTCAAAGAATTATATTGCAGATATGCATATCTCGCCTGATAATCGCATCTGGCTTTCGCATCCTAATCAGATTTCAGCCTTAGAACCCTTCAATGGAAAACATCAAAGAATAGCCATTTCCTCAGCAGCACAGCGCGGCAAAGAACTGACTGGATACAACTTAACGCCAGTTAATGGCGGAATTCTTGCGGCTGCATTTGAGCAATCTACAGGAAATAGTAATCTCCTTTTCATCAACAAATATGGTGAGACACATCCGCTCATCGAACTTCCTGGCAAGTACAATCAACATCCACTTTTATTGGTTGGAGATACACTTTATGCGGGCGCGGTTGAAAATGAATTGTGGCAATTTAACATCAATACGCAAGCAGAAGGCTTAGCTTTTTCTGACAAAAAAGTTTTACAGAACTTTTCTTTCGAAGGCAAAGAAGCTTCTTTCTCGCGGATTTCAGATATGCAACTGACTCCCAATAAAAGTATTTATATCCTGACAGAAAATGGTCAATTGTATTATAAAACAGCAACACAAAATAAATTTCGCAAGCATCCTCTGACCAATAAAATTTATAAGAAAATCGGTATTGAGAACTTCTTAGTGGACGCGGACGAGAATATCTGGTTGGCAGGACGCGGTGTTTTATTACAACTCAATTATGACTCTGGCGAACTCCTTGACCTCAACAAAAAAATCCAAGCAACAACGAAATACGCTCCTAATTACCGTCAAGTATTCCAAGACCGCAGCGGTGTAATTTGGATTGCATCAGATTTGGGTGCAATAAAAATGGCGCAAGCAGACCGTCTTTTTTCGACATATCTGAATGAAGGAAATGAATTTTGCAGCAGTGGTTTCTGTAGTATGCGTGGTATGTGTGAAGATGAAGACGGCAATGTTTATTTCAGTTATTACAATTCCATTCACAAATTAGAGAAGACAACGGGTGTCCTAATGCCACTTTTTCCTAAGAATGATTATCGTCAACCGCCTTTTGGTTTGGCTTATTCACAAGGCGCATTATGGACTGGAAATGGTTTGCGAATTGATTTAAAAACTTTACGAACGGATACAATTTTCTCTGGGCGCGTAAATGATAAAGGTGTCGTGATAGTGGACGGAAATGCTCTCTGGTTTGGCTTTGAAAATAATCTGACACAGTATTTCCCTTCTAAAAAACTAAAAATCGAATATGCTGGAAAAGCTTGGTCTGACAGCACAGATTTAGATATTACGTACTTGCATAAAGGGCAAAAAAGTGGTGACTTTTGGATTGGTACAAATGCCTCTGGTGTTTTGCAAATGAGTCGTTCAGGTCGACTCAAAAAGCGTTTTCAAAAAGGAGAAGATGCTTTGAGTTTGAGCGATAATCGAATTTTGAGTATTTACGAAAATGAGCGCGGAGAGGTCTGGGTCGCTACGGCAAATGGTTTAGACAGAATCGAAATAAACAGTTCTGATATCACGCATTTTACAACGGAAGACGGCTTGCCTAATAATTTTATTAATGCCATTTTACCCGAAGGTGACAGTGTTGTTTGGTTGACGACGGACAATGGACTTTGCCGTTTGCAACCTAATAAAAGTGTTGACAATTTCTTTAAAAAAGACGGCTTGCCGGCTAATGAATTTAATCGTATTTCTGCCTTGCGTGCTTCTGATAGTCGTTTATTTTTTGGAGGAATGAATGGCGTGACTGCCTTTTATCCTACTCATAGTTTTGCTGCTCAAAAAGAAGATGTAGAGAGTAAATTAATGTTGACAGGCTTCTCAAAATTTGACGGAACGACAGATAGTCTAATTCGCTTTTCAGCGGGGATACGCGCAGATAGTCAATTAAACCTCTCTTGGAGAGATAAGTTTTTCACCTTTAATTTTGCCTTAGCAGATTTTAATAATCCAAACGAAAATCGCTATTCCTATCTATTGGAAGGTTACGATAAAACTTGGTCAGAGTCCGCAAAAGTTAACTCTGCTCGTTACAATAACTTACCAGCTGGCGACTACACTTTTCGAGTGCGCGGCGCAGCAGGTACAGACGAATGGAATACAGAGGAATTACGCTTACCTATCCGCATCGAAGAAGCCTTTTACAAAACAAAAATCTTCTTATTTCTCAGTCTTTTGTTAGTAACAGGACTGATGTATGCTATCATGCGCTATCGTCTGCATCTCACTCATGTACGCGAGCACGTTTTAGAAGCTCAGGTCAAAGAACGTACGCATGAGTTAGAAGAAGAGAAACGTATTTCTGATAATTTACTGCTGAATATTCTACCTGCTAAAACGGCGGAAGAGCTCAAAAAGAACGGCACAACTAAAGCAAAACGCTATGAACAGGTAACCGTCTTTTTCTCTGATTTTAAAGATTTCAGTAAAATATCAGAAGAATTAGAACCAGAAAAATTAGTAGCAGAAATTGATTTTTACTTCCGTGCTTTTGATGAAATAATCACCAAATATGGTTTAGAAAAAATCAAGACTATCGGTGATGCCTATATGTGTACAGTCGCACTCTCTGAAACTACCGACGGTAAAAAAGCAGCCATTCAAATGGTAAAAGCAGCTTTAGAAATTCAAAATTTCATCAAAAATCATATCGAGCAAGTAAAAAATGAAAATCGTCCGACATTTGAGGCGAGAATTGGACTACATACTGGTGCAGTTGTCGCGGGCATTGTTGGAAGTAAGAAATTTGCTTACGACATTTGGGGCGATACTGTAAATATCGCCTCGCGCATGGAAAGCCATGGAGAAGTTGGGCGCGTGAATATTTCGCAGACGACTTACGAATTAGTAAAGGGTGAATTTGACTTCTTGCATCGTGGGAAGTTGGCAGTAAGGAGTAAAGGTGAGGTCGATATGTATTTTATTAAAGAGTAATGGCAATGATGCAATGAAATTATTTTTTCTAAAAATAGAGTAGCCACACAACATTTTTCACATTTCCTGCATCTTAGAAATGTTTCCTCTAGGAAACAAACAATCAGAATGTCGAAAAACTCAAAAAATGAAATATCTCCTAACTTTCGCCCTATTCTTTTTTATATCCACTGCTGTACAAGCACAACAGTACCTACCTGGCTTATGGGCAGGCACACTGACCCAAGAAAATACAGAATACAAAGTTGAAATTTTCCTCATTCGTAAAAGACAAAAATTAACGGGGCGTTCCTACATTTATCTACCAAATGGAGAAATAGTAGAGGGAGAAATTAAAGGCAAATTACACAAAGATTTGTCAATGAATATCTATGACATTAAAATCGTGCGTCCTAACAAATTAGATAAATCCATTCACTTCCCTCGCCACTTCCAACTCTTATATCGCCGTAGTTTTGATGAAATGAAATTGACGGGCTATTGGCAAGATTGGCACCACTCTGCTGGCGACCTCAAACGCAAACAAGGGACTATTACCTTAGAACGCAAAGCACCTGGAAAGGCTTAAAAGTGACATTCCTCCTCCTTCTCCGTCAAGATATTAGTTTTTTACGAGAAGACCTTATTATTTGAAAATCAATAGCTTCAATAGTCATTGTAAATCCCTCCACATCTATTATTAGACTTCTTCCCCTTATAAAACACTCCTCTGAAAATATCTTTTTCCGCTACTTTCCTTCAAAAAATAATTCAATAGAGGGACTATCCAAGGATTTTTTGAAGAAAATTAGCAAAAAAATCTAAATTTCAGAAAAGCATTTTATAAGAGCAATAAGTCTATCGAAATTATCGAACATTTCAATCTCCTTTTTCGTAAATTTGTTATTCAATTTTATTCAAGGGTTGAATTTTGTAATGCTAAGTAAGTGGCGTTATTTATTTTGCATTCAAAATTCAAAATTCAAAATTATCTTCATGTCTGCAAAAATGAAAGTTTTAGTCACGGGCGGTTGCGGTTACATCGGCAGCCACACTTTAGTTGATTTAATTGATAATGGTTATGAGGTAGTTTCTGCCGATAATTTATCTAATGGAACAATAGCCGCTTTGGACGGTGTAGAAGCTGTTACTGGTGTTAAAGTTCAAAATTATAATGTTGATTTGACCGACTTAGCTGCCACAAAATCTATCTTTCAAGACCACCCAGATATTCAAGGCATCATTCATTTTGCAGCATTTAAAAGTGTAGGTGACTCGGTATTTAATCCGATTGGCTATTTCGATAATAATATCAATAGTTTGTTGAATGTGCTGCGTTGTGCAGAAGAATTTGATGCGCCGCATTTCATCTTCTCTTCTTCTTGTTCTGTTTATGGAAATACTAAAGCATTGCCTGTGGTAGAAAGTACGCCATTTGAAGAGGCAGAAAGTCCGTATGCACGTACTAAGCAAATGGGAGAACAAATCATCCGTGATTTCGCTAAGAAAGAAGGAAATGTAAACTCAGTTTTGCTCCGTTACTTTAATCCAGCAGGTGCACATGAGTCTGCTGAATTGGGCGAAGCACCCGGAACATTAGCCAATAACTTAGTCCCTGTCATCACTGAAACTGCGGTAGGTAAGCGTAAAAGCATGACTGTATTCGGAGACGATTACAACACACGTGACGGTAGTTGTGTCCGCGATTATATCCACGTAATGGACTTGGCCAATGCACATGTGAAGTCATTAGAATACTTAGCAGAAGGCAGAAATGAAAGCAAAGCAGATATTTTCAATCTTGGTATTGGAGAAGGTGTTACGGTCTTAGAAGCTATCAATGCTTTTGAAAAAGTAACGGAACAAAAACTCAATTACACCTTAGGCGGACGCCGCGCAGGTGACGTCGTTGCAATATACGCAGACCCTAATAACTCTATGAATGCTCTACATTGGAAACCGATACGCAGCATTGAAGATATTATGCTGACAGCTTGGAATTGGGAAAAAGCACGCACGAAAGCGGCTGAAATTATCGCATAATTCCCCATTTTGCAATAAGACGACATAACAAACCGAAAAGAAACGATTGAATTTTCTTTTCTTTAAGGCGCATTTCAAATTTAAGTTTGGAATGCGCCTTTTTGATTCTAAAACTATCCTTAGTAAAAGTCCTAAGCTATGAAAAAAAATTCCTTTCTCTTCCTCTTGCTGTTTTTAGCGGGAAAAATCTCAGCACAAGTAAGCGCAACAACTATAGAGTACAGCGATGCGCTACCAGAAGAAGCCCGTCTTGCTATTGTCAAATCTGCCTTGCAAAACTTAAAAGACAAAAGCACAACGCTCATCGTCCGATTGCCTAGCAATCATAAGAAAATGACGGAGTTGGAACGCTTAGCAAAAAGCGAAGAATTAGACCCGCAAAGAGCTCAACGAATGCAAGAAGTCTTAGTCACCACACGTGCTATGACTCCAGCCTTCAATGTGCGCTTAATGACTTCTTTCTATGAAAATTACGATTTCTCTGAAATACTTTTCATGCACGATACCGCTTCCATTAGTTTAAAAAATGGTGTGACATCTGGTATTTTCTTAGATAAGCGTATCCAGCCAGACCCCAATATCAAGTTAAAAACAGATGATTATTTTGTTTTACATATTGATTATGATGGCTTTCCAGAAGCAATGAATATCAATGATTTTGATGTTTTAGATATGCAGTTTAAAAAATTACCACGACCATTTCCACAAGATGCGCGTTCAGGCGTTTTCTTAAATCTGAGCCTATTATTGGATAAGGACGCAGGAATGAAACAGTTTAAAGTCATGAACAAAATGACGGAGAAATTCA
>CAZQTE010000053.1:0-19787 GCA_964595615.1 uncultured Saprospiraceae bacterium
ACCAAATTCACCAGCGTCTTATAATCATCAAAACTCGCGTCTTTACTATGCATCTCTAAAATAGCCATGAGTAAGTCCGCATCTTCATTTTCTTCGTAATACTCTTCTAAAATATTTGCCGTAGCAGCACTACGTACTTCTATTTTTCCCTCTGCGACTTGTTTTAAACGCCATTTTTGGGTAGCAGCCATGCGAGAAAGCATGCGGGCATGAATTTCTTTGTGGTCTGCATCGGGCATAACAGCTTCTGCTTCGCTAAATGCTGCATTATTGCGAGCAATCATTTTAGCATCCTGCATAATAAAATAGGCAGTATGAACCGTTTCTTCGCCCATTAAATCTGCATATAAAATCATCTGTAAATCCTCTTCGCTACGAATGAGATTGGTGCGATAACCGCGACCACTCCATTTTAAATCTACAATAGCCGTCTCTCCATCCTTTTCTAGTACCAAATCGGCAACACCACGCACTTCATGGTCTGAGAAATCACCATTTAGTTTCAATTCCGTCGCCTTTACCTTCCAATCATTTTGTTGTAAATGACGCACTAAACTCCAAGCAGCAATTTTTAGTTTATTAATGAAATTAAGACGTTCGGGCTCGCGTCCGTACATAAGAAGAACAGCACCTTGACGTTTTAAAAGAGGATAAATATTGCTATCTACGAACTCGGTAACATCAGACTTTTTCCATTTTGTAATATCTAATTCGAGCATATCCTCAAACATCTTATGGGCTAGATTACCCATTAATGCTTTATCCGAAACTACGCTAAGTATAGAGGACGGACGCAATTTAATGCGATATTGAAATAACCATTTGTAAGGATAATAATACAAGGAATTCAAACTACTATATGTCTCATATTCAGAGGCTTGTAGACGGTCTAAATTGCGGATATTAAGGAAAGGCTGTGGACGTCCTAACTGTTTGTGCGGTATTTCTACTTTGTCTTTTAAATTAAAATATGCTTCAAAGACATCTCGCCCATTTTCACTAGACAAGTCATAAGTGACCGCATCGGGATTAGTAAATGCAGCTTTAAAATTATCAAACAATGGATGTTCTTGGACTTCAGTTCCATTTATCATTTCTGGTATCACCAAAATCAATCTCCCTCGTGTGCGTAGGACTGGGCGGCTGCGTTGCCAAAGCAAAAGCGCATTTTGCAACTGCGGCGTAGTTAACTGAATACCAATACCTTGCAGATAATTTCTTTCCACATTATACCAACGAGAAAAGAAATGAACAGGCTCATTCTGGGTAAAATTCCACCAGAGCATATCGTCAACATCGCCAATAACTGCACTTGGATTAGAAGTATAAGAAAGATGTCCCTTGGCACATTCGTCAAAAATAATCGGCGAGGGTTCGTAGATAGTTCTTACGATGCGTTCCAACTCTAGATTTGTCAATTTTGTCTCAGGAAGTTCTTCTAGCAATTCCTTGATACGACGAGATTGGTCACTCAGTACAAGAAGTGATTTATTTTTACCATTACTATCATCAAATGCTTTGTATGCCCAATCTTGTAAGCGTTTGAAAATCACTATGACATCACCTTTAGGGACTGTTGCGTCCGCATTATAGCGATTACGCTTAAACCAGAAGTTGTACCATTCTCGCACCTCATTGACATTGATGCTTTTGTCTGTTTGCGCTGCAGCATCTAATTCACTAAAGAAACGCCCAATCGCTACTTTCCAATCTTCACTGTCAATTCCTGGGGAACCTGCCATTTGCGCCGCAATAACATTTGCCAATCTATCATTCAATGGTTTGACAGACAAGGAGACAAACTCTAATATCTTGTACGGGTCAATAGGTTCCCATAAAAATGCGGTCACCAATTTTAAAATCTGTAAGCTTGGACGTGCCAAAGAAGCAGAAGGAATACCTAAACTCGGCAAACCTTCCCTGACTAAAGCAATATCAAGCGTTCGATTGCGCTCAGGTACGATGACTTGAGGGCGATAATCTTCGTTATCCTTTAGAACTTGCGCCAAACAAACAGCGGCTTCATTCGCGCGCTTTGCACGTAAAATGAGTAGACTGCCATCATTTTTCAAGTCCATTTTACCAGACATCTGCTGCGTCAATGCTTTTTGGAAATTCGCTAAATCATTTTCACCTTCTATGATAGACTCTGGCAATTGCTGAATATTTTCCTCTCCCACCATTTTTTTGAAAAGACGTAAAAAGTGCGGTGGGAGGATTTCTGCAGGTTCGTTTAGATAGATAGTAGTAAAAGGTTGTTTTCTATTTATTAAAGCTTTTTCTACAGCGATAAAACGGTCAGAAAAACCAGGAGATAGTTTTTTTACACCTTCGGTAACACAGCATTCTTCTATCTCAGCAATGACTTTTAATCGACTTGGCGTATTTTCGGAAACAGAGAAATCCCAATCTGCCAATAGCAATTCATCCCGGCGCGACAACAAGTCAGCGGCAACCGCAAAAGGGTCTGCATTAAAGGCAGCTAAATAAAAAGGTGGATTAGCTTGATTTTCCTCTTTTTCAGAATGACGAATACAAGCTTGGCGATATTGTTCAATGCGGAGATATTCCAGATTGTTACTGTGCCCGATAAGTCCTGTGTGGGCTTCTAGTTCTCCTAAAAGACCTGTAGGTCCAAGGTATTGTTTGCCCCCTTCGCAGGAAGGAGCATAAGGTAGAAAATTGTCGTCTAGGCGGAGTCCAAAGTGTAGTTGCATAGGGTGTAAAGATACTATCAAAATACATAAATTTAAGAAAATGAAGTGGAATATATCCCAGATATGTTCAACTAACATTAAAAGTGCATTCATTAAAGAATTAACTCCTTTAAAATTCTTTAGAATAAAATAAGATTCCTAATCTATATTCTAAGACATCTACATACAAAACAATATTTTACTACATACACAAATTTGCCATTAGGATACACTGTCACAACTTATAGGCAATTACGTAACAAAAAGCCGCTTATAAAATGGATTTTCACTAAAAAACAAAACATTTAACCTTCACGCAGGGCGAAAAATAAATATTTAAATGTCACAAATCACACATTTTCCACAAAAAAACAAAAAAAACAATTAACAAAAAAACACTACCTAAACACCTAACAATCAACAAACTAAACAATATAAAAGATAAATTAAAATAAAAAAACGGAATAAATTAGTTTCCTGTACTCCTACAAAACATGTGTCACACGTTTTTCAAACAAAATAGATGATAATTTTTCTAATACAATATTTTGCCCTTTCTTTGTTATGTAATTAAGAGAATTACCAAATACCATTATCCATATATCCTATCTCTAATTCTTAGAGAAAATACACTTCAATCTGTACAACACACATTATTTCTTTTACTGTTATACATTTTCACTACTCGACTTCTATCTTTTTCATCCGAAAAAAAATTTCCCCAAAGTAACAAAAGACTTATGAATGAATGGTTTTGCCATTCATTTACCTTTGATTTTTTTTGACAATCTGTAGATTGTCGGCCTTTGATATGAAATAAATAAAACAATTCTTTAAAGCAGAGGGAGTCCTTTCTCTCTGCCTGTTTTTCTATGTGCAGTCCTGCGCATAGAGTGTTTTTCATATCTAAGTTTTCTTATTTGTTTTAATAATATCAATCAATTTGATTTTTTTTCGCAAAAAAAGACTTGAAATGAAAAAATGCCCTTTCAAAAATTTATTTATCTTTTACACTTTTTTATTGTTGATATCAACAATAAAGCTAGATGCTCAAGTCTTTTCTGAAGTGAGTCAAGAAATAGGGATAGATTTTTTGCACCAATCAGCTACCAAAATGAGTGGAGGTGTTGCTTTCTTCGACTTTGATAATGATGGAGATGAAGATATTTACGCAACAGGAGGTAAACTACCCGATGCTCTATATGAGAATCTAGGAGATGGAACTTTTACTAATATCATAGAAAGTCTTGGAATTCTATCAATAACTGACTCTGTAGCAACGGTAGGCGTTGTAACTGGTGATATTGATAATAATGGAGAACGAGAAATCCTAATTACTACAAATAGTTATGTTTGGGATAATAGTGTAAGCGATGGAGTTAATGCTCCTATAGTATTACTTCAAAAAAATGAAATTGGAGAATATGTAAATATTGCTGAAGAAGCAGGATTTACTGACACTGCTTGGAATTCAGGAGCTACTTTTGGAGATTATAATAAAGACGGTTACTTAGATATATATGTTGCTAATTACGTCGACTCAATAGGATTTCAATCTCAACATAGATGCTATCCAAACTTATTCTATATCAATAACGGGGATAATACATTTACAGAGCTTGCAGAAGAGATGTTACTTAATGATAACGGATGTGGTTTAGTTACAACATTTAGTGATTATGACCAAGATGGAGATGTTGATATTCTTTTAGGAAATGATTTTGGACATATTGTAGAACCAAACGCTCTATTTAGCAATAATTATCCAGAAGGTTCATTTACTGATATTTCTGTTTCTTCAGGTCATGATATAGGTATACACACTATGGGTATAGCTATAGGTGATTATGATGAAGACGGTGACTTTGACTACTATATGACTAATATGGGGAAAAATTTTCTGCATAAAAATGAAGGGAATGGTATTTTTATAGAGGTCGCTGAAGAATGCCATGTTGAAGATGCTCTGACTTCTGACTCCCTATTTAAGACTGGTTGGGCAACTAGTTTTATGGATTTCGACAATGATACATACTTAGATTTATACTTTACAAATGGTTGGGTTGCTTCTATGACAACTGAGTTAGACCCCAATAAACTATATAAAAATACAGGTCAAGGAGACTTTGAAGATATTTCTGATATAGCTGGATTTAATTACCCGGGTACATGTAGAGGGGCAGCTTTAGCGGATTATGATTTAGATGGAGATATAGACATATTTACAACGGTTATGGATTTTGACTTCTTCTCTGATACACCCCATCATTTATTCTATAAAAATGAAGGACAACCTGAGAAAAATTGGATGCAAATTTCTCTTGAAGGAACAATTACAAATCGAGACGGCTATGGTAGTCAAATGAAATTGTTCGTTGAAGACAGAGAGTTTATTAGAGAAATAGATGGTGGTTCAAGCTATCTTTCACATAATTCTTCGGTTGCGCATTATGGACTTGGTGATTATAATGCGATAGACTCTATCCAAATTTATTGGTTAAGTGGTTTAGTTGAAACATATTATGATTTAGAAATTAACCAAAGACATCATTTGATAGAAGGAGAAACCGTTACCTCCGTTACAGATTTTGATAATAACTCAAACAGGTTTTCTATTTTTCCAAACCCTTCTTCATCAAATATTACCCTTTTTATAGAAACAACAGAATCGCAACAAGTCTCTTATGAAATTTTTGATTGTACCGGACGAGTAATCCATCAATCAGAAAATATTCTACTCTCTACAGGAAAAAATCAAATAATAGTTGGTGCATACCATTTTTACAATAATGGTGTGTATTCTATAAAAATACGCGGAAAAGAATTTTCAATAACGAAACAGATATCAATTTTTCGTTAATTTTTGATTTCTCCATAATTAGACTTTGGACGAAAGATTTTAGATGTTAGATTATTGAATAGTAACATTAGTACAATACGTATTTAATTGACTATCAATATTTTAAAAAGTCTAAAAATTGATTTTTTACTTGAATAGTCTAACATCTAAAGTCTAATATCTTTTGTCCAAAGTCCAATCCATAAACCTTTTAAATAAAATAAAAATACCTCTTGTATTAAATTTATTCAAGAGCTCAATTTCTAATTTTTTTACTTACAGTTCAATACATTGTTGAAGGAAAAATCAATTTTCCTGCGATATAATTATTTGGACTATAAAACCTTTGATATGAAAAAAATATTACTCAAACTATCATTTTTGTTCGTTTGTTTACTTTCTGTAAACCTTGTTTACGGTTTGACATGTACTCAAACTTTTAGTGCGTCAGGAAATGACGATGACCCAACAGTACTCACAATTAATATAGCAGATATTACTTGTCATGCGGGTGCTCCTATCAACAGTCTTACATTGACAAATTCCGCAGGAAATCTTACTAATTCTAATTGTGGCAATTGGTATAACTTCACAGTAAATGTAGATGGAACGGATGTTGTAACAGGCTGTGCTGCTGACATAGATGGTACAGATATCACAGCTTTTTCTGTAATTACAATTACATCTACTGATTTAGACGCTTGGTCTGACGGAGTTACTATCGAACTGGATGTGGAAGTTGATTTTACGGCATCATGTACTCCTCCTGCGGCAGATGCTCCTGTTGTTGCCAACGAAGATTGTACTGCAGGAACTTTTGACCTTACTATCAATGTTACAGACTTAGGAGATGGTACACCTGTGTTCAATTACGGAACAGGAACTCAAGCAGCCGTAATAGGTGCTAATACAATTGCAGGATTAACTATAGGTACAACATATACTGTTGATTTAGAACATGGTTCTGATGCTGCATGTAATATAGCTTTAGGTTCTCACAGCTCGACATTATTATGTAATGACGACATATGTGGAGCCTATACAATTGCATGTGGTGGATCAGCTTCTGGCAGTACAGCATCAGCTACACTAGACGCTCCTCCTACTGGCGGAGACTGTGGTTCTGGTGGTGCTACAGCAAATAATGTATGGTACAAAATAGATGGTACTGGAGATGATATTACAGCTTCTTTATGTTCTTCTGGTTATGATACACGAATAGATGTTTACTGTGAAACTTCAGGAACATGCTCTGGAGGTACTTTCGAATGTATCGGTGGTAATGATGATGATTGTAGTACTAGATCTTCATTCACTTTCGCTTCTGCTATGGGTAATACATATTATCTTATGATACATGGCTGGAGTACTTCGTCAGGTGCTTACACTTTAGATATTACTTGTGCTGCTGCGGGAGGTCCTCCTCCTGCTAATGATGATTGTGCAGGCGGAACAGGATGTCGTTTCTTTGGTACTGCAGAGGCCTTAACAGTTAATACAACATGTACAACAACAACTGGAGATAATACAACTGCGGCAACAGGAGCTAATCCTTCTTGTGATCCCTTTGGCGTAATTAAAGATGTATGGTACTCTTTTGTTGCTCCTGCTTCCACTGCTGTTAATGTAGACGTAGCGGTAGGAACTGCAACTGAAATGGAATTTGTCGTTTGGGATGCATGTGGCGGTGCTGAAGTACCATCAGGATGTGGAGATGTAAATACAGGTGGTGAAAATTTAGATGTAACAGGACTTACTGCTGGTGCGACTTATTATATTCAGGTTTGGTCAAGTACTGCTGAGGCTGGTACATTTGATATTTGTGTAACTGAAATTTTACCTAATGACGATTGTAACATGGAGCCAGTTAATCTTAACGGTGGTGGTGTAGCAGGTATACCTACAGGTATTCCGATTGCTGCAACAACTGTTGGTGCAACTGATAGTGGTGTTGCTGCAAATGGGACTGCTCCTTGTTCTGCAACTAATGACCCAGATGATGACGTTTGGTTTGAATTCACTACAGATACGGATGGAGGAGATGTTACTATAGATATTGTCGCTGCAGGAATAACTTCTCCAGTATGTGAGGTGTTCTCAAGCTGCGTGTCTACGACTGCACTTGTATGTGGGACAACAAGTACCTTACTTTCAGGAACAACTCCAAATACTCAATACTTTGTACGTGTTTATGATGCAGGTACTGGTTTTGTAGGTGGTGGTGCTGACGAAAGAGCTGCTGGTGGATTTACTATCGAAGTATCTGGTACTGCTCTTCCTGCAGAGATTATATCTTTCACTGGTAAAGCAATGGATAAGTACAATGCTTTAGCTTGGGAAACTGCTTCTGAGCAAAATACATCTGAGTTTGCTATCGAGCGTAGCTTAGACGGTCGTACGAACTGGAAAGTTATCGGTACTGAAAGAGCTGCTGGTAATAGTGATGTAAATATCACTTACTCTTTTGATGATATGCGCCCAGCAACACAAGGCTACTACCGCTTACGCACTATTGATTTAGACGGTTCTTCTCAAGTGAGTAATATCGTTTCTATTAAGCGTGATGCTGCTGGCTTTGATATTGTATTAGTAGCTCCTAACCCGACTGCATCACAAGCAGTAGTTACTTTTGAGTCTGCTAAAGATGCAAATGTAAATGCAGTAGTTACTGATATTACTGGTAAAGTAATCTCTACTTTGACTCAAGATGCTATCCGCGGATTGAATAATATGACGATTGATTTAAGCAACGCTCCAAGCGGTGTTTACTTCTTGACGATGAACAATGGTGTGAACAACATCACACGCCGCATTGTAAAAAACTAATCATAGATTAGTTATATAGAAAAGGAGAAGTCGTTCATTTCGACGGCTTCTCCTTTCTTTTTTTTAGATTATTAATTGCCTTTCCACAAAATAATAGCCTCGGTCTTTTACCCAAAGTTTTAAATAAACACAAATTACAAAAACATAATAGTCCACTGTATATTAGACCTTTTCACATAATAATTTAACCAAATTGAAAAAGTCTTTATTCCGTTTAAGAAACGAATTTTTAAATTCCGTAGCGAAGGCTATGCAATAGAAAAATTAATTCCTTAAACGAAAAAATACAATTATCACTTTAGTTAAATTATCATATGAAAAGGTCTATTCTAATTCAAGAGAATACAATTTGACTATTAAGTGTACATATCAGAGGTTCTCGGTGGGCAGATTAGTCTGTTTGCCGGGGCTTTGATGATAAAAGCAGCGATTTCTTTACGGAAGCAGCTGCTTTTTTATTTTTCCTATCTATTCCAATATTTCGTTCCAGATATTCCTTTATCTTTATCCCAAATTAAATCCAATGAGAGAGAGAATATCTATCCTATTTTTATTTTGCTTCCTTTCCTTACAAGCACAATATGCCCCAAAAGAAGAATTTAGAGGCGTCTGGATTGCTTCCGTCGCTAATATAGATTATCCACAAGCACCCACACTGAACGGGGAGTTTTTAAAAGAAGAATGGCTTTTCCTTTTAGATGAATTTAAGGCACTGAACTTCAATGCTTTAGTCGTTCAAATCCGCCCAGCAGGAGATGCTCTTTACCCGACTCAATTTGCTCCTTGGTCTGCCTATCTGACGGGTAAACAAGGTCTTGCGCCAGAGCCATATTTTGACCCTTTAGAGTTTATGATACGCACTGCACATGAGCGCAATATGGAGTTTCATGCTTGGCTTAATCCTTATAGAGCTACTATGAATCTTGATAAAACTAAACTCGACCCAGGGCATCAATTATTTCAAAATCCACAATGGTTTGAGCAATACGGTGGCAAATATTACTATAATCCAGCCTTACCTGAAGTACAGCAACATGTAACAGATGTGGTAGAGGAAATCGTCACAAAATATGATGTAGATGCCATTCATTTTGATGATTATTTTTATCCTTACAAAAGTGGCAATCAAGAATTCCCTGACCTCACAGAATATCAAAAGTATGGCAGTAATTTCCCAAATCAAGCGGCATTTCGAGAATATTCTGTAACGCGTATGATTGATATGGTCTCTGATAAAATTAAAGAAATCAAACCTTATGTGCAATTTGGAATTAGTCCGTTTGGAGTATGGCGAAATGGGGTTGATGATGTACGTGGCTCAGACTCGCGTGCAGGTGTGCGTGCATACGATGACTTGCATGCGCATATTCTTAAATGGCTGCGCGAAGGCACAATTGACTACATTGCTCCTCAACTGTATTGGAGTATCGGTTATACAACAGCAGATTATGAAAAATTATTGAATTGGTGGACAGATTGGAATTTTGGAAAAAATCTATACATCGGTCATGCTATTTATAAAATCGATAATAATGCAGACCCTGCATGGGGAGATGCCACTGAAATTCCACGTCAAATCTTCATGAATAGAGAATCTAAGACCGTTGACGGTAGTATTCACTTTTCTGCATCCAAAATGCGATTAAACCCACTGGATATCATACAGAGTCTGAATGTGATGTACGAAACAAAGACCAAATTACCTGAAATGGTCTGGTTAGATGTCGCGCCAGCTGTTGCGCCGCACATCTTAAAACCTGTGGGAGATGAAAAAAATGTTTACATAAGCTGGGAAAAGTACGCAAGTGTCACCAATGAACCTTATTACTATCATATTTATCGCTTTGAAGGTAAAGAAACTGGTGATTTTTCTGATCCGCGCAATATTATCCACATCACACCTTTTGGTAAAAAAGTAGAAAGTTACATAGATGAAAATGTCTTCAAAGGTTCAGTTTACACTTACGCTATCGTCGCTGTTAATCGCGCCCATAGTGAGTCAAAACCATCTCTTAAAGCATCTATTTTAAAGAAAAAGAAAAAAGTCAAAATTTATAAGTAAGGAACGGTGAAAGAATAAGGCTATCGTTTAGAGAGTGTATAATTTTTTTCATTTTTGGCTTGAAAGAATGATAATTGTTGATACACTGCCTGCCCCGTGCCGAAGGTCGGGGACTGATTTCAAGTGCAAAATGAAGGAAATTTGACCTGCCCAAATGGCGGACTTATTTTTTTAGCGTTCCTACAACCCACTCTTTCCACGAAGTTAAGAAAGCATTTTAATGCTAACAATTCAGACAAATCTAAGCTCCTTCTCTCCCTATTTTCAGGTATTTCTATTACAAAAATTTACTCAAACATAGCTTTAAAAGAAATTCGCATTGTTTTTGCAGCGTTTTGATTGCAAAAAGGGTCTGATATTTGAATACTTACCTCCGAGGATTAGTTAAAAAGTTCAATCGCCTTTTTACATAATTCTTTAACGAGAGACCCCCTGTTTTTTCTCGTTCAACCTCCTTTACCTCCTTATTTGAATATTAATCATTAGCCTTTTACACTATATGTAAAAGACTAAAAATGAGCTTTTTTCCTCTAAAAGAGACTCTAATCATTAGTATTTCATCTCATTCCATTCATTAAAAAATATTGTTCTCAAGTTCTGATTATAAGTAAAAAAAAGGAAATTTTTCATGTCAAATAATACAATAATTATATTCGTAAACTAATGACAATCAATAAAAAACGAATAAAATTAAATATAAATACAATTGACCATCCTTTTTTGCAGAATACTATATTCGACAAAAATAAATACTATGAATAGGCCGACGCATTGCAAACGCAAAAAAAATAATTTCATGTTCCTACAGAAACACTTTTTAATTGTACTATTAATTTTATCTGCGCAAGTTTTCTGCTCTGCTCAAATAGAGGTTTCCTCTGGTTCTCTTCCTCCTTACGACCCACAGACTTTAATTGAAGATGTCCTTTTGGGAGAAGGTGTTGAAATTTTAAACATCCAATTTGAAGGTTCAGACAAGGCTGTCGGCTATTTCAACAGTGCTACATCTAATATCGGTTTAGAGGAAGGTATTGTTTTGACGACGGGAGTAGCAGCATCAGAAGGCGCAAATGTTGGTATTGTAGAACCTGGAAGTATGGAAGCATCCGCCAACAACCAAAGTACCGCAACAGATTCAGATATCGAATTATTAGCAGAAGGCGAAGATATATTCAATCTGACCAAGTATACTATTACATTCGTCCCGAGTTCAGATAGACTATCTTTCCGCTATGTTTTTGCATCGGAAGAATATCCAGAATTTGGCTGTACTCCTTATAATGACTTTTTTGGTTTCTTTATTAGTGGTCCTGGCTTTTCAGGAGTATATGAAAATGGAGGAGAGAATATTGCGCTTATCCCAGGCACAAATCAAGCCGTAGCCATTAATAATATCCACCCTCAAAATCCACTAAACCCAGCATGTACACCAGTATTCACTGAGTTTTTTAACGATAATGATGGAACAGGCAATCTACCAGTTTACGATGGATACTTAGATATTTTCACAGCAGAGGCAGAGGTTGTCCCTTGTGAAACCTATACAATCAAACTTGTCATTGCAGATATTAGCGATGCACAACGTGATAGTGGAGTATTTTTTGAGGCAAAAAGTTTCAACTCTAAGGGCTTTCAAGTTTCTGCTAATTCTCAAGCATTAGATGGTACTTTGATTGAAGGTTGTACGGAAGGTTCATTCAACATTACAATAGAGGAAGCTGAGGCAACAGATTTAATAATTGATTATCAAATGGTTGGTGATGCCGTCAACGGTGTTGATTATGAAACGATTAGCGGTACTATTTCTATTCCTGCTGGTCAAACTTCAGTTTCAATTCCAGTTAGCCCTATTGCAGATTCAAATATAGAAGCAGTAGAAGGAATAGGGCTAGACATTCAGATTAATGATTGTACACGTGATACATTTTTCCTCTACTTGCGTGATCCAGAATTAGAAACGCCTGATTTGGGTGACGACCTTGTTATTTGTGGAGGAGCATCTGTTGATTTGGACGGGACTATTGATGCCTCAAGCGTAGTTGGAGAAAGTTTTAGTTCTTCATCTGCCCCTGTAGTTATTTTAGGTCCTATAGGAAGTAATCCTCCAACTCCCGCATTTATGGATATTGAAGTCTCAGGCTTTAATCCTCCTCAATTACGTGAAGGTCTTATCAATCAAGTTTGTATAAACTTTGGTCATTCTGCTCCAGAAGATTTAGATATATACTTATACGCTCCTGGAGGACAATTCATGCTATTATCAAGTGATAATGGTGCTGGTGGTTCTGATTATACAAATACTTGTTTCAGTCCTACTGCAAGCAATAGCATTATTAATGGTTCTGCACCGTTTACAGGTACCTTTGCGGCAGAAGGAAATTGGGAACCTTTATGGTTTGGTGATAGTCCAGTTAATGGAATATGGCGATTAATGGCTATTGATGATGAATCAGGTTTTACAGGAGCAATTCAATCTTGGTCTATTGACTTCAATTCTACTTTTGAAGTAAACTACTCTTGGTCTCCTGTGGATGACTTAACCTGTAGTGATTGCCCTAATCCTACAGCTACTCCTTCTTCTACAACTGAATATACACTAACTGTTTCTGACAGTTATGGCTGTGAAACATCAGACGATGTAACTATCACAGTAATAGATAGTTATGCTGCACCTGTAGTTAATTGCACTAATATATCTACAAGTTCAATAACTTTTACTTGGGATGCTATTCCAAATGCAGACAACTACGAAGTCAATGTAAACAATGACGGTTGGTTTCCTTTAAATAATCCTCCTCTTTCACACACAGTAGATGGATTGAACACAGGAGAGATGGTTTCTATCGAAGTTCGTGCTACAGGTTCTTGCCCTGCAACTATAGGAACACAAACTTGTCAAACTATTGATTGTAGTGGTTTTACTGTTATGGAAAATATGACACCAACTTCTTGTAATGGAGAAGATGACGGTATAATTTCCTTATCAGCAATGAGTGCAAACACGGGGATTGAGTATACACTTAATACTGTAACAAATACAACTGGGACATTCACTAATTTAACAGCTGGAATGTATACAATCTTAGTTTCAGATGAAGCGGGTTGTTCAGAAAGTGTTATGATTGAAGTGACTGAACCTACTGCTCTTAGTGCTAATATTGCTCTAAATAATAATATTGATTGTGATAATGACACAGGCTCAGCAACGGTAACAGGAAGCGGTGGAGATAATAGCTTTAACTACCTATGGAGCAATGGCGATATAGGAGCAACTCTAACAGCTTTGACTGCTGATGAATACTACGTCACAATCACTGACGGTAATATGTGTCAAATGATTGACACCATAGACATAATCTCAGAAGGCAGCTTAGAAGCAACGATAGCTTCTAATGTAATTTGTGCAGGAACAACAGATGGAGAAGCAACAGTAATGGTAACAATCGGAACCGAACCAATTGAATATCAATGGGATAGTAACGCAAGTAACCAAATGGGCGCAACTGCAACGGGTTTAATGCCAGGCGAATACTTCGTAACTGTTACTTCTGCTGACAATTGTGAATTGGTACTTTCTACTACAATTACCACCAATCCAGAAATGACTCTTATTCCTTCTTCAACTGATGCAAGTTGTGGTAATGAAGACGGTACAGCCTCTGTAACCGTCATGGGCGGCACAGCAGATTTTGAATATTTATGGAATACAACACCACCGCAAATGATGCCAACGGCAACAGGTTTAGCGGCAGGTGAATACTTCGTGACAGTAACGGACGCAAACATGTGTACTTCGGTTACTAGCGCAATTGTCAACACTCCAAGTGGTATGACGCTCGTTTCTTTAGATGTTACAGATGTTTCTTGTTTTGGTGGATTTGACGGTACGGTGATGATAGAAGCGACTGGAGGCACACCTCCTTTAATGTACACTTTTGACGGTACTGGTCCTCAATCAACTGGTGAGTTTGGTGCTATTGCGGCAGGTGAGCACACAGTTCAAGTAATAGATGATATGGGTTGTTCAACGAGTTTCCCATTCACTATTAATCAACCTAACGAAATTGAAACTACACCAATTAGTATTTCAGAGATTGAATGTGACACACCAAATGGTACAGCGACAGTAAGTATTTTAGGAGGAGATGCACCTTATTCTTTTGAATGGAGTGATATGAGTTCTGATAGCATTTTGACAGCAAATACTGCTGGTGAATACTATGTGACGGTAACAGATGCAAACATGTGTACAACAACAGATACAGTCATGATTACAACTGCTGAAATTCTAACAATTTCAACAGGAAGTACAATGAGTTGTGCAGATGATACAAACGGAACAGCTTTCGTTGAAATTCTAACAGGAACAAGTCCATTCACTTTTGCATGGGAAGGTGGTTCAGATAATGATACTCTTTATAATGCAGCTCCTGGCGATTACATGGTGACCGTTTCAGATGCGAATAATTGTGAGGCAATAGAAACAATAACTATTGATGCTTTCCCTGAAATGACATTAACAACTAGTACAACTGAAGCAGGATGTGGCGGCGTAGCTGACGGAACTGCAACGGTAATGGTTATGGGAGGAACAGCTGATTTTACTTATTTATGGAGTGATGCAATGGGACAAACGACAAATACCGCAACAGGCCTAGCCGCTGGTGAGTATTTTGTCACGGTTACGGACGGAAACTTATGTACTTCTGTAACAAGTGCTGTAGTAACGACACCTAGTAGCATTAATTTAATAAGTCTTATTGCAACTGATGCTTCTTGTTTTGGAGAAGAGGACGGAACTTTATCAGCAAGTGCAGACGGCGGTACTGCGCCTTTATCTTATACAGTTGGTATGACGCCTGCTCAAACTACTGGCGATTTTAATAGTCTTGCTGCAGGAAATTATAATTTAGTGGTAACAGATGCAATGGGTTGTTCAAGTAGTTTCCCTTTTACGATTGACGCTCCAACAGAAATCGAAACTACTCCGATTAATATTCAAACTATTGATTGTCAAAACCCAATGGGCTTAGCAACAGTAAACGTAACAGGAGGCAGTCTCCCCTACTCTTTTGCATGGAGCGACATGAGTGCGGATAGTATTTTGACAACTAATATGACTGGTGAATATTATGTGACAGTAACCGACGGATTAGGCTGTACGACTTTAGATACAGTACAAATTAACGAGGCAGATGTTTTGTCAATGGGTACAGGTTCAAGTGCAACTTGTAATGGAGAAACGGCAGGCTTCGCTTTCGTTGAGGTACTTACTGGAACTGCACCTTTTGTTTACCAATGGGATACAAATGCAGGAAATGCTACTACTGATACAGTCTTCAATCTTACAGCTGGCATGTACACTGTTACGGTAACAGATGCAGGAAATTGTGAATTAATTGAAACGATAACTGTGGACGAATTCCCAGCAATGATACTTTCTGCAACAACAACGGATGCGGATTGTAATGGCGCACCTGACGGAACAGCAACAGTGACGGTCATGGGCGGCACAGCTGATTTCACTTACTTATGGAATGATGATGCTGGTCAAACAACAGCAACTGCAAGTAATCTTTCGGCTGGCTTATACACCGTAACGGTAACAGATGCAAATGGCTGTACAATGACCGTAGATGCAAATGTTTCTACGCCTTCTATGCTTTCTATTGGAGGAATTACGGCAACAGGAGTAAGTTGTTTTGACGGTACAGACGGTACGGCTACAGTGACAGCGACAGGTGGTACTGGAGATTTCAGCTACGCATGGAGTGATGCAACAATGCAAAGTACATCTACCGCTACTAATTTAAGTCCTGCGGAATATACCGTAACTGTTTCTGATGAAATGGGTTGTCAAGTAACAGCAAGTGTCGAAGTTGACAATGCAGAAGAAATCCAGTTAGATTTTGCAACAGTAGATGTCTTATGTGCAAGTGATACCGACGGAAGTATTGACTTAACAATAGTCAGTGGTGGTACTCCAAGCTTCACTTATGCATGGGATAATATGGCATCAACAGAAGACTTAAACAATCTGTCCGCAGGAATTTATATCGTTACGGTTACAGATGCAAATATGTGTGAAGCCACTGGCGAAGCTACAATTAACACTACTGCACCGATTATGGTCACACCTACAGCTGTAGATGCGACTTGTTATAATTATGAAGATGGTTCAATTTCGATTGATGTCTCAGGTGGTGTAGAACCATATACTTATGCTTGGTCAACAGGAGATACTACAGACGATTTATCAGAAATTGCGGCAGGAACTTACGAATTAACGGTAACGGATGCTAACAATTGTGGTGTATTCTCAACTGTAGAAATCGCTCAACCCGATGTCTTTACTGCAACCTTCGAAACTATTAATCCATTATGTGCAGGTGACGAAACAGGTTCTTTGACCATTACACCTGTTGGCGGTGAAGCTGGTTATATGTACAGCATTGACGGTGTGACTTATACTGACAATCCTGTTTTTGAAAATATTCCTGCACAGTCTTATCATGTTTTCGTACAAGACGGAAACGAATGTCTATTTGACTCTACAAACGTCTTAGTTGCTCAACCTGAGCCATTAAGAATAGATGTGGGAGAAGATGTTTCGACTGAAATTGGAGAACGTGTGTTCCTCGAGGCACTCATTGCAGGCGGTACTGGTGCTGTTGATTTCTCTTGGGAAGTACCAGCTGATATTACACTAAGTTGCGAAGATTGTTTCGCTCCATACGCATTGGCAAATGAGTCAGGAAATCTAATTGTAACAGCAATTGATGAAAATGATTGTATGGCTACAGATGATATTTTAATTACTGTACTCAAGAATTACAATTTGTTTATTCCAAATGTATTTACACCAGATTTAGACGGTGTGAATGATGTATTTATGCCTTATGGCAAGCCAAATACTCTTATCAAATCAATGCAAATTTTTGACCGTTGGGGAAATGTAGTTTATGACGGAAAAGACTTTTTTGCGACTGGCGAAATCGGTTGGGACGGTAAATCAAAAGGCAAATTCGTTGAAACTGGCGTTTACGTTTACTCAATTGAAGCTATTTTTGTAGACGGTGAGAGTGTCTTATTCAAAGGGGATGTGACGGTATTGAGATAGGACTAATTAATATCGTTCTTCGTCAAATTAAAAAGGCTTGATAGCTACATTCTGTAGTTATCAAGCCTTTTTTTCTGTACACAAAAACACATATAAAAATGCCAAAATCTATCATTCCCAAGTAATAATTCTAATAATTATTTGACTTTAAGAAATATTATTCGTTAATTAGTGGCAATTAATAACACAATTAACGTAACCAGTTAAATTAAATTTTCAAGATTATGTCTAAACGTAAACAACGCCAAGCAACTAGAGACCAACAAGAAGCGAAAAAAATATTCCGCGTCGTAGCAATATCGACAGCCGTCTTATTGGTATTGCTCTTCGTTATGTACCAAGTGACTTCTTAGTTTGAAAATTGTGCCTCTATTTTCCCAATCGGTTTTACCTATTAAAACCTAAAGAGTAGAACATACACTATAGTTTTCATCCTAGTTTTGAATAAAATAAGTTTGCATACTTAATTTCTTTTTTCCATATTCAAAATGAAGATCACAAACCTTTAAATTGCCAATCAGGAAAGCGGCGAATTAACCTTATTCATGCCTCCTATTTGTCGCTTTCCACTTTTTCAAATATTAGGCTATACATTAACAGTCTAACATCTCCCCTCTTACTTATTGATAATCAACCACTTAAGCTCTTCTTCTAGCAGTCCTTTCCTTCTCATTATAGTATCTATTTTTGTATTCTTTGATAGTCTAAATGACTTAGGTATTTCGTTTTTATAAACCATAGCATCCTTTACTGTCGGGCGTACAGATTGCATGTCTTTTAGTCCTATTGTCATCACAGATTGGAAATTTTTCATACCTTCCACTTTATAATTTTTTGAGACTTCTTCTTCTGAGAAAAAGTATAGAACCTCATTTTTTCCTGTTGCAGCGGCAGCTGTGCTTACTTGCTTGGGTACATGTCTAAAAGTTTCTAAGACAGGTCCAATACGTGCCCAAAAGAAAAAAGTAAAAAGTAATCCACTCGCTGCCATTCCTCCCATCATCATGCTATTTCTCTTACCCATTAATCCAACAACACCTAAAAAACCAGGTATCCAATAAACCGCACCAACCGACATTCCCAATCGAAATCCTTCCATTTCCAACAAGTAAAATCCATTCAACATCAATAACATTCCTCCAACAAATGCACCGACAATATTTAAAACACCAAAAGTTTTCACCCAATTTGTATAAGGATAGTTTGGATGAAAATATGCTTGAATTTGCTTCGCAATGAGAAAAGCTAAAGCAGCTTGTAAACTGATAGAAAAAGATAAAAATCCTGCTAATAACCACCCCGAAGTAATGATGGACATCTCTTCTCCTTTCTTCAATTTGGTAAACATATCAATAATAGCTGCGGGTAAAAAGGCAATCCAAGGTAGCATTCCCAACAGGGAAATACCCAAATATTTCGGTATAGATAACTCAAATGGAGCAAGATAACTGCCTGCGACTGCTCCTTTTTGAGATAGTAAACCATAAGCGACAAAAGCAATAACTACTGGTAGAAAGGCTAACAAAGCTGTTTTCTTTCCTTCTGGGTGACGCACAAACCAGTAAGCCAATAAAGGAATCAAAAATAAACTAGTCGCATAAAAATTTGTACCTAAGCCTATAATTGCAAATAAAATAGAAGTGATTAATGTCGCTTTTGTCGGACGTTTAATGTATAAAATCATCGTTATCGCCGTCAACAAATGACTCGCAAATAACCAAGCATCACCTGTCGCCCATTTCGAGAGATTTGGCACTAAAAAAGAAGACATTAAAATCAAAATAGTAAACAAAGTCGTCCGATTGCCAAAGACTTTTCGTCCAAAAAACCAAAAGCCTATCAAACTCGAAATCAATATCATAACCGCTGGCAAACGCAATATAAACGATTGAAAACCAGCCATTTTCGCAAGACTTATCATTTTCCATTTTGGAAATAAAGCCAAACTTGCCTCACCTGTTTGAGACGCTAACAATAAATCACTCTCTGCCCCGTTCCAAAAGGTAGTGTAATCATTGGTAAACAATAAATTAGCAATAAAAATTAAGGCAGCAAGGCCAAAAAAGCTCTTCAGTTCGAAGGAAAATTTCATATATTAATCGATAAACAAGTAGGATAAAACGCAAACTTCGGAAATTATCCGCGAATTGTTGTATTTTTGGTGACCCGTAAGTCAGTTTTCTAAACTGATTAGTAAAAGTGATTTAATAAATTGAGCCATAATGCGTAGTAATTTTTTCTTCT
>CAZQTE010000054.1:0-1498 GCA_964595615.1 uncultured Saprospiraceae bacterium
TGAGGAAAATTTGACCTGTCCAGATGACGGACTTATTGTTTTGTCGTTACTAAAAAAACAAAGGGAGTAGCGCAGCGCTACTCCCTTGCAAAAAACCGTACACCTAATTAAAGGTCTCTTTTGGATTGTTGTGATTATATTTTACTCTTCATCAATAGCTAAACCAGTCGTTATATCCGATTTTGTTCCTAATATCGTCTCATTTTCATCCTCATCTGCGCTTACTCCTATCCCTGCATAATCCGAAACGCGCGCGCCCGTATAGTCAGGGATATTTACACTCGCTCCATTTTCTGCCAAATATTCAACCGTTACATGTTGTTTATTTTTAGCTGCGCAAAGAATTGGAGTCATCCCTTTTAGATTACGGTGGTCTATATTCGCATCTTGCATCAGTAAGTAACGCACAATGTCTGTATAGCCTTTTTCTGCGGCGATATTTAGTGCTGTATTTTCTAAATGGTCTGGCGTATCCACAGATGTTCCTGCTTCAACTAACATTTTCACCACCTGTGCATGCCCATTTGCTGCTGCAATATTAACCAAAGTCTCTCCTATTGATGTTTCCCAATTGGCATCAGAATAAGCATCTTCAGATTTTGTAAGAAGGATACCAGCTGCGGTATCATGACCATTTGCAACAGCTAAATATAATGGAATTTCTCCATTTTCATTCGCTTTACTGACATCTGCACCATTTCTGATTAAGAATGCAATAGCTTTAATATTGTTCAATTCCGTGGCACGAGATAATGGAGTCAAGCCATTATTATAGCGATTTACATCTGCTCCATGTTCCACTAAGTGACGCATGAGGTACAAATCATTATTTTCAATCGCAATATACAAAGGAGACCAGCCATCATTGTTCTTTAATCCGCATTTTGCTCGACGTGCGACTAATTTTATTATTTCGGGGTTCTGTTGTTTGATAGCTAGAGTCAAAGGCGTCTCTCCATCTTCATTTTTCATATTGATAACGGCATCTTCTACCAATAATTTCACCATATCAATGTCTTCATTCTTAATAGCCAAAGTCAGCATTGTTTCTCCCTCAGAATTATGACGGTAGTAATCAATACTATCTTTCTTTAGTTTCTTCACTGCTCCCAAATCTCCTGCACTAATCAAATCAAACATAGGCGGAATTACTTCCTCTGCTTTCTTTTCTTTTTTAGTCTTTTTTGGTTCTACAACATCCGTAGTTACTTCAGTATTTACCTGATTTTCAATCTCTTGTGCAAATGTAGTAATAGAAATAAGTGCGGCTGCTAAAATTAAGAATGTCCTTTTCATGGTTTCAAATTTTCACCCTGTAGAGGGCAGTTTTTGGATAAATGAATTTTGAAGAGTATTTTTGAATGAACTCTTTCCAATTCGTTTTGATGTCTGAAAATGTAAAATTTATTCTGTATTAGCATTAATTTTAAAGGCGAAGGTGCGTTCGCGGTTAAGTTATTTTTATAAAATTTTGCAAAGCAGGATTGTTGAAAAAGAA
>CAZQTE010000054.1:1598-19587 GCA_964595615.1 uncultured Saprospiraceae bacterium
TTTCGTTTGCAATTGATGCACATATAAATTGTTTTTTTGGGTAATTTATTATGCGGAAGACAAAGTTTTTTTTCTAAATTTTCATAAGTCATTGAAAATCAAGTATTTTGTGGACGAAATATTTTTTTAAATAAATCATCAAAATGAGAGCTTTTTTCCTTCTTTTATCCCTTTTCACAATTTCACTTCAAGCACAAGACACATTTTCCATAGTTGCAGTTGACCCCGAAACAGGTGAAGTTGGAGCGGCGGGTGCTTCTTGTATTGACACAGATGACTGTGGTGGATGTGGCGGTGTTATCATTATTTCGGGCTTAATACCTGGACGTGGTGGCATGAATTCACAAGCTTATGCCTGTTTGCCTAATGTAAATTTGCAGAATGGAATAGAACAATTAAACATAGGGTCAAGTCCTGAGGAGGCTATGAATTGGGTAGTGAATAATGATGCATGTATATCTGGAGGTATTACAAGTAATAATAGTGCTTATCGCCAATACGGTTTTGCCGATTTGGATGAAAACAATGTTCCTCGTACCGCTGCCTTCACAGGTACGAGTACAGATGACTATGCAGGGCACATCACAGGTGAGA
Source organism: uncultured Saprospiraceae bacterium (assembly GCA_964595615.1). Lineage (GTDB taxonomy): Bacteria > Bacteroidota > Bacteroidia > Chitinophagales > Saprospiraceae > JAHDCG01. The sequence continues at coordinate 2,193 of CAZQTE010000054.1, forward strand.
ACTACGCAATACAAGGAAATATTCTATTAGGAGAAGAGATTTTGACAGAAATGGAGCAAGGCTTCTTAAATACTGAAGGCTCACTTGCCGATAAACTAATGGCAGCCTTGCAAGGTGCAAATGTACCTGGTGCAGACACACGTTGTTTGCCAGCAGGAATTTCCTCTAAATCTGCTTTTATTCGTGTGGCGAAGCCAGATGATGAGTTAGGAGATTTGTTTTTAGAAATAAATGTGCCTATTGTTCCAGAAGGAGTTGAGCCTATTGATACACTACAAACGCTTTTTGATGAATGGAAAGCAATACAAATTAGCAGTAATGAAAACATTGATAATCAGTCTTTTATCCACGTATTCCCAAATCCGACGAAGGGAGATTTCACTATTGAGATTTCAGAAAATAAGTTTAGTCCAAATATGACGATAAGTTTGTACGATGTAGAGGGGAAAAATATTTTCACTCAAAGTATGACGACACGAAAAATGGTAATTAGCCGTGGTCTTTTGCAAACGAAAGGTTTGGTTTTAGCTGAAATTCGGAATGGTAAAAACGAGATTGTGGCTTCTAAAAAGGTGCTTTTGCAGTAATCCGTATAAACGATTAGAAAGTAAAACACAAAAAGCGAAATCTAGTGATTTCGCTTTTTGTGTTTTATTAGACTTTTTCAGCTTGGAAAGCTGAGTTACTGCTATTTATTAGCCGCTTCACGCGCGATACGTGCATCACGGAAAGATTTGATAAAGGCAATCATTGCTAAGATACCTGTTATCATCATTGCAATCACACGAACCATACCCATTGTATTTTCACGCTCAATAACGCCCATTAAAGGCTTGATTAAACCCAAAATACCAAGTAAAGTGACAACAACAGCAACGTGTGCGATAACTTTATTTTCTTTCTTAACTCCACCATTACAAGCCAACAAGATACCACCAATAATAGCAGGTATCAATGCAGTCATAGAGGGTGTTTCGGAGGAGTAATATCCCCATGCACTCATGATAATGAGAACTGCTGCGTTGAGTAAATTTGCAGTATGTGCTTTCATAATTTTAATTTTTTCGTTTTGAAATGAAAATATTTGTGGGTGCAAATCTAAGTAAAAGCTGTCGTACTTCGTAACTCGTACATCATACTTCCTCCTATCCTTGTACGTAAACTACAAATTTTTCTTCGAAATATTCTTCCTCAAAGTAATCAGAAATGACGTAAACTTCGACATAATTATTCCCAGGCATTGCAGCGATTTCTGAATTGACATCACCTCCTTTCAGTGTAATCAAACCATTCGGCAAACCATGAATTTGCTTCTTTTTGAGCAATTTTCTCGTCCATGCTTGCAGACGGTCAATACGCGTCACCGCACGGGCTAAAACGAAGTCAAACTTACGGTTTAGTTCCTCTGCGCGCATGTGTTTTGCAACAGCATTCTTCAATCCAATCTTATCGATAATCGAATTAGCAACACGGATTTTCTTTCCCGTTCCATCCACCATAGTAAACTTTGTCTCAGGAAAAAGAATCGCCAATGGAATACCCGGCAAACCGCCACCTGTACCTAAATCCAATATCTGTCCATTTGGCATAAAACTCACCATTTTTGCAATCGCCAAAGAGTGCAAAATATGACGCTCATAAAGATTGTCAATATCCTTACGTGATACCACATTAATCTTTTCGTTCCACTCCGTGTAAAGTGGTTTTAATTGAGCAAATTGCTCCTTCTGTGTCTCCGTTAAGTCGGGAAAATATTTGAGAATGATTTCCATGCCGCAAAGGTAGTTGAAAATGATTGATTTCTGGAATAAGTAATTGGGAATAGTTTTTGATTTTAGCATATACGCTCCCCTTTCATTTTTTCAACTTAATTGATGAAACACCTCTCACAACTTTTAGTCGTGTTGTGGTGCTTTGTTTTATTTTCGAAAATATCAGCACAAACCTCCCCGGATTATTGCTTTTTCAATGAGTTTTATGATACCGAAGCTGCAAATATCTTTAATAGAGACATTCAGAATACAACACAAGCACGAACAGACGAATTGCTAACGATACCTGTCGTTATTCACATTATGCACTTACCTGAAGACGCTACTATTGGTAGTGGCTCTAATATTTCTGATGCCCAAATCACAGCGGGATTAGCTCATTTAAATGAGGCTTTTCGCAATATTGGAGATTATGCAGGCGGTCCTTTCTTCTCAGATACGGGTGTTCTTAGCGTAGATACGAATATAGAATTCTGCTTAGCAGATACGGAACCTGAAGGCAGTTTTTCAACAGGTATTAATCGCATTCCTACTGACTATTCTAATCTCGCGCCTAATCAATCTGTACCTATTTACGGAAATGAAGATGGCGCCATGAAAGCAGAATCTTTTTGGGACTCCAATCAATATCTCAATATTTGGTTGGTCAATAATATTTGCAATTCAACAAATCCAGAACTAGTAGGCTGTGGGACTTCGGGCTATGCCCTTTTCCCAAATAATCATGGAAATACTTTAGACGGTGTTGTGATGCGTGCAGATATGTGGGGTACTTCGACTAATAATAGTAAAGTACAAGTTCACGAGATTGGACACTACTTAGGCTTGTATCATACCTTTCAAAGTGGGTGTTCAGGATCTGATTGTTCAAATTCTGGCGACCGTGTTTGTGATACACCTCCAGATAACTCTACAAATAGTTTAAATGCAGGTGAGATGATGAATTCCTGCGATAATGATGCTATTCTTTCTAATTCTCCTTATACCGATGATAAAGCAGACTTACACGAAAATTATATGGATTACGGGAATCGTAGTCTGTGGAATACATTTACATTAGGTCAAAAAACACGTATGCGAGCTACGCTTGAGACAACACGCAATAGTCTTTTTGCAGAGAGTGTTTGTTCTTCAATTGTGGAAGAAGCACTGCCTTTAGATTTAATTTCCTTTAAAGGTAAAATTGAAAATAAGTCTGTAAAATTAGAATGGAAGACAGAAAATGAGTTAGATATAGAAGGTTTTGCAATAGAATTTTCAGAAGATAGTAGAGCATTTTCGGAAATAGGCTTTATTGCTTCAAAAAAGTCCGAAACTCGTGAGAGTTATATTTTCACTGCAAGTAAAAGGTCTTCATCAAACGCTTATTATCGTTTAAAAATAGTAGAGTCCGACGGTTACGTTCAGTATTCTGAGGTGATTTTATTACAAACAAAAAAAGAATCTGATTGGTTGATTTTCCCGAATCCTGTTCATGGTGATTTTTTAAATGTACAAACTCTTCAGCCCATTTCTTCTTGTGATTACATTATTTTTGACAGTCAAGGAAAGAAAATCTTAGACAGTCGATTTGAGGCGAATGCAGCTGTACAAACCTTTATCATACCAATGCAGGGCTTAGAAAGTGGCATTTACTTTTTAGAAATATTAACTGAGGAAGGGCGTTCTTTTTTACGTTTTATGCGGTAATAAGTGACAAGTTTTAGTTCTCCGCCAAATCGTATAAAAGTTACACAAAAAATAAAACGGGCTTTCTGATTTACTCAGAAAGCCCGTTTTCAAGTCCCACACCGTCAACCGACAACAGTCAACGGACAACCAATTACCCCTCTTGCAAAGTCTTAAAATACTCCTCCACCAAATACTTATAGTAAGGTTTCAAAGCAGGAGAAACAGTCTTATACATTTCCGTTTCAGACTCACGCTTTTTGATGTACTCTTCGAGAGAAGGTGGCATTTTACGTTCTGTAGCACGGGCAGTTTCGGACTTACGTTTGTTGTCTAACTCGCGTTCGCGTTCTGCTTTTTCGTGCTTGAGGAGTTTCGTCATGATTTCCTCTTGGCGTTTCATCATTTCGTTGGTCAAGCGTTTGTTAACGAGGTCAGTTTCGTTTTTATTCATCTGGTCGATTAACTCTTGTAGTTGTTTATCGCCCTGACCTTGACCTTGTTTTTCTGCTTGTTTTTTGCGTAATGCATCACGTAAAGCGGCTTGTTTGCGCGCCATTTCAGCAAATTCTTTACTCGAACCACCTTCGCCATTTTTCATACCTTCCGCCATTTTCTTCATCTGCTCGCCGAGTCCTTTTTGCCCTGCGGAGCCAGGTTTATCGGAAGGCTTTTTGCCGCCCTTGCCTTTTCCGCCTGGATTATTACATTGCTGGTCACCTGGCATATTACCTGCCATTTGCTGTTGCATTTGGTTCATGACCTCGCTCAGCATCAATGCCAAATCGTTGACATTTTTCATGGCATATTGCTGTTCTGCTGCAGCTTGCGGTACTTTACGTTCTTCTAAGTTATCAATCGCATCTTTCATGTTGCGCTTGATTTCGAAGACTTTTTCAGTAACGAACGACTCGATTTGGTAAACACGCTTAGCTAATGCCTGCAAACTATCTTCCACCAAACGGAAATCATCTTTCAACTTAAACTGCTGCTGCGTCAAATCTACATAATGCGGAGTATTAATTTTAGCATCATTAAAATCTGCCATTAAATCTTCCTGTTCGAATGACAAGCCAACTAAGTTTTCCAATAACTGACGTAAAGCAGCCATATCTTCCTCCATTTGCTCTTGCTCTTGCGCCTGCATTTCCATAGCCATATCACCAGCCATTTCTTTCATCTTACCTGCTGCAGATTTTTGTTTTTTACTCGCACCCTTGCTATCTTTCTTTTCCAAACTCTCTTTAGAGTCTTTCAAGTCTTCTGATATTTCTTCTTGCTGCTCTTCTTGTTCGTCAATATCTTTTGGACTTTCTAGCTCTTCGTTCTTCTCTTGGATTTCCTCCATATCCTTTTGGATTTCCTCAAACTCTTTGTTGATTTCTTCCTGCTCTTTTTCCAACTCCTCTGTTGGAGCTTCTTCGTTTTCCGTCTTATCTGCGAGTTCTTCTTGCTTTTCAGCTAACTCTTCCAATTTTTCAATTGTTTTCTGCATCTCATTCTCTAACTCCAACTCTTTAAACATTTCGAGCATTCTGTCCAATTCCATTTCTAACTCTTCGTCATTCATCTCCATTTCTTCCATTTGCTCTAAGGCATCTTCCTTCTCCATTTCTTGCAAGAGTTCTTCGATTTGCTTCATCAAATCTTTCATTTCCTCACTCAAGCTCTCTTCAAACATTTTTTGAATCTGCTCTTGCTTCTTTTGAATTTTTTCGTCTTTTTCAGAAAATTCTTCCTGATTTTTCAAATTCTCCTCAAAAGCATCTTTCGCCTGTTCTATTTCTTTTTCCAATTCTTTTTGGCGGTCTAACATCTTCTGTAATTCCTTCTTATCCTGCCAGTCCAAATCTTTTTCTTGCAATAGTTTCTCGCGCATTTTCTTCATATCATCCTGAATATCCCGCGTTTCTTCTAATGCCTTTTTCAGTTTATCTTTAATTTCGTCTTCATTCTCCTCTTCCATTTCTTCAAATTCCTCCACCGTTGGCATTTCAAAAACCATCAAGTTAGTACGCGCAGATTTTGCACCATTTACGCCGTCATTATCAAATATTTGAAAGAAATAAGAAACTTCATCACCTGGTTTCAATGCCAATTCCATGACATCAAAAGTGTGATCAAAACTTGTCGCTTTACCTGTTGGATTTTGAATTGGCGTAGTTTGTAATTGTCCTTCTACACCTTTTTCGCTTTTGATACGGTAATTGAAAGTCAAATTGCGTAGTCCATAATCATCACTTGCTTCCCCAACAAAAAACAACAATTTAGCATCTAAACTATCTTGAAATTTTTCTGCTTTAATCGTTGGATATTGGTCTGGTACGACTGTGATTGTGTAGCTGATACTATCTGCATTTGGCAATGCCGCATTTGACATATACAACTTATATCCTTCATCGCGCATCGCCTTTTTCTTATAAGTAAATAACTCGTCAGAAAAGCGAACTGCTTCTGTTTTCTCCGCTTCATTAGCGAATTTGATGTCAATGGCATCTGTATTTTGAGAATTGAAAACCCAGTCGATATTTGTTCCGACAGGTACAACCAAATCACCAATACTTGTCAAATCTTCGTCTGTGCGTCCTAAGTAATTCGGATAATCCAATTTCACTTCAAAACCTGTGATATTGGGCTTTTTCAAAACATTCAACTCATATCCTTCACTATTCACCGCACCAGAAAACAACTTAAACGGCGTTTCTTTCTGCACATTTGAGAAGCGATAAGAGAATGTATTTTGGTCTTCTTTGGTCAAACGGTATTGATAATTATCGACATCAATGAAAACTTCATTTGGCAATACTTCTCCATCCACTTTTACTGTCAATGCGTAATCTTCAAATTGCACAACGGACAAATCTTCTTTGTCTACTTCAAATTGGAAAGGGGCAGGGCGAGAAAAATCTTGACCATTATTAATCAAACGTGTCGTACTATCGGTAATCAAGGCAGAATTCACAAATAAAATCAACAGCAATAAGGCAATCGGTGGCACCGCATAACGTAAATACTTACGATTTTTAGACAAGTCAATTGCTTTTTTGAAAGGTACGACTTTGATATCCTCGCTTTTTTGGTTGATACTCGCCATGACCAATTCAGTCCCTGCGGATAAACCATTTGGATTGCTGTCAGCTTGGTCTTTCAATTGCAAAATATTGAGCAATTTATCTTTCACATCTCCAAAGTGGTCGCCGATAATAGAAGCTGCTTTGGAATGAGAAATTACATTTCCCAAATTGAAATAGCGCGCTAAAGGCAATAAAACCCAGCCCACAAGAGCAAGACTACTCACTCCAATGAAAGAGTAAAACATTGTCTTACGCCCACTTTGTCCGAAGTAATAGTAATACTCCAACAAGTTGAACGCCACAAATAAAGCGACAATCAAAGCCAAACTGTACAGCGTACCGCGAATGATTTGATTGAGGTAATATTTGCGAATGAACGCATCGAGTTTGGTGATTAATTGCTGATAGTTGCTATTCTGAGCCATTCTTTTTTGTAGTTGTTGGTTGGTAGTTGTTAGTTGGTGGTTACCAAGAACGACTAAAAACCTGTTCTTTTCTTGGGGTGTCGGACGCTTGAAATTTTTTAAAGTCGAAAATTTTCACTCTAAAATTAGTTAGAAGTAAGCGTCTGACACCTGTTTTTGCTTAGTCTGTAACTGGTGTCAGACACTACTTTTTGCTTGATTATTTTGCAAATTCTTAATTTCTATTCTTTCTATCCATTTAAGTGTTCGACACCTTTACATCTTCTATATATTCTTTCGTGCTTACTTAACGTAAAAAATGGGCAAAAAGGTTGCCAGAGGGTGTTTTTTTGTGCCGATAATTATCGGTATTGTCTTGATAGTGCAAAATAGGATGAATTTTGTGGTAGAACAAGGATTTTGTTGTTAATGAGGGGTTAATGTTTTTGATTGACTAATTGCAGGAATTGCAAATGTTCTTGAAAAATCCGTTATATTTGTCGCAATAACAAAGTTATACTTATGGAAAACGGAATAGAAAATAAGAATTTTATTAAACAGATTAAGCTCTTCGGACTTTGGGGAAAGCATGATATTGTTTGGGACTTGAATGAGGATGTGAATATTCTTTCGGGGAAGAATGGTAGTGGGAAAAGTACGATTATTGAGCTTTGTTATAAAGCTATCGCTACAGTCAATAAAAATTCGTTTCTTCTTAAAAATCGAAAAGGTCAAATACAAGAACTTGAAATATTATGCAGCAATTCAAAAATTAAACTTACAGACAATAAGTCTGGCTTGGATTATTCAATTAAATATGAAAAAAATCTTCCCTCAACAAATTTAATCAGTACTTTCGACAATATTCTACTACATTCTGAAGCCATTCAAAAATTGTCAAATAGTTTTATAGAAACAGATTTAGACTGGCAAATCTACAAACTCCAAAAGGAATATTTAGACTATCAATTAAATATTAGTAAATACATAGATGCAATAGTTGATTTTTCAGACTCTGTAGATAAAAATAAAATTCAAAACCTAAGAGCACCCAAACGTGCTTTTATCGAAATGTTGAATGAGCTTTTTTCGGAGACGAGCAAAAAAGTCAACCAAAATTCTAATGAAATCAACTTTCTTTTGGACGATACAAAAGAGATAACACCTTATCAACTATCCTCAGGAGAAAAGCAAATACTCATTATTCTCTTAACCGTCTTAGTCCAAAATCAAAAACCAACCGTTCTTTTTATGGACGAACCAGAGATTTCGCTACATATCGAATGGCAAAAAAAGCTACTCGGCTATATGCGCGAACTCAACCCCAATGTACAAATCATCATTGCCACGCACTCTCCCGCAATTATCATGAATGGCTGGCTTGATAAAGTGTTTAATATTGAGGATTTGATTGTCAAAGAAACCTCAAACGCTTAACAAATGCCCTCATTTACTGATTACTTAGACTCCGATTATTTAGAAGCGGCCAATCGTTTGCAACCAAAATCTGCCCCAAATCAGGTGACAGTTTATGTGGAGAGTTATGAAGATATTGCGTTTTGGTCAAATATTTTGAAACCCTATCAATCTCCTGATATTAAATTCAAAATTTGTTTGCCCTCAAATACTCATATCGAAAGAGGCAAAGTATCAGTTTTAAAGCGTAGTAATGATATGCTCACGCTTTTCTCCGAAGAACAATTAGGTCGTTTTTTGCTTATTTGTGTTGATAGTGATTACGATTATCTGCTGCATCAACAATACAAAAGCGCAGATAAGCAGGCGACTGCGACTAAGATTAATGTTAATCCTTTTATTCTGCAAACTTACACTTACTCCATTGAAAATTATCGATGTTATAGTGATAGTTTAGAGGAAGTTTGTACGACTGCGACACTCAGCGATACGGCAACTATTGACTTTGTAGAACTACTCAAACAGTATTCAAATTCTATTTATGACTTGCTTTTATGGAACTTATTTTTCTACGCAAAAGGTCGAGAAAATGAATTTCCTCTTAGTGATTTTATAAAGTATATAAAAATGAGTCAAACGCCGACTATGGAGAGACTCCCCAAAGCATTGAGAACTATTCGAAACAATGTGGATACTAAAAATAATGATTTAGAAACAAAGTTTCCAAACTTAATCGAGAGTGTTAGAATTTTTGAAAAGGTACTAAACGTCAAAGGTTTATCTAAGGACAATGCTTATTTATTTGTTCAAGGACATACCCTACAAGATAATTTTGTTTTGATGACTCTAAATAGAGTTTACGAAATATTGAGAGATAAACAAATTGAAACAATCAAAAATAAAGGCTTGACAGGAACTCAAATTAGTGACGAGATAAGAGCCTATAAAAATAAAATCACAAAGATTTCGACTATACTTTCTACTAATACAAACTTCAAAGATTGCTTTTTATTTGAGAAAATTGAAGCAGATATAGACAGTTACTTGAAGTCTCTAAGTATTATTTAAAATCTATTTTGTAATCCAAATCAATACCTTATCAAAAAAAGAAAAAAGATGGCAGTAGCAAACCCACCAGGTATAGAAAAGCTAATTAATTATCCAAAATTTGATACCGTTGAAGAACAGCGATTTTACTTAAAAAGAATGCTGGCAGGTGCATTTCGCATTTTTGGTAAATTTGGTTTTGCGGAAGGCGTAGCGGGACATATCACCTGCCGCGACCCTGAGTATCCAGATTGTTTTTGGGTAAATCCTTTTGGGGTTTCTTTTCGTCAAATCAAAATGTCTGATTTGATATTGGTGAATGAAGAAGGGAAAATCGTAGCAGGTAAACATAAAAATTTAAACGCAGCAGCTTTTGCGATTCACTCCGCGATACATAAGGCACGTCCTGATGTTGTGGCGGCGGCGCATTCTCATAGTATTTATGGAAAAACCTTTTCTACTTTTGGGAAAAAGTTAGACCCGATTACACAGGATTCTTGCATTTTTTATGAAGACCATGGACTTTTTAATGATTATACGGGCGTGGTGAATGATACAAGTGAGGGCGATAGAATTGGAGTAGCTTTGGAAGACAAAAAAGCTGTGATTTTGCAAAATCATGGTTTGCTAACTGTCGGGAAGAGTATTGAAGAATGTATTTTTTGGTTTGTGACTATGGAACGGACTTGTCAGTCGCAGATATTGGCGGAGTCTACGGGAAATAAAATAATCAAAATTGACCACGAGACGGCTTTGAGGACGCGTAATTATGAGGTAGGTTTTCCATTAGCGGGTTACTTTAGTTTTCAGCCGATGTGGCAGGATATTGTAAGTGAGCAACCTGGGTTTATGGATATTGCGGCGCCTGAAGGGGCTTTGGTTTTGGAGGAGACGACATAGAAAAATCAATAATTTATTTTTGACGCGTTACTTATTACACGGTTTTATGCTCACCCTATGATTTAGGGTGAGCATAAAATAATTATTGAACAGTATCTTCCTCTGTTGCAGCCTCCTCTTCGACTACAACTGGCGCAGGATAATAATCCGTCGTATTCTCTTCTATTACCTTTTTCAATGCTTCAATATTTTTGACTTCTTGCTTTGTGAATGAACCACCAAACATTTCCATTGCTGCGAACATAGAACGCATCATTATGCCTTTTCCATTTATTTTAGAATCTGTTTTTATGGTCGTTTTTCCGTCTGCCTCGGCAAAGGATGTAGTCTGGTCAAAGAGCATCATATCCGTGTCAAAGAGCAATTGGATATGGTCAAATTCTTTTACAGAAGCAACCGTTTCTATCATTTCAAAATCTGGCTGACCTTCTGGTTGTACAATAACTCTATACTTACTCCCAACTTTTCCAGCTTCGCCTTCTATCAAGTCAATGCTTTTAAATCCTTCGAGCCATTGTCCATATTTAGACGCATCCTGTTGCACAGCCCATGCTTCTTTTATAGATTTATTGACGGTAATTTCGTGTCCATAATTTACTGTAGGATGAATAAAACCGACAGCGAGAAATGCAAGAACAAGACCGATGATGAGGAAAAGTAAATACTTTAGAATTTTCATTTTGTTTTGTTTTTGTTTGTTTATCAAAATCGCTTCCTCCATAATATTCGCAGATTCAGAAATAACAAAATCAGAAATATCATAGGAAAGACAATCAAAAATAAGATAAAATTGAATTCTACATAGGAGATACCAAGTAAATTTGCCGAATTGATACAAAAGTCTGTACAATACCAATAAAGTGCTTTACTGAATTCATCTATATTTATCATGATTTTCTGATTATATTTCCGAGTAATAATGCCATAATTAGAGGTAAACCGAAGACGTAAATGACTAAATTTATTGCGCGATAAGATAAGCCAAAGGGGTTATTATGTAGCCAAATGATATTTTTGGAATAAAGATATTTAGCAGTGTCAGCAAACCATGTTCCTGCATATTTTTCGTAAATTTCATTGCCGTGGGTACAGGTGACATTGTGACAATAGCGGGTGCATTTATCTTTTAGATTTTTGGTGGTGGGTGCATTTACACTCTCATTTACCACAAACATAATCAGAAAAGGTGCGAGAATAAATCCAACCCAGATAAAGATTTTTTTCATTAGACTTATTACTTTTATAAAATGTAAAAATTCAAATTACTCAAACTTTCTCGTCTTATCCTCAAACGCCACACTTTCTCCTTTTTTCAGATGTATTTGAATATTTAACAATAATTCTTCTGCGCCAGCAGTCAAGGCTGCCTCTTTCGCCTCAATGACAATTTGTAAAAGTTCGGATAGTTCTCCTTCCAATATCGTCGCAAAAGGGGTGACTTTATACCTCACCCCCGATGCTTGAATAACAGCAATTGCTTCGTCAATGATAGGATAGGCATTTTTCTCATTGACGGGCACGAGTTGGAAAGATAAGTTAACGTTTTTCATTCTTTGACTTGTAATTATTTATGAAATAGACGGTTCTTTATGATTTTGGTTGGTAAATCATAGGACGCTACTCAAAAGGTGACTCAAAGTCGAATGTCAAACTTTACCAACCGATTTCATAAAGATCCAAATAGACTTTGTGAACGAGACAAAACACAAGATATGTCTTTTTTCAAAAAAGAAAGTCTCCACAGATTTTATAATAGACTTTATGAACCTTAACCTCTATCCTTCGTTTTATCGAAAAATATAAAACATGAAAAATAATTTACTACTTACCGCATTACTAATTTTCAGCACATTTCATATTGCCTTTGCGCAACTAAAGATAAGCACTGAATCTGGTCTCGCATTCACACAATACAACGACGTACGTGCCCCCAATGGCGGAGGAGAATTAGGAACATTTTTCTCTCTAAAAAATGATTTTACCGACACACAAACACCTATTTACTTTCGCGCAGAAGCCGCTTATTTACTGGCAGATAAACATACAATTGAGCTAACAGCGGTGCCTTTAGTGGTAGAGTCCACAGGTCTTAATTTGCCTACCCTTAGTTTTGAGGGCAAAGAGTTTACCGCTGGAAACGCAACTGGTCGCTATCAATTCAACACCTATCGTCTTGCTTATCGCTATAAATTTATCAATAAAGAAAAATTTCAATTGAGTGCAGGGGCGACGCTTTTAGTCAGAGATGCAGAAATATCTTTGAGCCAAAATGAAATCTTCGCTTCTAATACTGATTTAGGTTTTGTTCCTTTGTTGTCTTTTGATACGCGTTATGATTTTAATTCTAAATTGTCCTTAGCACTCAAAGGCGATGCACTAGTTGGTCCTGTTGGGCGTGCGGAAGATGTCTTTTTAGGTCTTGTTTATCAAGCTTCCTCGCGGGTAGGCATTCGGGCAGGTTATCGTGTAATAGAAGGCGGGGCAGATGTTGACCAAGTTTATAATTTTGCCTTCTTTCATTTTGCATCAGTTGGCTTACAAGTGACCCTTTAGTAAGGACAAAACAGCTTTTAAAACTTCATTTTATCAGAAATCAAATTCTGTTTATGCGTATTCTACTAATTATCTTAGTTGTTATTTTTTTCTTGGCTTTGCTTATTTATTTCTTGGGTAAATCTAATTTTATAGTAGGGGAACGCACTTTGACTTTTGAAGAAAAAATTGTTGTATTGCATCATCCTGAGGGTTCTTATACTATAAATTTTGCTACGCCAGGAAATTATAAAATATATCAAGGCATCTCTCCCACCTCTATAGATTGGACTAAAAAGGTAGCAGAAATTGCAAATAACAAACAAACTGTTATTGACAATAAAGAACAGTCAGCCCGTTTATTTTTTGGTATAATTGATACTTTACAGCAGGATACAGCTATTGTTTCTGAGCGACTAATACCGATGCAAGGAACTAATAACTTTAGAGATATTGGTGGTATTCCTACGACCGACGGACGTTATACAAAGTGGGGCATGATTTATCGTTCTGGACGTTTAGAAGAGTTAACAGATGCCGATATTGACCGTTTTAGAGCTTTGGGTATTCAACAGGTTTTTGATTTTAGAAATGATATTGAAATTGGAAAATCCCCTGACCGCTTGCCTGATGATTATCAGGGAGAATATACTCAATTACCGATTGTAGACAAAGAGGGGAAAGCCTATAAAGAAATGAAACGCCGTGTATTCTTTGGAGAAAGACGTGCAGAGACGAAGGAACTTTTCACGACCGTTATGTCAAAATTTGCGGATAGTTCTGTATTAGATTTCAAGCCTTTATTTGATAAATTGTTGGTGACAGATAAGCCATTATTATACCATTGTACAGGCGGCAAAGACCGGACGGGCTATGCTACTGCGATAATTTTATCCATTTTGGGCGTGGACAAAGAGACAATCATCAGTGAATATTTGATGTCTAATTACTACAAATATGAGAAGGCATTAGCTTCCATGAAAAAATTGCGCTACGCGGGTTTAGATAAGGAAACAACCGCTGCCCTATTTTTAGTACAGCAGGAATATATTGAGAAGGTGTTTGACATTATTGAAAATGACTTTGGAGGTATGGATAATTATTTGGAAGTCAAATTTGGAATTGATGAAGCAAAGAGAAATTTATTTAAAGAAAAATACACTTATCCTGCGGCGGTTTATTTACCAGAGGAAGAGGAGTTAAGTAATTGGACATAAGTAATCTGGTATTACTAAGTGCAAGATTTTTTTGTCTGCTTTTCTTAAAAAAGTCTTGCATACTGTGTGCCGAGCATCGGTAGCTCGGCTACGGATGTCTTTTTTGAGGAAAGCAGGCGAGAAAAGATGTGCTTAGAAAACCAGATTACTTTTGTTCAGTTACTTTAACTGCGAAATAAAAGTTTTAGTCGCATAAAAAAGCGTCGCTTTCAAGTAATTTGAAGACGACGCTTTTTGCTTTCTAGCAGAAAAAATTATTCCGCGCTAAATTGATTACATCCAAAATCTGCGTTGGTCAAAATATTCGCATTTGACTTCGCATCATTATCAATGACAGGTAAGACAAACATCGTATCGTTGCTGTCCATTCCTAATACATCGCACTCTCCGAGGTTATTTTGTTGCGTTTCTTCTTGTTCCCAGTGGTTACAATTTTTGCAGGTCGCTTCCATGATTTATAAAATTTTATTGGTTAGAAAATAAGAAAGTTACACCTGTGATTTCATAATTTCACGACAACTTTCATTAGTATAAAGAACAATCACAGTACTTTGTTTGGTAAAAATTCGCTTTTCCAGTAGTTTGGAATCGGACTAAATAAAAGCAATTATTTCGTTTCAACACTAACTCCACCTTTTTGTTAAAGCTGTATGAAAACTAAAATCTGCCACACCTGCAAAAAAGAAGAAACAACAATGTACCGTGTACAGATTCAAAAAGGGAAAGTTTGGATTTTTGTTTGTGAAAGCTGCTGTAAAGTGCATCAAAAAGGAGCCTTTTACCGCTATGGCGGAACTTGGAAGGGATATAGGCATTAAAATTAAGGTAGTAGGTGAAAACGACTGATGCATAACTTTTACTCACAAGGTGACTTTGAGTCACCACGTGAGCATCCACCATTTTGACCCACTACCAAAATTAAAAGCCCCACTATTTTAAAATAGTGATATCCCCACTATACAAGCCAATTTCTCCGTCTAGAAATAGGACACTCGCTGTCCAAGCAAAAACTCCTGGATCCATTCTTTCGCCTCTAAATGTACCATCCCAAGCGAAGTCAGAATCGTTCGCTTGAAAGTTTCTTGCACTATAGACTTGACTTCCCCAGCGGTTATAAATATTAAAAGATTGTATTTCGACAACTTCAGGACCACCAAATGGGAAGAGTTTATCATTAACTCCGTCATCATTCGGCGAGAAGGCATTAGGTACAAAAAATCGACGCTTTTTGATGACCGTAATCATAACTTGTGTAGAGTCAACACAATCGTCAGTGGAAGTGACTACTACGCCATATTCCGTGTCATTAAAAGGACGCGCAAAAGGCTCTAAGCAATCCGCACAACTAAGTGTGTTTGCGTTAGACCACATTACTTTAGCCAATGTATCTACTAATAAAAAGGGAACTAATTGTATACTATCTCCTAAACAAATGGTAGGTTCTTCTGTAAACATTATTTCTGGAATATCTGCGGCAGTCAATGTGCCTTCTATGATTTCAATGCAGCCGTTGGCATCCTGAATGAGCATATCATATTCGCCTTCTACTAAATCTGTAAAGAGTGTATTTTCCAAAAATGCGGTGTCTGTAATTGTATATAAATAGCCTGGCGTTCCTCCTGTGACGGTATCTACCCTGATTTCTCCTGTATCTTCTCCGTCACAATTAGGGTCGATAAAACTGACAAAAGGCTCTATTGGCGGAGGTGCTGTGAGCGTAAAATTGGCTTCAATCATACATTCATTTGCATCAGATATCGTCACAGAATAATTTTGCGCTTCTAAATTTATCGCTGTTTGCGTAATTTGTTCGTCACTCCAAAAATAGTCGTAAGGTGGTGTCCCCCCGCTAACTTCAGCTATCAATGAACCGTCATCTCCAGGTTCCCCAAAGTCCGTAAAACAACTGATATTAAAACCATTATAATCACTTGGTACAAGGTTTATTACTAGTGGCGATGGTTCTGTAACTTCTTGTAAGACAACCACATCATTACCAAAATCATCACTAATGTAAATCTGATACGTTCCTACAGGTATGGCTGGAATTTCGTTATTGACGAGCAAATTAGTCATACCTGTGCCCGTGATAGTACCGTCTTCAATGTTCGTATAAACATAGGTCAATGGCGGTGTTCCTTGGTCAACGGAAAAGATAAGCGTACCAGTAGCTGTCCCTGTACACAGCACGGGAATTTCTTCTGTTGTCCCTATGATTTCACACTCAATTACCAGCAAATCTAAAAAGACAAGACTATCACAATCGTCCGCAGTTTGTACTGTATCAAGATAGCTTCCTGTTTGATTATAAGTGCTACTCCCCACACTAAAAGTTTGGTCATTACAAATCCAAAGGTCTATACTATTTTGTGGTTGTGGGAGGACTTCTATATCAATAAATATCAGGCTATCACAACCATTATCTAAAGTAATAGTCTCTTGATAAGAACCCGTTTCACAAAACTGCACACCATTTGCCTCTACACATTCGCCGTCACATAGAATTTCTTCAATGACTAGTGTTTCTGGTGTAACTACCGTCACCGTTGTACAAGTCGGGGGCGCTTCATCACATACATTGGATGCAGTCACACAAATCTCATAAGTACCATCTTCGGGAAAATCATAGGTTAATTCTAAATCATTTTCTATTTGAGAAACACCATCTACTGTCCAAAGATAACTCGCAGCACCAAACTCACCACTAGTAGTAAAGGTGACAGGTATTTCAGGACAACCAACAGTAGTATTAGTCAAAATACCTGAATCTTCAAGAGGTAAAATTTCCGTCGAACCTTCTAAGACATTAAACGTCCAATCACAATTGGCACTCGAACTACCGTCGATAACAAGGTAATAATATTGCCCAACTGTCAGAGGGACAATATTAGTAAAAGTTTGAGTAGTATTAGAAGGAATATCAGTATCACAATCTGTAATGGGAACAAAGGTCTCACAATCTAAACTTTCAAAAAAACCAACTTCCAAACTATTCAGCCCGCCCATGCATGTCCCCACATCCACACCAATAGTCAAATTTACAGTACCTGCCACAAAGGAAATATACTGCATATTATTGTAATCAATCGTGCAAAATTGAGGGAAGCCTTGTCCTTGTGCTGTTAGATTATTAATCCCCGTAAAGCCGTCAATATCGCAAACAACGCAAGCATCAATGCAAAAGGAAGTCATAGCTGCATCTGGACCGCAGGGTTCTGGCTGCGCTTGTGTCTTAGTATGGAACAGGAAAAGGCAAAAGACTATGCAAAATAGGGTACGCTGGAGCATGACATTTTTTTATGGTGAGTTGTTAGAAGCTAATGAACAAAGAAACACATTTTTTTTTAAACTACATTTTAAAGAAT
>CAZQTE010000055.1:0-19503 GCA_964595615.1 uncultured Saprospiraceae bacterium
GAAAAAGGTGGAACAAGTGGAACTGCCACAGATTTAGATGGAAAATATGAATTGACTGTAAAAGATGCCGATGCAATATTGGTATTTTCTTATACTGGTTTTTCTACTAAAGAAATGCCTGTCAACGGTCAAACGCTGATTGATGTTAATTTAGAGGAAGATGTAGCGAATTTGGATGAAGTGATTGTTGTGGGTTATGGGACTCAGAAGAAGAAAGTGGTTTCAGCGGCAATTTCCAAAGTTGACTCTAAGGATTTAGAGGATATGCCATTACTGCGAATTGAAAATGCTTTACAAGGACGCACTTCGGGAGTCCGAGTTCAATTAGGTTCAGGACAGCCAGGAGATGGAGCATTGGTGCGTATTCGTGGTACGAATACATTTGATGATGCCACTCCTCTTTATATAGTTGATGGAGTTATTGTTGACGGTGGTATTGAGTATCTTAATCAAGGAGATATTGAGTCTATTGAAGTACTAAAAGATGCGGCATCCGCTGGTATTTATGGATCTCGTGCAGCACCTGGGGTTATTTTGGTAACTACAAAAGGTGGAAATACAGAGCGAAACGAAGTAAACTATAATTCTTATTTTGGTACACAAGCACCGTCACGAAGATTAGCTGTTTTGAACGCAACGGAGTACGCTACTTTACTCAATGAATCTTGGGCAGCGGCGGGTGATACGCTTTTGTATAAGGACCCACAATCGCTTGGTGAAGGAACAGATTGGCAAGCTGCTATTTTTAATAATGATGCACCAATGCAAAACCATGACTTGAGTTTTTCATTAGGAAACAATAAATCATCTTACTATATATCATTTAGTTACTTCAATCAGAAAGGAATTATTGCACAGGAGAAATCAAACTTTGAACGTTTTACCACTCGTTTGAATTCTACACACAAAATAACTGACAATATCACTTTTGGAAATAACATTGCATATACTAAAATTAAGTCTCGTGGTATTTCGACGAACTCAGAGTTTGGCGGGTCTGTAAGTAGAGCATTAAATATTGATCCGATTACTCCTATTTTGGAAACAAATCAGGATTTATTGGATAATGCTCCTTGGTATGCTAATGAAAATCGAGTTACTAATGCTGATAGTATTCCTTATGGTATTTCGAACTTGGTAACATCAGAAGTGCTTAATCCTGTTGCTGCTTTATCTGTTGGTGATGGATTTGGCTGGAGTGACAAGATTGTTGGTAATTTCTTTACTGAAATTAAATTGTTTAATAATTTCCAATTTCGCTCTACTATCGGTGGCGATTTAGCATTTTGGGGAGGAGAAGGTCTTAATCCTATTCATTTTTTAAATACGACAAATTTTAACGAACGCAATCGTTATTCACGAAGTAAAAATAATGGTTTCAACTATATTTTTGAGAATACATTGACTTACGATAAGCGGTTTGGCGAACATAAAGTAAAGTTTGTTGTAGGTACTGTGGCTGAACAATCTAAAGGAGAAGGAATTAGTGGAGAGAAAATAGGTATTCCTTTTTCAACAATAGAAGAGGCTTCGTTAAGTAACTTTGTACCGATAGAGGACCAAATCTTTGGAGGATTTGAGTACTTTAGTAGAAAATCATCTACATTTGGGCGCTTGAATTATAACTACAAGGAGAAGTATATACTTACAGCCTTAGTTCGTCGTGATGGTTCTTCTAACTTTGGAGAGAACAATAAATTCGGTCTATTTCCTGCATTTTCTGCTGCGTGGATTGCTTCTGATGAAAGCTTTTTGTCCGATAGTGATGTTATTAATTTCTTCAAATTACGTGCATCTTGGGGGATTAATGGTAATGATGATATTAATGGTAATAGTTTTATTTCTACCATCGGTGGTGGACGCAATTACTCTTTTGGAGAGAATGAATTCTTGACTAATGGTTCTACGCCTAACGGCTTGTCTAATCCTGATATTCGCTGGGAGAGTACATACAAAACTAATATTGGTTTTGATGCAAAAATCTTTCGTAAAATCGGCGTAACGCTAGATTTCTATAAGCATAGAACAGTAGATGGATTAGGAGGAATTGCAACACCTTGGTATGTTGGGATTGGAGGTTTATCAGGTAATATTGGAACACTTGAAAACCAAGGAGTTGATTTAGAACTAAGTTATTTAGCTAATATTGGGAAAGTAAAAGTTGACATTGCTGGAAATATTTCTTACTCAGAAAATGTTGTCACAAACTTAGGTCCAGAAGTAGAGTTTCAACCAGGAGCAACCTATGGTCCTTCTGGCGTAGAGATTACGCGTACACAAGTTGGTTTCCCAATTGGTGCTTTTTATGGCTATACTACCGACGGTATATTTCAAAATCAAGCCGAAGTAGATGCACACGCATTTCAAAACGAACAAACAGCACCTGGAGACCTACGTTTTGTTGATATCAACAATGACGGAATTATTGATGAAAAAGATCGTTCTATAATTGGCGATCCAACTCCAACATGGACTTATGGTACTAATATTTCCGTCAGATGGAAGAAATTTGACTTATTAATGTTTGGTCAAGGTGTCGCAGGAAACCAAGTATTCAAAGCTACTCGTCGTTTTGACTTACCAAGAGCAAATATGACAGCAGATGCACTCGGACGTTGGACAGGGGAAGGTACTTCTACAGAATATCCACGATTACATAGAGATGACCCAAATAGAAATTTTAGTCGTAGTTCAGATTTTTTCCTAGAAGATGGCTCTTTCTTTCGTATTAAAACTTTACAAATAGGGTATACCATTCCAAGATTTACTAGTGATAAAATACGCTATCGCAACATTAGAGTTTATATCTCAGGAAATAATCTATTGACTCTTACAAAATACAGCGGCTTAGACCCAGAAGTAAATGGAGGTAGTTTAGGTATTGACAGAGGTTTCTATCCTCAGCCGCGTTTTTTCCTATTCGGAGTCAATGCAAAATTTTAAGCTCTAATACGGCATGTTTTAACGCTAAAAAAAATGCTTGACATTGTAAAATGCAGGGCATCAAGAAAAATTAAAATCAATGAAAAATATAATCAAATACAAAATATTCGGCTTGGTACTCATTAGCCTGTTTTTTACACAAAGCTGTGGAAAAGAGTACCTTGATGCGGGAACGCGGGGGACTGGTTTAGAAAGTGATTTCTACCAAACTCCAAATGAAATGTTCGAAGGCTTAGTCGCTTGTTACGATGTATTAGGCTGGCAAGGAACAGCAGGCTGGACAATGAAAATGGGTTTATTGACCGCAGCATCTGACGAAGCCTTTGCAGGTGGAAGTGACGCAGGTGACCAACCTAGTTGGGTCGCTTGGGATAATTTCACAGTTAATCCCGAATTAGGACCACAAGTAGGTCTATGGCAAAAAAGCTCGACAGGTGTATATCGGGCTAATTTATACCTACAAAAATTAGCAGAGAATACAACTGTAGATGCAGATTTTAGAGCACGCTCAGAAGCAGAAGCGCGTTTTTTACGTGCTTATTTTTACTTTGATTGGGTACGTTTTTTCGGTAATGTGCCATTGATAACTGAAGTGCTAAATCAAGACAACATCTACGATCAAGTACAAGCAAGCCCTGCTGAAGTTTACGCACAAATCGAAGAAGATTTACGTGCCGCAAAAGCAACACCTCAATTGCCTGTAGCAGTTACAGGCAACGAATTAGGACGTATTACTCAAGGTGCGGTAACTGCATTACTAGGTAAAGTAATCCTTTATCAGAATGACGAATCGCGCATGAATGAAGCCGCAGCTCTTTTCGAAGAAGTTATCGACGGTGGACAATATGAGTTAGAAGCAAACTTTGGAGATATCTTCAAAACAAGTAACGAATTTGGAACAGAGTCTATCTTTGAAATCGTTCACTCAAGCAATCGCGCAGGCGGTTGGGGAGATTTTGGAAATGGTACAGAAGGTAATTACAATACACAATTTTACGGTTTCCGTGATTACGCTGGACCAGATTTTGCTTTTGGCTATGGATTTTGTCCTGTGACTGAGAAATTAGTCGAAGTATTAGATAATGACCCGCGTTTTGAGCATACTATTATCGATGGCAATCAATTAATGGCTCAAGGTGCAAGTTTTACACCTTCATTCCAAAGCACAGGTTACCGTATCAGAAAGTATGCAGGACTAACAGAAGATCGTGCTCTCAATGGCGAAGCACCGCTAAACTGGGGTAATAATGTTCGCGAAATCCGTTTGGCAGATGTACTCCTCATGGCCGCAGAAGCTCATGCGCGCGCAGGTAATGCACCTAATGCAAGAGGTCACCTCAATCGTGTTCGTACTCGTGTGGCATTGCAACCTTTATCGGGTTTACAAGGAGATGCTCTTTTAGATGCTATCTACTTGGAACGCCAAAAAGAGTTGGCAACAGAAGGACACCGTTTCTTTGATTTGGTGCGTACAGGACGTGCAGCAGCCGAGTTAGGAGACCAAGGTTTTACAGCCAATAAAAATGAATTATTACCTATTCCTCAATTCGAAATTGATATTGTAGCGAGTGGTAATGGCGAGTTTAGACAAAATCCAGGGTATTAAAAGCGTGGGTGAATTGCCCCCTAACCCCCTATTGGGGGAACTTTCGTTGAACTTAATTTTCTGTAAGTCTCAATTTTGTGTTTTCAAAGTGAAACTTAGTTATTAAGATTTACAGAAAACTTAGAATCGAAGAAAGTTCCCCCAAATGGGGGTTAGGGGGTCTTCAAAAAACGCATCTAAAAAAGACAAAAAATGACTATCCAAAAATATACATTCTTTTTACTCTTAATCATTGGTTTTGCGTCATGCGAACCTTTTGTAGAAGACAAAATAGACATTGGACCACCACCAAATGCTACTTTTGAAATCATTCAAGGAGACACTCCAAATGATTTTACACTACGCAATACAACCCCTGATGTATTTCTTACAAATTGGGAGGTAGATGGCGAGCCAAAAGGCGAAGGAACAGAGATTGACGTCTTTTTGCCAATTGAGGGCACTTACGATGTGATAATGACTACTTTCAATCGAGGTGGTTCTGGAAGAGCAGGGGAGCAGGTTGTTGTAACAATGAGTGTAGAAAATCCTTGTTTTGGTGCATTAGAAATGTTGACCGATTGTACTTCTAAAACATGGACATTACTTCAAGATGAAGCGGCCTTAATCGTTGGTCCAAACGCGACAGATGTTTGGTGGAATAACTCAAGTGATGATGTCGTAGGACGTGGTTGCTTATTCAATGATACCTATACCTTTACCGCAGAAGGCGTCTACATCTTTGATAGTAAAGGCGATTTTTATGCAGATGATGATGGTAGTGGAAATATTTATCCACCTGCATTGGGATTGACGGTCGGTTGTCAGCAGAGTGATGCTTGGCCAGCAGATTTTGCGGCTTGGGACTCAGGAACACACGCTTTTGAAGCAACAGAAAATACATTGAAAGTCATTGGAAATGGCGCATACATGGGCTTATACAAAGTAGGTGACCAACAAGAAACGCTAGTGCCAGAGGACGAAATTACTTACACTATTGACAATATCACAGAAGACCGTTTGGAGCTGTCTATGTTTTATGGCGTAGGTGTTTGGAGGATGGTTTTTGTTCCAGAATAACATTGAAGGATATGCCATATTTTTTAAATATGGCATATCTAATTTTATAAAAAAGTATTAAAAAAAGCCATACTAAGTTTTAAATAACAGATGAAATTTAGAAAATCTAACATAAAAAATCTAACAGCTTGCCCGCATGGGTCTAATTTATTAATCAAGTAATTAAAATGAAGAAATTAATTTTACTAACAGTTGGAATATTATTTTCCTTCACAGCAATAAATGCACAAATGTTAGACAATGAGGCAAAAGTCGAAGCACTTTTAGCGAAGATGACTCTTGAGGAAAAAATAGGACAAATGAACCAATACACTGGTTTTTTTGACCCAACTGGTCCCGCTCCAAAAGACGGGAACAATAAAATGAAATACGAACATATCCGCAAAGGTATGGTCGGTTCAATGCTCAATGTACGTGGCGCAAAACAAGTCCGTGAAATGCAAAAATTAGCAGTCGAAGGCTCTCGTTTAGGCATCCCAATGATTTTTGGATTTGATGTTATTCACGGTCACAAAACAGTAACACCTATTCCATTAGCAGAGGCGGCAAGCTGGGATATGGCAGCGATAAAACAATCTGCAGTTACTGCTGCTATCGAAGCTTCTGCAGAAGGTTTGAACTGGACTTTTGCGCCAATGGTGGACATCTCTCGTGATGCACGTTGGGGACGCGTCATGGAAGGTGCAGGCGAAGACCCATACTTGGGTAGCCAAATTGCAAAGGCACGCGTGACTGGTTTTCAAGGTGATGATTTGAGTAAAAATAATACAATTGCAGCCTGTGCGAAGCACTTTGTCGGTTATGGTTTTGCAGAGTCTGGAAAGGATTACAATACAGCGGATGTTGGAACTTCTACTTTATACAATATTTTGCTACCACCTTTTAAAGCAGCGGCAGATGCACACGTAGCGACTTTTATGAATTCATTTAATGAGTTGAATGGTATTCCTGCGACGGGCGACAAATTTTTGCAACGTGACATTTTGAAAGACGGCTGGAACTACCCTGGTTTTATCGTTTCAGATTGGGGTTCTATCGGTGAAATGATGGCGCATGGCTTTGCAAAAGATGGAAAACATGCCTCTGAAATTGCTGCAAATGCAGGTTCTGATATGGACATGGAGTCGCATTTATACATTAAACACTTGGCAGATTTAGTCAAGGAAGGAAAAGTAGACGAGAAGCTTATCGACGATGCAACCCGCCGTATTTTACGCGTAAAATATGCTTTAGGATTATTTGATGACCCATACAGATATTGTGATGAAGCACGGGAGAAGAAATTGATTCGTCACGCTGACCACGAAGCATCTGCTTTGGATTTAGCGAAGAAGTCAATTGTACTTTTGAAAAATGAGAAGAACCTTTTGCCATTAGCAAAATCAGGTCAAAAAATCACTGTCATTGGGGCATTAGCTGATGATAAAAATAGTCCATTAGGAAACTGGAGATTGGGAAGTGATAACGACTCCGCAGTTTCATTAATGGAAGCTTTGAAGGCGCGTAAAGGTAATGAAATCACCTATGTCAAAGGACCTTGGTTAGCTAAAAGAGCACCAGGTTTCCACGAACATACGACTATCAATACTTCTGACCGTAAAGGATTTGATGAAGCTGTTGCAGCGGCTAAAAATGCCGAAACAGTAGTGATGATGTTGGGAGAATATGGTATGCAATCAGGAGAAGGTCGTAGCCGTTCGAATATTGATTTACCAGGTTTGCAACAAGAGCTTTTAGAGGCAGTTTGTGCAGTAAATGATAATGTTGTTTTAGTCTTGTCGAATGGTCGTCCTTTGGCGATTACTTGGGCTGCAGAGAATGTACCTGCTATCCTCGAGACATGGCAATTAGGAACACAAAGTGGACATGCAATCGCAGAGGTATTGTACGGAGATTATAATCCAAGCGGTAAATTACCAATGACTTTCCCACGTAGTGTTGGACAAGTTCCAATTTACTACAATTACAAAAATACAGGTCGTCCAGGTCCTAAAAATGAGGTGTTCTGGTCGCACTATACAGACGAAACGAATGCACCATTATATCCATTTGGTTATGGATTGAGTTATACAAATTTTGAGTACAAAAACTTGAAAGTTAATGTGAAAGACAAAGAAGTGGCAGTTTCTGTAACGGTAACAAATACAGGAAAAGTAGCAGGAGAAGAAGTTACACAATTGTATATCCGCGACCGCGTAGCTTCTGTGACGCGTCCTGTGAAAGAGTTAAAAGGATTTGAAAAATTTGCCTTAAAAGCAGGCGAAAGCAAGACAGTCAACTTTACATTAACAGCAAAAGAATGCGGTTTCTTTAACAATCAGGGAAAGTTTGTTATCGAAGCGGGAGATTTTGATGTAATGGTTGGTGGTAGTTCTGCGGACGGTGTTTCTGGCGAATTTACTTTGGAATAAATTTATTTTTAGACAGGATTAACGGGATTACAGGATTTCCAATTCTGACTTGTACCAATTCTGACTTGTACCAATTCTGACTTGTACCAATTCTGACTTGTACCAATTCTGACTTGTAAAACTATCAAGCTTATGTCATGGTCAAAACGGGAACAAGTCAAAGCAGGAGCAAGTCAAAATAGGAATAAGTCAAGACAGAAATCCTGTAATCTTGTTAATCCTGTCTAAAATTTATCATAGTGTCATTTTAGAATAAAAACTAACCAAAAGATGAAAAATATCCACCCAATTATAGTAGCTATTCTCGTCGCTTTCTGCGCATTTCAAACCAACGCACAAAGCTTCCTCACCACAGATGGACATAATATTGTCAATGAAGAAGGAGAAACCTTCATTCTACGCGGAATGGGTTTAGGTGGCTGGATGGTGCAAGAAGGCTATATGTTGCAAACTGCAAGTTTTGCTAATCCGCAACACAAAATCCGTGAAAAAATAACTGAACTCATTGGCGAAGCCAACACTGAAGAATTTTATGAGGCGTGGTTAGAAAATAACGTCCAAAAAGTCGATGTAGATTCTTTGAAATCATGGGGATTTAACTCGATTCGCTTACCGATGCACTACAATTTATTCACCTTACCAATCGAAGATGAACCAGTTGCAGGCGAAAATACTTGGTTAGACAAAGGTTTTGAACTGACAGATAGTTTGATTTCTTGGTGTGCACAGAATGAGATGTATGTTGTATTGGATTTGCACGCTGCGCCAGGTGGACAAGGGGGCGATGCGGCAATTTCTGATTATGATGATACCAAGCCTTCCTTATGGGAAAGCAATGAAAATAAAGCCAAAATGGTTGCCTTATGGGGAATGTTAGCAGAAAGATATGCTGATGAAAAATGGGTAGGCGGTTATGATTTATTGAACGAGACGAATTGGCCTTTGGCAAGTGGTGTATTGCGAGATTTGTATATCCAATGTACAAATGCTATTCGCGAACATGACGACAATCACATTATTTTCATCGAAGGTAACTGGTGGGCGAATGATTTTACAGGTTTAACACCACCATGGGATGATAAATTGGTTTATTCTCCACACAAATATTGGTCAATAAATGACCAAGCTTCTATCCAATGGGTTTTGGATTTACAACAACAACATAATGTGCCTTTGTACTTAGGAGAAAGTGGTGAAAATTCAAATGTCTGGTTTCGTGATGCGATTAGATTATTAGAAGATAACGGAATTGGTTGGGCATGGTGGCCAATGAAAAAGGTGGAAGCCATCGCAGGACCTCTTTCGGTGACTAAATCGCCAGGATACGCGCAGTTACTCAATTATTGGTCTAATGGAGGTACACAACCAAGCGTAACTTTTGCCAAAGATGCCTTAATGGAATTGGCAGAAAACTATCGCATGGAAAATTGTAGATTTCAGCCCGATGTGATAGATGCTATGTTCCGTCAGGTTTATTCTGATGACACGAAGCCTTACAATACCCAGTCTGTGCCAGGTGTGGTTTATGCTACCGATTATGATATGGGACGGAATGGAGAAGCATACTTTGATACAGATTTGGCTACCTATCATGTTACTACGGGCAGCTATACGGCGTGGAACAAAGGCTGGGCATATCGTAACGACGGTGTGGATATTGAAGTTTGTCAAGACAATATGAATTCGAATGGTTTTAACGTTGGATTTATTGATGAAGGTGAGTGGATGCAATATGATATTGATGTAGAGGAAAGTGCGATTTATGATATTGAAATTCGATTTGCAACGGCAGGATTTGACGGGAGTTTCCGCTTGAATGCGGACGGAAGTGACATCACTGGTACGCGATATGTGGCAAATACAGGTGGCTACCAAAACTGGGGGACGGTGACTGTTCCCGATGTTATTTTAACGCCGAGTGACCAAAAGTTCCGTTTTTACTCAGAAGGAAGTGACTATAATTTGAGTAGTTTTAACTTCATTCAAAAAGCGGCGACAACATCTATCCCTGCTGAATTTCTCTCCGCACATACCTTAGATGAAAATACTGTACAGCTGAATATCAACAAGCCATTAACGGCGACTATTCCAAGTTCAACGGATGATTTTCAACTCTTTGTTGGTGGTCTTGAAATTCCGATTACAGGTATGACTTTGGATGCGAATAACACGCGTATTATCACTTTTGAGGTGGATTATACCTTTGTATTTGGTGACATTATCAATATGACTTACACTGGAAATGATATTGATGCAGAGGACGGAACGAATTTGGAGACTTATGATTATGAGCAAGTTGAAAACCGTTTAGCGATAGTCAGTCAAGTGCCAGGTAGGGTAGAAGCGGAGGATTTTTATTTCCAATCAGGTATCGCTTTAGAAAATACTTTTGATGATGGAGGCGGTAAAAATATTGGCTTTATTGACAATGGAGATTATGCAGACTACTATATCAATGTCACGCAGCAAGGAACTTATGCTGTCAATTTTAGAACCGCATCACTTGACCAAACGGGAGAATTACAATTGCAATTAGTAGACGAAAGTGGAGGAACAACTGTCTTGCAAACTGTCAGCTTTGCCCCAACAGGTGGCTGGCAAACTTGGACGACAACAGAGGGGGCAAATGTTTATTTGACCGAAGGTCGTCAAAACATGCGCTTGTTCTTTACAGGTTCTAGTTTTAATATGAATTATTTAGAATTTGACTTTTTGCAAGATGTGGAGGAAGTGCCCGCAATCACGAATTTGAGTGTATTCCCGAATCCTAATAATGGTTATTTTGCTGTCTCAGGCGGACTTTTAGAGACACAAGACGTGATGATTAATGTCTTTGATGTCTTAGGTCGAAAAGTCTATACAGAAGAGATAGAAAAGGTCGATAATCTAAACAGAACTTTAAATTTACAAGACTTAGCAAAAGGTAGTTATTACTTGACTATACAGACCGAGAATGGTTTTTCTCGGACAGAGAAGATATTGATTTTTGAGTAAGTCAAAAGTCTCTTCATTTAATACTTGGTATTAACCCCTCAACGAACTTTGGTTTGTTGGGGGGATTTTTGTTTTCGTTTTATTATTCTATCTTCACCCTAACAAAAACTACACACAATGCCCCTACAGCAAAATAATATACACGATAAGTTCTTCAAAGAAACCTTTTCTTCTGTACGAGAAGTCCGTGCTTTTATTACGCATTTTTTAGACAAAAAAATATGGGAGAACTTAGATTTGGATAGTTTAGAACTCGAAAATGGTAGTTACACCGACGAAGAATTGAAAGAATATTTTGCAGATATTATTTATACTTGTCGTCGTGATGATGGTAAAAAGGTACAACTGACCTTTTTATTTGAGCATAAAAGCTATTACGATAAAGGTTTATCGTTGCAACTACTGGATTATCTAAATAAAGGCTATCGACGTCAATACCGCGAAAATCCAAAACAGGAACTTGGTTATATTCTCCCAATATTATTGTACCACGGAAAACAAGAATGGAGAAAAAGAGAATTGGCAGACATGATGAATTCCTCCCATGTTGAACTAAAACCCTACCTCCCAACGTTTAAATATGAAGTGGTAGATTTGGGGCGTATAGCAGACAGTATATTGCTGTCAGAAATCTCTGGAGTCTTATTGCCACCAACTTTATTGTTGTTCAAATACAAAGACGACAAAAAATTTGTATTGAAAAACTCAGTAGAATTGTTTACATTTGTAGAGCGTGAATTGAGTAATTATGAGAAAAAACGGCTCATTTTGACCATTGTTCGTTATATCTTTGCAGTACATCAGTTGAACCAAGAAGAAATCAAAACCTTTAATCAAAAATTGAAACCAATGACACAGGCGATAGTTGGCAGTTATGCAGATACTTTGTTTAAGCAAGGTCAGGCTGAAGGTATGGCAAAGGGAATGGCAAAAGGATTGGAAAAAGGAGTAGTTTTATCTTCAATTAAAATCCTGTGTAATTTATTCAAAATATTTCCTTCATATACTGATGAACAGATTACACAAATTGCAAAATGTTCGACTAAAATGACGAAAGAACTTCGTCTTCTATTGAAAAAAACAAGCGAAAAGAAAGCAGGAGAAGTCGTTTATCAGAAATATTTTAAAGATTTAGAATTGACGGGAAAACAGAAAAAGCAGTTATTTAAAGACATAGCAGAGTATTATAAAAAGCCAGAAAAATAGGGATATGTTCTTTATAGTTCCACAACTATCGGCGCATTCACCATTTCATATCTCACATTCAAAACACTCGCATTAATAAAATGCGTCCCAAACTTCTCTACCTGTCCATAGCCCTCATGGATATGCCCCGAAAGATGAATTTTCGGTTGAATTTCTTTAGTGCGCTGCAATAAATCTTCACAGCCCGCGCGCACCATTCCTGTCGTCAAATCCAGTATTTCATAAGCAGGTCCATGTGTGATAAGAATATCTGTATCATCAGGAATTAAATCCCAATGTCTTTTAATCTCTTCTCCTCTTTGCCGATTAAATGCCCAATCGTAAAACCAAGGAGAAACGGGCGAACCCCAAATTTTCAAACCTTCAATCTCGACCCCAGAGTCGTTTAGGTAAATGACATTATCGGGTATTAATGTAGCAATTTCGGCAGGAGAATTTCTCTCAAAAAAGAAGTCATGATTGCCCGCGATAAATATTTTATATTTGTAATCTTGGATTTTGAACCAATTTAGGAAGTTTTCTATTTCTGCACGATTTCCTCTGCTGGATATATCGCCAGCGTGGAGAAGTAGGTCACCTGAGGAGAGATTAAGTTGATTGTGTTTTCCGTGAGTGTCTGATATGGTGGTTATTTGCATCAAGCAAATGTATTTAAATTAATTTAAAAATAAAAAACACCCTCGCCACAAAGCAACGAGGGTGTTCTTCAAAAACTGTTCATAAATGAATTAACAGCCTTTTTAGTCACAATTGATGAGACGCAAGCCTAACAACTTCCAACCACCAACTACCAACTTTCTATTTCTCCTCTAATTTCATATAATCCAAAGCCAAATTAGTAATCGTTTCAACTCCTAATAAAAAGCCTGATTCTTCTAAATAAAACATCGGCGTATGGTGTCTGGAAGCATCACTTTCTGCAACATCCGCAGGTCGTCCACCTAAAAAATAGAAAAGCCCTGGCACTTCCATTGCATAAAATGAAAAATCTTCAGCCCCTGTTCTTGCAGGAACAACTCTTACATTTTCCTCGCCAGCACATCTAAAAAGTGTTGGGAGCATTTTTTGTGTCAATTCTCGATTATTGTGGGTCACAGGATAGCCGATTTGAATATCTACCTCTGCTTCTGCACCACCTGCCTCTGCAATTAATGTTACCGTTTTTCTAATCTTTTCGTGGACTTCTTTTTGCATATCTACGTCCAACGTTCTGATTGTGCCGATAAGGTTTACTTCATTAGGAATGATGTTATTTCTTACGCCACCTTCTATTTTTCCAACACTAATCACGACCGCTTCTTTTGTTAAATCCATTTGACGGCTCACGATAGTTTGTAGCCCCATAATAACTTGTGCAGAAATAGTAACAGGGTCAACGCCCGACCAAGGACGAGAACCATGCGCTTGTTGTCCTTTGATTTTTATCGCAAATCGGTCAGAAGCAGCCATTATCCCTCCAAATCTATAGTCAATAGTACCTGTTTTAGTACCTGCACCAATGTGCTGACCGAAGATGACATCAACATTGTATTTCTTTAAAATTCCTTCCTTTACTATTAATTTTGCTCCTCCTTCTTCTCCAACTGGTGCACCCTCTTCTGCGGGTTGAAATATTAAAACAATATTTCCTTTGAGTTCTTTTTGTTTGTCTTTCAACAGTTTAGCAGCACCCAATAACATTGCAGTATGACTGTCATGACCACAGGCATGCATAACTCCTACATCCTTACCTAAATAAGTTGTCTTAACTTTTGAGGCAAAAGGAACATCCACTTCTTCGACAACTGGCAAAGCATCAATATCTGCTCGTAAAGCAACCGTAGGTCCAGGCTTTCCTCCTTTGATAAAGCCTACAACTCCTGTATGTGCCACGCCTGTTTCTATTTCAATTCCCATTTCTTTCAATCTGGCAGCAATATACTTTCCCGTTTCAAATTCCCGATTTGATAATTCAGGATTTTGATGAAAATGTCTTCTCCATTCGATTACTTTTGGTTCTATTTCTTTTAATTCGGCATCTGTGATTGTTTGTGCAGAGATATTATTTGATAAGAAAAGGAAAAGGATGAGGAAAATAGAAAGATATTTCATTGATTTTGTTTTATAAGTCAAAAACTGGTTGTTTCTATACTCACAAACTTAACTAAAATTAGGAAACAAAAGTAAGGTTTGATATTTTTATTTAGCTCCTTATACCTCCACCGTAATTGCAAGAAGGTTTAATTGAAAAACTGCCCGCTTCACTCCAGAAAATGTTCACTTCGTCTACTTGTATTAAAATATCAAATTTTTCTACTATATCTTTGTCCTATCAAATTAAGAAAAAAAATACAATGCAGAAATTACTTTTCAAATCTGTCATACTTATTCTATGTATTGGCTTTAATAATCTAAAAGCTCAAGATACGACTTCAATAGTGTCTGCTTTTCATGGATTGGATAATGCTATGCCTTTTCAAATAAATCTTATTTGCCCTGGAGGAGCAAATATGGATGGTATGCCTCTTAATTTTAGATTTCCTATTGACGAAAGCAGTTTGGACGAGAGCGATTTTGAGATAATTGATAGTTTGGGAAACAGTCATACTCCTATCTGTGCAACATTACGACCTGCTAATGAAGATGGAGAAAATCGTACAGTACTTTTAATCGGCGAATTTGGAGATAATGGCATCAATCCTCCTGTTGAAGTCCGCGTTGTTGGTGAATTATTTACTTTGGAAGAAGAAGATGCTTGTTCTGAGCTTATCGATTTGAATGGTGCATTTACTCAAAATATTGTTCCCTTACCAGCAGGTCCAAGTTTGTTTTTTGCACAAAAGATAGAAGGGGCGATTTCAGAATGTTCGACTGATGCCTCACAAACTATTCAGGTGGTTTGGAATGGCGGTGTTGTACCTATTTCAAGTAGTATTTCCGAGGCTGATTTATATCAATATTATACGGTTTATACAGAAAGCGCAGGAAGTTTAATTGCGCATACTCCAACCTCAATTGAAGATGTGAATGACAATGATAATTTCCATCAACTTTGTATAAATACGGTAGATACAATTGTAAAGGTATCATTCCTTGAAAATATTGTCGAAGACCCAAATCACGACCCAAATCCATATACTGAAATTGACCTAAGTTATTGCAGCGACATCGTATCAAGTACATTGTCCTTAACTACTGAGGAAAGTTGGATAAAGTTATATCCGAATCCAACTCAATCATTTTTTACTTTAGACAATGGAGATTTGGAAGACGACATTACGATTCAAATTTTCAATAATAATGGAGCCTTGTTTTACAAAAGTAAAATAAATACATCTGATGCAAAAATGACAAATATTGATTGTTCCTCCTTCCCTTCAGGACTTTATTTGATTTATCTTACGAACAAAGGAAAGTCAACCACAAGAAAATTAATCGTCGAATAAAATTTCATTAATCAAAGACGAGTACTAAAGGATTTTAATGATTTCTTCATTTCTCTTGGTAGGAAAAACAAAAATACCCCCGCCGCAACTGCAAAGAGGGTGTTTTGAATAGGCAAAGATATATTTAAACCTTACTTTTTACCAAGAAGTAATTGTTTGAATTCTGCGATATTGATTGCCTTTACTTCTGGCCAGTCTATCGTTTTTAATACTTTGAAATGCTTGTCTTCTGTGACGATATAATCTGCATTACAAGCAATGGCGCAATCTACAAACTTATCGTCGTCGGGGTCTTTGTGGATGAGGAGGAAATTATAATATTTTGTAACGAGTTCAGTACTTTGTAGTTCCAAAATCGAAGGAATAATAGAAACTGCGAAGGATTTACCCATGTGTCGTTCTATAATTTCGGCATATTCCATTAGTATTTCATTTGAAACGCATAAGGTAAAATGCTTTTCAATCAAATGTTGAATTATCCAGTTATTCTGTGACTTTCTCGAAACTGCCGTTAAAAGCACATTAGTATCTAAAACTATTTTCATGCTTTTGTGGGGAAATTGATAGCTCCTGAACGGTCGTAAGGAGTTCTCATGTGAGTTTTAGACATTTTTTCCATGTCTTTTTGCGTCCACCCTTTTTCTTCCCAAATTTCGTCAGCAGCATCCATTAATCGTTCCCAACGCTGACGCGTTACCAACTGTTGCAACTCTTCCATGTGCTTTTCAGAAGGTTCGGTCGCAAAAAACTTCAACAAAAGCAACTGCGCCTCATTCACCTTTCCTTTCAATACTGGATTTTCCATATTTTGATATTTATAATTCTACAATAAGCATTTTCTCACAAACAAATATACTCATTTTAAAGTTCAAAAACAAAAACACCCCCGCCGCAACTGCAACGAGGGTGTTTCAAAAAGTCAAAGGCGCAAGTCATCCATGCACCGTCAACTGTCAACCAACAATCCCGATAGTAATGCGGGACAGGCTGGTCAACTATTTCATCTCAATAACTTTAGTAGCCTCCCCAATCAAACCGTCATTTTCCTGAATGATTTCCATTTTATCAGGATTTGGCTCATTAGAAGAAGAACTAAACATACCTTGCTTAGTAATCATCGGAGCGATAACCAATGCCACTACAGACATCAATTTCAACAAGATATTTAATGAAGGACCAGATGTATCTTTAAACGGGTCACCTACTGTATCACCAACAACTGCCGCTTTGTGCGCCTCGCTGCCCTTGTAGTGTTTCTCGCCTTTGATAGTTACACCTTCTTCAAACATTTTCTTAGCATTATCCCATGCACCACCTGCATTAGATTGGAAGATTGCCATAAGTACACCACATACGGTAACACCTGCAATCAAACCACCTAACATCTCAGCTCCACCAAGGAAACCGATAAGTACTGGAGAAATAACCGCAATCAAACCTGGTAAAATCATCTCACGGATAGATGCCGCTGTAGAGATTTCAACACATTTTGCATATTCTGCTTTACCGTCTGCTGCATCAAAAATCTTACGGTCAGCGTCAGTCCATGTTG
The DNA here is from genome assembly GCA_964595615.1 of uncultured Saprospiraceae bacterium. Classification (GTDB taxonomy): domain Bacteria; phylum Bacteroidota; class Bacteroidia; order Chitinophagales; family Saprospiraceae; genus JAHDCG01. Next base: position 17,197 of record CAZQTE010000055.1, read on the forward strand.
TCATGTCTTCGCTTTCGTTGCGTTTCATTACTGCTAAGGCTGCTTTTAATTCAGGAATAGTTTTGAATTGGCGACGTACCTCTTCAATCATATCCATAGCCGCGCGACCTACCGCGTTCATTGCCATAGAAGAGAAAAGGAATGGTAACATACCACCCAATAATAAACCAGACATTACTTTTGGTTGTGCAATGTCAATCGCATTGATACCTGCAGTCGTCATGAAGGCAGCAAATAATGCCAATGCTGTCAAGGCAGCAGAACCAATTGCGAAACCTTTACCGATTGCTGCAGTTGTGTTACCTACTGCATCCAATTTATCCGTACGTTGACGTACTTCTTTTGGTAAGTTTGCCATTTCAGCGATACCACCTGCGTTATCCGCTACAGGACCATAAGCATCTACTGCTAACTGAATACCTGTGTTTGATAACATACCAACAGCCGCGATAGCAATACCGTACAAGCCTGCGTAGTGGTGTGCGCCCAAGATAGCAATACACAAGATGATAATCGGAATAGCAGTTGACTGCATTCCTACACCTAAACCAGCAATGATATTTGTTGCAGAACCCGTAACCGATTGGTCAACGATAGATTGAACAGCTTTTGTGCCTGTACCTGTATATTTTTCAGTAACGAAACCGATACCTAAACCAGCAACCAAACCAAAGATTACCGCCGCGAATACACCGCTGCTTGCGTAAGTTTCACCAGCGAAAGTCCAAGACTCTGGTAACATCATCGTAGCGATGAAGTAAGTAGCTACCAACATCAATACAGCAGAGATTAATTCACCTGTGTTCAATGCTTTTTGTGGGTCACCACCTTCTTTCACACGTACAAAGAAAGTACCGATGATAGAAGTCAAGATACCAACAGAAGCCAAAGTCAATGGCAACAATACAGCCGAAAGACCATTGTAACTGTCAGCCCAAGCGCCGCCACCTGCCATTGTCGCACCGCCCATAAGCGCCGCACCCAATACCATAGTACCGATGATAGAACCGACGTAAGACTCGAATAAATCCGCGCCCATACCTGCTACATCACCTACATTATCACCTACGTTATCCGCGATAGTCGCTGGATTTAACGGGTGGTCTTCAGGAATACCAGCCTCTACTTTACCTACCAAATCCGCACCTACATCGGCAGCTTTAGTATAGATACCACCACCTACACGCGCAAACAAGGCGATAGAAGATGCACCGAAAGAGAAACCAGTGATTACTGTAATTACTTTATTTACAGATGCCGCATCTCCAGATTGTAATCCGTACATACCGCCGAAAACCAACAATAATGTACCCAATCCTAAGACACCTAAACCAACAACACCTAATCCCATTACCGCACCACCAGCAAAAGCAACTTCAAGTGCTTTTCCTAAGCTTTCACGTGCAGCATTAGTCGTACGAACGTTTGCTTTAGTGGCTACTTTCATACCGATGTAACCTGCTAATGCAGAACAAATCGCACCAACGATAAAGGCAACACCTACTAATTTGGAAGAAGTCACAGGGTCAGCTGTGAATGTTAAAAGAACCGCGACGACTGCCACGAAAATTGCGAGAACGCGGTACTCAGCTTTCAAGAAAGCCATGGCACCGTCAGAAATATTGTCAGCGATACGTCCCATGCGTTCATTTCCGACCTCTTGCTTGGATACCCAAGCCGATTTCCACGCCGTGTACAACAAGGCGATTACCCCCAACACGGGAAAAATCAATGTCAAATTACCCATAATTTCGTTTTGTTATGATTTAAAGTTTAAAGTATTGAAAATCAGCGACTTGTAAAGTGTTAATGTACTTGCTGAGTTTTCTAATTTTGGCAGTATTTTACTTGTTTAATTACGACTGCCAAAAAATTGCAAGCCAAATGTACGTAATTGAATTGAATTGGGCAAATTGCGGTGATTTCGATATTTATATTTGTTTGGAATCGTTTGGCGGTAGCTTGTTTTTTGAAAGGGAGATATTATGACTTATATGTAAATCTGACATGTGAATGGATTGTTTTTTGGGTGTGAATGGGGATTGTTTTACAAAGTGGTTTCTTATACTTGTATTATTTTGGTGATTAGATTTTGTTCCGATTAATGTGGTGTTTTGTAGAGGGTTTTGGGAATAAAAAATGAAGCTAAGAAATTCGCTTTTTCCTTCTCCAAACGACTATAAAATCAACGAAATGGATAAGTAAGGCAATTGCATTTCCTACAATCCAAAAGAATAAGAAAATACCGATAGATGGTGTTCCGCATTTGACTGCACCTTCGGGGTAATCTTCAAAGTTTGGATAGAA
>CAZQTE010000056.1:0-2355 GCA_964595615.1 uncultured Saprospiraceae bacterium
CGGGGAAAAATTAATGATTATTTAAAAAATATAGTCCAATAGACTTTATTTACTTACATCATAACGAACCTTAACCCTTTTTAACAGTAAGCTTTAAAACAAATATTCATAGTCAATCCTTATATTTGCCCAAATTTGTATTTGACAAGAAAGCTTATATTTTTTTTCTTGCGTAAAAACAAATTACATTTTATTTAAATATTTGGCTGCATATTTGATTTATCTCTTTCAAAAGAGAATACTTTTTTACTCAAAAATCAGCTTTAGCATCATAAATTAAATCAAACATGAGAAGGATTTTTTCTGTCTTAACGGCACTTGCGATTGTTTTCACTTTTATACAATGTAAAACTGCTACAGGTGGTTCAGCAGGTATCGAAGGACAACTCAAAGGCGCAGAAGGCTTAAATGTTTTTTTGGATAAGGTTACAATTAACCAACCTACCCAAGTAATGGCTAATACGACTGCGGATGGCAATGGTCATTTTTTCTTTGAATTCACAGACGAAAAGCCTTTAGAAGCTGGTCTTTACCGCTTACGTATTGGTACGGCGAAAGGTAATTTGGTCATCGACGGTACAGAAGGTAATGTCATGATTACAGATGAATTATCTGACTTAGCAAAGGGAAGCTATGAAGTAAAAGGTTCTCCTTCTACAACTGCTTATTTGACGACTTTAAACAAATTTCGTAATAACGAAATGAAGCCGACAGACTTGAAAACATTTGCAGAAAGTAACAATCCATTAGTTTCTATGCTTTTGGCTTACCAAACTCTTGGACCAAATGGTAAAACTTTGGACATCCATAAAGCTATTGCTGAAAAAGTAAAAGCGGAATACCCGACTACAACTTATGCAGCAAGCTACGCAGCCTATATCGGTCAAGCAGAAGCGGCTTTTGCAAACCAACGTGCTTCTCAAGCTATCGCAGTTGGTCAGCCTGCTCCAGATATTGATTTGCCTTCTCCAGACGGTGGTTCTTACAAGTTGTCGGACTTGAAAGGTCAGATTGTTTTGTTAGATTTTTGGGCGAGTTGGTGTGGACCTTGTCGTAAGGAAAATCCAAATGTGGTAAATGTTTACAATCGTTATAAAGATAAAGGTTTCACTGTGTATAGTGTTTCTTTGGACGGTGTAGATAGTCGTACTGCGGCTCGTTATAAGCAGCCGGGTCAGTTAGAGACTGCAATGGAGCGTTCGAAAGAGCGTTGGATTGGTGCGATTAAGCAAGATGGTTTACCTTGGAAATACCACGTTTCTGATTTGAAGAAATGGGAAGCTGCGCCTGCACGTACTTACGGTGTACGCTCGATTCCTAAGACTTTCTTGATTGACCAAGAGGGTAATATCGCTGCTGTTGGCTTGCGTGGTGCTGGTCAGATTGAGGCGGAGGTTAAGAAATTACTCTAAGACGGTAGACGGTTAACGGCCGCTTCGCTTGACGATGGACGGTGTATGACTTGGTTGCTTAGACTTGAAAAGGGATTGAAACTTGGTGTTTCAATCCCTTTTTTGTTGTAATTGGGTGCGACGCAGCGAGCTGCTATTTGGACACGGCGTGGAACGACCGTGTTACTGTTTGATATTTTATATCTTCTTTCATTCCTAATTTTTCTAAAAATAGAGCCAAGCCTTTCTTTTTTTCTGCGTCTAATTCGTAGCTGATGTATTTGGTGTAATATTCTTCTAAATCAAAATCTTCGGACGGTGACGGCAAAATATACATCAATTCAGGAATGCTGTGAATACCGTAATCAAAGGCTTTATTGAGTTTTTCGATGAATTCTTCTGGCAATTTTTTATTACTCACCCATGCTGCAAATACGAATGGTAAGCCCGTATGTTTCATCCAAAAGTCTCCTAAATCGTAGAAATATAAGTGCTTTTCTTCTAAGCCTATCGCTCGGTCTCCGATGACTACTGCGCCAACTGTTCCTTCTATTTTTTCAATAAATCCTTCTTTGGCTTGGTGTAATATTGGGCTGATATTCCAATATTCTTTCATCAATATTTGTGCTAATTGGACAGATGTACGAGAGTGAAAATCTAAGTAGAGTTCCGTTATTTCTTCGATTGGTACATCAGAATAAATACCAACAGTTTTTACTGCACCAATAGTCCCGATACAATAATCGGAAATGATGTAGGGTGTTTTTAATTTTGGTAGAATGGCGACAGGGACTAAGGCTAAATCCACTTCTCCCCTTTCCAATTTATCTGCACAAACTGATGGAATGTCTAAAGCCATTTCCAGCATTTCAGGCATTCCTTCGTGCATCAAACCGTACATGAATGGCTTGGTGTTAAGGTAACTGACTGCGGTGGCTTTTAATTTTTTGATGTGGTGGTTGTT
>CAZQTE010000056.1:2455-12748 GCA_964595615.1 uncultured Saprospiraceae bacterium
CAATTTCACTTTATACAATCCAGTATTTGCATGCGCCACATTCTCCATTTCTCTTAAATGCTTTCCTTTCATTAGAGCGATAATACACCTCATTGCCCGTCCATGTGTGCAAACTAAAAGTCGGTCTTCTTGACGAGTTTTCAAGTGTTCTAAAAAGCGAGAGATGCGTTTTGCCAAATCCGCAGCACTTTCTCCACCTTCTAGACTCCAATCGAAATTATCCTTGTCCCACTGCTCAATCATCTCGCGATATTTCGTCTTCATTTCTGGTGTACCTGGTTTGCCTTCGTAGACTCCCCAGTTCATTTCGTTGATGTCTTCGTGTTGTTCCCAAGGCAATCCTAAGTCGATAAATCCCGCAGCAGTTTGATGTGTTCTTTGTAATTTAGAAGTGATAACTGTCTGAAAATCAATGCTTTTATACGCTTCGTAAAATGCATTTCCTTGTGCTCGTCCCGTATCATTCAAAGAAGAGTCAACACCACTTCCTTGAATAATTCTGCGTTTATTATAATCAGTTTCGCCGTGACGAATGAGGTAGATTTCCATTTTCTAAATGTATAATGTTGATTGTATAATGTATAATTTTTGCGAATCTCGTCTTCTTAATGTTAGTTAAATAATCTAATCTCCTACACTGATGCAAAAATCGTTTTGATGAGACGAAATTAGACATTCAACATTAGACATTATACATTTATCGAACAACAGGCAAGGACACATACCCTTGAAATTTATCATCATCTTCAAAGACGTGGTCGGTGTAATCCGTTACCACATTATACAGCGTATCACGCTCAATTGGGCGGCGACCAACACGTCTAATCATCTTCACTAATTCTTCGGTGCTTAATGCTGGATTTTGCTCCTCGGAACCTGCCATTGAGTAGATTTTTGTAGTATCATCAATCGTACCGTCGATGTCATCTACTCCAAATGCTAAAGACATTTGAGCCGTAGTACGCCCAATCATTGGCCAATACGCCTTGATGTGGTCGAAGTTATCTAAATAAATGCGCGCAATGGCGTACATTCTCAGGTCTTCAATCGTTGTGCTCTCTGGCACGTCGCTCATTTGATTGTTGCTATTGCGGAATTTTAATGGAATGAAAGTCTGGAAACCACCCGTTTTATCTTGTAATTGACGGAGTTTTTCCATGTGGTCTACACGGTGACGGAATTCTTCAATATGTCCGTACAACATCGTCGCATTAGAGCGCATGCCCAAGTCATGCCATATCTCGTGAATACGCAACCACTCTTCACCTGTACACTTTCCGCCTGCGATTTCGTCGCGAATTTCCTTGTGGAATATCTCTGCGCCACCGCCTGGCATAGAGTCCAAACCTGCTTCTTTCATCAATTTCATTCCTTCCTCATAACTCACTTTTCCTTTCTTGAAAATGTAGTGATATTCTACAGGTGTCAAGGCTTTGACATGTAAATCTGGACGATGCTTTTTGATTGCAGTGAATAGTTCTGCGTAGAATTTTAAATCGTATTGAGGTAATACTCCTCCAACGATATGGACTTCCGTAACGGGTTTATCATCATATTTTTTGATGATGTCCATGATTTCGTCGTGCGTATATTCCCAACCTTCTGATTTTTGCTTGATGAGGCGAGAATACGAGCAAAATTTACAAGTGTACAAACAGACATTAGTCGGCTCAACATGGAAATTACGATTGAAATAAGTATTATCTCCATGCTTTTTCTGACGGATATGATTCGCCAAAACGCCTAAATAACTCAAGTCGCCTTGCTCAAATAAGAAAATCCCCTCTTCTTCCGTAATCCGCTGTTCGCGTTGTACTTTCTCGGCAATGGCACGCAATTTTGGTGTCAATGCTTGGTCTGCTAATAGAAATTCTATGGATGTCATATTTTCTTAGTTGACGGTTGATAGTTGTCTGTTGACGGTAAAATCCCGTTTCATTTATTTCAGAATACAAAGATATAACAGTCTTTCAATACTTTCAGTTTTATTTGAAAGTTATTTTTTTTGAGAAAGATTGAGATTGGTGGGTGTAACATATATTATCTCGAAAGGTTGAAGTAAAGAATTCAGGATTGATAATCGGATGATGCGGATTTGGTGAATGAAGGTGGATTTTATTTTGTAACAAAAAGGCTTATATCTATCTGACTTTCAGCATTTTAAATTCAAATCATTTTAGAAGGTAATTTTCTACACAATAATCCCAACTATCCCATTAGCAATATCTTGCAAATCCTCTTTCAAAACCTCTTCATCCATTCCCACAATTTGCAATAATTCAAAATTCGTCTCTCCATTTATCGCCGTCAATGCGAAAATACTGCCGATGATTAATTTCTCTTTTTTGTCAATTTTATAGCTAATTCCTCTCAAGTCTCGTTTTTCTACCTCAAAATAATCAATATCAGGTCCTATTCTGATTTTATCAGCATCAATAATGACTTTCTTTCCGTGAATGTTTTCTTGTCCTGCTCTTGCTTTGCTTGCTCTAAAAAGATTAGGAATAGCTGCACCTAAGAGTAGCGCACCAATTAGCATTGGTTTGAAAAAGATTAAAAATAATACCCCAATGAATAATAAAGTCAAGGCAATTTTGAAATCTATATCAACATTGGTTTCCTCTTTCGGCTTCATTTTGCCAATAGAGATGCGTGTTCCCTCCTCTTTTAGGAGGAAACTATTTCGTTCTAAGACAGACCGTAATTCTTGATATTTGGACATTATTGAGAATAAAATTATAGAATTGATTGGTCAAACATAGATAATAAAATCATACCAACAAAAACTTTTATTTGTAGATGTCGGACACTTGAACTCAACCAAAAGTGATAGATTTTATAATTTTTTCGTGAATCTATAAAAATTTAGTGTCTGACATCTGTGACCTGTTTTTCGTGAATAATCGTCACAAGTGTCAGACGCTTCTTAAATCAAAGTCAGCTTTTTAGTTTGCAAATTCACTTCTTTTTGTTGAATGTAAGCGTCCGACACTGAACAACAAAAAAACCGACAAGCACTCGAAAGCATTTGTCGGTTTTTCAATTCAGCAATTAAAGCCTAAAAAATCATCGACGCGACAATTAATGCAGCTAATCCGCCAATCGCAATCAAAACACCTTTCTTATTGCGGTAAGCTAACCAATACATGACTGGTACAACTACTAAAGTCAAGAAAGTTGCGAACATCAATCCGTAGATGACCGTCCATGAAATTGGTCCCCAGAATGCTGTCGAGTCACCACCGATAAAAATCTGTGGGTCACCTTGACTTACGAGTGTAAAGAAGTTGAAGTTGAAGCCGATAGCTAATGGTATCAATCCTAAAATCGTCGTAATCGCCGTCAATAATACGGGACGCAAACGGGTAGAACCTGCCTGTACAATCGCTTCTTTCACATCATCTAATTCCATATCTGCCATGCTGGCTAAACCTAATTTCTCTCGTTTTCGTTTGACTAATAAATTGATATAATCAATCAATACAATCGCGTTATTCACCACGACTCCTGCGAGGGAAATGATACCCACACTTGAGAAAATCACAGAGTATGGACGACCTGTAAAGTAGTAACCGAGCAATACCCCGATGATACTAAACAAAATCGACAAGATGATGATAAACGGTGAAATGATACTGTTAAACTGCGAAACTAAGATGATAAATATCACAAATACCGCGACCAAAAACGCACCTCCTAAAAAGGCTGCATCTTCCGCTTGTTGTTGTTGCTCTCCTGTAAATTCATAAGTTATACCCTGTGGCAAATCATACTCACTCATCAAAGAACGTAACTCATCATTAATTTCTTGCGCATTATAACCGTCATTAACGTTTGAGTAAACAGTCACAACACGGTCTAAATCTTTCCGCTTAATCGAAGAATAAGTACTCGTATAATCTACCTTCGCTACTGCCGCAATAGGTACTTGCGAGATGCGCCCATTTGACGGGTCACGGAAGGTGATTTTTTGATTCATGATAGATTCTACATTCGTGCGATACTCTGGCGCGAGACGTAGATTTATCTCATATTCATCTTCTCCGTCCTTGTATTTACTCACTTCTTGACCGAATACAGAAGTACGAATAGCTTGTCCAATCATTGCGGTACTCAAACCATAACGACGGGCAGCTTCCCGATTGACTGTGATTTCTAACTCAGGTTTTCCGACTTGAACATCTGCTTTTAATTCTTCAATACCACCAATATTTTGATTGTTGATAAAGTTGATTATTTGTGCAGACTCCGTCAAAAGGTCATTCAAATCTTCCCCGATAATTTCCATATTAATCGGCTTTCCTGTTGGTGGTCCGTCAGCATTTTTATCAATGGCGATTTGTACCCCTGGGAATTCTTTAGCCACACCACGTATCTCTTCCATGATGTCAAAAGTGCTAATGCCGCCACGGTCTTGCGCCTTAACAAAGTTAATCGTCATACGTGCTTTGTTTGGCGAAGCACCAGGTTCTGGTGGACTGTTTGGGTCACTGGTATTTTCACCAATTTGTACCAAAACAGCATCTACGATTTCGTCATATTTTCCAATAACTTCATCGATTCTCGCCTCCAATTTCTTCATCGTTTCATTCGTAGCTTCGATATCACTACCTAACGGCATTTCAACGAAAGCATTAATATAAATCGGGTCAGCAGAAGGGAAAAAGATGACTTTTGGTGGTGCAATTGCCATTAAAGCAAAAGTCCCAATCAATGCCGCAATTGTTCCTAAGAACACTGTCCTCGGAATACGCAAAGCGAAACGTACAAAACTGTCATATCCTCTTTCCAATTTTGGAAGAATACGATTTTGGAAGAAAAAAGCACCCGGACGGAAGATGAAAAAGTTGATTAAATTTAACAATCCACCAATTAAGAAGATATTTTGCATCGTCATATTCTTCGTCATAAATCCTGCCGCGGCAAGCAACAAGAAGATAGCCGAAGCAATCAAAGTATTCCGTCTTTTACGATTGTAAACTGAACGCTCTTCATTCGCATCTTCTACCTTCATAAATGTCATTGTCAATACTGGATTGATAACCAATGCCACGAAAAGTGAAGAAGTCAATACGATAATCAAAGTATAAGGTAGATATTTCATAAAATCACCTACCAAACCTGGCCAAAACGCAATCGGTAAAAAGGCAGCCAATGTTGTCGCCGTCGAAGCGATAATCGGAATGGCTACCTCCCCTACTCCATATTTAGAGGCGTCGGCGGGACTGTATCCCTCTTGCATATATCGATAGATATTCTCGACGACCACAATCCCATTATCAACCAAAAGACCGAGGGCGAGAATTAGACCGAAAAGTACGATGATATTTAAAGTAATTCCCATTGCAGAAATAACCAAAATACCTAACAACATCGATAAAGGAATCGCAATACCTACAAAACTCGCATTCCTCAAACCTAAGAAGAAAAGTAAGACCAAAACTACCAAAATGACACCCGAAATGATAGAATTTTCTAAGTTAGAAACCTCGTTTTGAGTGTTAACAGATTGGTCATTGAACAAACTGATTTTCAAGTCTTTAGGTAAGGTTTTCTTCGTTTCTTTGATAACCTCATTTACCTTTTCTGCCGCAGAAATCAAGTTACGTCCTTTACGCTTAATAATGTCCAAAGAAATAACAGGTAATCCATCACTACGCGCGATAGATGTACGGTCTTTGTAACCAAATTGAACATTGGCAATATCACGCAAGAAAACAGGTGCTTGACCTTCACTTTTGATGATTAGATTTCTCAATTCATTCGGGTCGCTGTACTGTCCTTTTACACGGATAGCACGACGAAAATTAGCTGCTGTCACCTCACCACCAGACATATTCATGTTCTCCTGACCAATCGCACCTGCGATGTCATTAAAACTTACTTGACGCGCTTCCATTTTCGGTAAATCTACATCAATCTTCACCTCCCGTTCCACGTCTCCCTTCATAGCTACCGCCGAAACCTCAGATACATTTTCAATCTCATCTTGCAAGATTTCCGCGTATTTACGAAGGTCTTCTGGTCCATAATTACCTGATACATTGACGGTTACAATTGGAATTTCTGCTGAATTAATTTCCTGCACCAATGGGTCAGCGGTGATGTCGTTCGGCAATTCACTTTTCGCAATATCCACCGCATCTTTCACCTTACGCGTTGCATCATCAAAGTCAACTGTCGTTTCAAACTCAACCGTAATAATCGAATAATCCTGAATACTCGTCGAACGAATACTTTTCACGCCTTCTATCCCTTGCAATTCCTTCTCAATTGGTCGAGAAACCAAACTCTCGATATCTTTCGCAGAGTTACCAAAATAAGGTGTATTGACAAATAAAGTCGGAAAATTTACCTCTGGAAACTGCTCTTTCGGAATATTGACGTAAGCCCGCAAACCGAAAATAAGTATCATACCAGTTACCAAAAAGACACTGGTTGCATTATCTATCGCGAGACTTGATAAGCCAAACTCGCGGAATTTTTGTTTAATTTTTTCCATTTTTGTTGGTTGTGCCGCCCCCTAACCCCCGACCGGGGGAAAACTCGTTGAATTTAATTTTACGATAAAACTCAATTCTCTATTTCCAATGAAAAACTAAAATAGAGTATTACAGAAAAATTGTAATCGAAGCAAATTCCCCCGGTCGGGGGTTAGGGGGCGAATACTGTTCATCCAAAATATTACCCTACTTCTCAATTTCCAATACATCACCCTCTGCCACACTACGTCCACCTTTATCAATTAACAACATCCCAGCCGTCAATCCTTCCGTTACAATCACTTGACCCTCAGCACTTTCTCCCGTTTTAAGGAAAGTCTTTTTCGCAACATTACCTTCTCCCACAGTCATTACATACTTCTCACCGCCTACACCAGATTGGATGATATTTTGGTCAATGATAACGACATCTTTCGCACTAAAATCATTGATGTGGATAATCGCTAAAAGATTTGGTTTTAGCTCTCCTTTCGCATTATTTAAGGCTGCTTCTACTTTGAAAGTACGGTTAGCAGGATTAATAGTACGACCAACTTGTGTTATTGGAATAGTCACTTCTTTCTCAAGTGCTGGAAATTCAATCTTGATTTTTTGACCGCGTTTTACTGCTTTCAATAAAGTCTCTGGCACTTCTGCTACGACGTTTACTTTGCTTGTATTTAGGATTTGTACGATTGGTACTCCTGGACCTGCAACTTCGCCTTGTTTTGTCATCACCATTTCGACAGAACCGCTGATAGGCGCGTAAACATTAGCTTTTGTCTTTTGGAAATTTATCGTTTCCATTGACTTTTCTAAACGTTCTTTGTTGTTTTTGGCTTGCAAAAATTGGATTTCAGAACCAATATTCTGGTCCCAAAGACGCTTTTGACGCTCATAAACTTCATTAGCTAAACCTAATGCAGTTTGCAATTCTGCGACTTGTTTATCTAATCCCTCTAAGTCAATCGCTGCGATAAGTTGCCCTTTTTTTACAAAAGAACCTTCTTTTACCGTCAAACGTGTGATGCGTCCGCCGACCTCACTTACTGCCGAGGCGATGTCGTCCGTCTGTACCGTTCCTTGTACTTGAGTGAAACGCTCTAAATCAGATTTTTCAACTGGAATCGTAGTGACCAAAGTTGTTTTGATAACCGCTGGGTCTTGCTCTTCGATAGCAGATTTTAACTCATCGATTTGACCGTCTAAGGTGCTAACTTGTTCTGCAAGCCCTTGTTTTTCAGCTTTTATTGTTTTTAATAAAGCGCGCTTTTCCTCGATAGTATCAGGAATAGCAAATTCAGTTTCTCCACCACCGCAAGCGATGAAAAACAAACTGATGAAAAGAATAAATGGTGTATATTTCATTTTTTTGAGTTGATTTATTTCTTTTTGGAACTTTTGTTGAATAGTTGATGAGTTGATTATGTTGATTTTTCAAGAAAAGGCTAACACAATCAACCAATTAACACAATCAACTAACTTATTTCCCAATTGCTTTTTCTAAGGCAAATTTAGCTACCAAAAGGTCGTATAAAGCTGTCGTGTAAGACTGCTGCGTTTGATACAATTGTTGTTCTGCAGTGGTAATTTCAATACTGCTTCCGACGCCTTCTTTATATTTTATTTTTGTGGTATCATAAATGCGTTTTGCTAAATCAACATTTTCTTGTTGGTTAGCTAAACGGTCTTTTGCACTTAAATAATTGATACGTGCTGTTTGAATTTCCATGGTCGTCCCATTTTCAAACTGCTTTTTTTGCAATAAATTTGTTTCCTTCAATATCTTTGCGCGCTCTACCTGAGTCTTGCGAAAACCACCGCTGTAGATTGGAATGTTCGCTTGCAAACCAATTAATGAAACTGGAAACCAATTTCCGTCCGTCAATTTATCACCTTGATATTGTTGTTGGTAATTGAAAAAGCCAGAAAAACTTGGATAGTAGCCTGCTTTATTGACCTCCACATTCAAATCTGCCAAATCAAGCCCTTTGTTAATCACTCCTAATTCTGGACGTTTACTTAAGTCAATTTTTCCTGTCAAATCTTCCGCAGAAATCTCAGATAGTAAATCATCAATATTGTCTGTCAGCGTAATATCCGCATCTGGAGACATATTCATTGCCAACTTAAGCGCATTTTCTACGGTCTCTTGCTGACGTGTGATTGCCTCTCTACTTACTTCCAAATTTGCAATAGAAAGTGTCAATCTATCTACATCCAACTGTTCCACAAAACCAGCTTTATAACTTTCTTCAGTTTCGAATTTCAGACGTTTTAAATTCATCAAATTACTATCTAAAATGGAAATATTTTCGCGTAAAATTAAGGAAGGCAAATAAGCATCAATGACTTGATTACGCACTGTGCGCTCGACGACTTTCATCTCTTCTTGCTTATAGTTTTTGAACTCTCTAGCGGCACGTACACCTGTTAGATAAGACCAGTCAAAAAGCAAAGATTGTAAGGAAATACCAGCGGTAGCATTGTGTTTCAGACCAAATTGGATTTCCTGTGCATCACCAAAAACAGGTTCGCCATTCGCATCTAAACGCGTCACCTGAATAGGTATCGGCTGTCCTGCTGGATTAGAATTTTGAGCAAAAGCCAAGTCCGTTTCGGGAAAAAATGGCGGTAAAATGCTCGTTGGGATTTCAAGATAATAATTGTATCCCAAAGATGCACTCAATTTAGGCAAACCAATGGATAAGCGTTCCTTGATTTGTTGTTCAGCGTCCAAGGCTTCTAATCTAGAATTCTGAACACTTAAACTATTTTGGAGTGCATAGTTAACTGCTTCGTCAAGCGATAGTTGCGTATTTTCCTGTGCATTGACAGCAAAATAGCTAAATAATAAAACGAAGCTGAGTAGAATGTTTTGCCTCATATTTTTTAGTTGTCGGTTATGTTTTTTCTTAATTCATCCAAAATTTCCAAGCCTTTAGGGCAAGCAATTCCTCGGATATGGTACATGATAAACTGATTGAAGAGTTTATCTCGGTCATATTCTTTAAGTGGAAATAAATCCTCATCTACAATCAGAAAACTTTGAGAAACATATAGTTTGGCAATGATATCTGCATTGACATCTTTTCGATAAATTTCCTCTTTCTGACCACGTTCGATATTGTGTTTTATTTGGTTATAGACAAAAAACTGATTGTGTCTTTCTATCGTTTCCCAACAATTTCTGTAATACTTTTTAAGGTCATAAATAGCTGTAGGCGATAACTTTCGGAGTTGTGAAAGAACATATTTCGCTACTTTAAGCATTTCATCAATGGCATTATCAGAATTTTTCAAAATTTCTGTAACAACTGCAATCTCTTCATTAATAAAACAATCAATGATTTGACTTACCAAATCATTTTTGTTCTCTACATATTGATACAGCGTCTTTTTAGAAATACCCAGACTACGCGCAAGGTCATCCATAGACACCGATTTGATGCCTATTTTGAGGTAGAGCTCTTCTGCTTTTTCTAAAATTTGCTGTTTTTGATTCATGTATTGTCCTGAAAAAAGTTTTGTGTATTTGTGAGGGCTAAAAAATCACAATCGGGCGATTTCATGGTACAAAGAACAGTCGGAAACTTTAAATAGTTTAAAAGTTTCCAAAGTTTTTTCAGTTTTTAGACAAATTTTATTTTATATGAATTGAAACAAAAGAAGTCAAAAGATATTTTATATGGAAATAAAGCTCAAAAGTTCGCGTAAATTTGAGAAATGATTTTTGATTACAAAACAAGATTTCGATGAAGTGGATATTTTCATGGATGAATTGTCATTATAAATAAGTGAGTATCTTTGT
>CAZQTE010000056.1:12848-16686 GCA_964595615.1 uncultured Saprospiraceae bacterium
AGGAAATTCATCTTGTAACAGGTGTCAGACACTCCCTCTTGGTTAAACTTAAGGTAATTCTAATTTTTGTTCGCTTGCCTCAATTTAAGTGTCCGACATCGCAGCGATTTAAACTATTAATAAGACTTTACATATCATCGCCTTCGACATTCCTTTTCCTGCCAACTATGGTGGTGTGATTGATGTATTCTACAAGATAAAAGCATTACGTAAAGTCGGTGTAAAAGTCATCCTACACGCCTTCCAATATGGGGAACGAAGTCCACAAAATGAATTAGAAAAATATACGGAAAAGACTTTTTATTACAGTCGCAACACCTCTCCTACTCAGCAATTTTCACGCACACCTTATATCACAAAGAGTCGTCAACATAGAGATTTATTGCAAAATCTCTTAGCAGATAATCATCCGATTTTAGCGGAAGGCTTGCATTGTGCAGGCTTTTTTCATCATCCAAATTTACAATCGCGTTTAAAGATTTTAAGGATGCATAATATTGAGTGGAAATATTATGAAAGTCTGGCAGAATTATCAGATAAGCTTTGGGAAAAAACGTTTTTTCAATTGGAAAGTAAGCGTTTAAAACGTTTTGAGACATCGATTTTGCCTCATTGTAATCATATTTTAGCTATTTCTAAAACAGAAGAAGATTATTTTTCAGACAGACACAATTCCGTTCAATACATTCCACCTTTTCACCCCAATGAAAAGGTAAACATTGAGACAGAAAAAATAGGAAACTATGCCCTTTTTCACGGAAAACTAAGCGTTCCTGACAATGAATTAGCGGCTTTGATGCTGATTAATGAGGTGTTTGCAAAGATTGATTTTCCACTCATCATCGCAGGTAGAGAAGCAACTAAGAAACTCTATCAAGCTGCGAAAAATCATACGCACATCACGATTAAGACTAACGTTTCGGGTGATGAAATGCGTAAATTGCAGCGCGAAGCGCAAATGCATGTACTGTGGACTTTTCAGGCGGCGGGCATGAAACTAAAACTTTTAGAGACTCTTTTTACTGGACGGCATTGTGTGGTGAATGATTTAATGGTGAGAGGAACTGGAGTGGAAAGCTTAGTTCATATTTGCAATAATCCTACGACGCTTTTATCAAAAATTAAAAAGCTTCAAGAAGTACCATTTGAGAAAGATGAAGTACAAAAAAGAAGTGATATTCTGAATGAGCAATTCTCAAATTTACGATATGCTGAAAATATTTTAGCCCTATTGTAAGCTTTACCCTATCTCGAATCCCATACGGGCAAGTAGGGTATTTCGAGATACATTACAATTCAACCCTAAAAAATAACAACTCACCGAAAGTTGATTTCCTACCTTCGCTTTTCCTTCTACATTTGTTGCATCAAAAAAACTTATTCATTCGACTAAAAAAAATGAAAAATGAAACAAGGCACACTCTCTTTTTTATTCTTTTTTGCCATAATCTTAAACTTGTCCGCACAAGACGGATTGCAAGTGGTAAAAGGAACAATCATTGACAAGCAATCAGAAATGCCACTCATCGGCGCAACAGTAGAACTAATAGATACAGAAAATACACTCGGAACAGTGACCGATATTGACGGTACATTTCGATTAGAAAAAGTACCTGTCGGTCGCCGAGCTTTTCGAATTAGTTATCTTGGATACGAACCTACAAGTTTGCCAAACATCGTTGTTTCGGCAGGAAAAGAAGTTATTTTGAATGTAGGATTAGAGGAGTCTATTGAGACTTTGAATGAAGTTGTGGTTACTGCGGAAGTTGAAAAAGACAAAGCACAAAACGAAATGGCAACGGTCTCAGCACGTACTTTTTCAGTGGAAGAAGTTGGGCGTTTTTCGGGTGGTCGTAGCGATGTGGCGCGTCTGGCGGGCAATTTTGCTGGTGTTTCGACGGCGAATGATAGTCGGAATGACATCGTAATTCGTGGTAATTCGCCGACGGGAGTATTGTGGTGTTTGGAGGGTATTCCGATACCGAGTCCAAATCACTTCGCGACATTCGGGACTACAGGTGGTCCTGTTAGTGCATTGAATCCCAACCTATTACGCAATTCGGATTTTCTAACTTCTGCTTTTCCTGCGGAATATGGAAATGCTCTCGCTGGTGTTTTTGACCTTGGAATGCGCACTGGAAATAAGGACAAACACGAATTTATGGTGCAAATGGGTGCTTTTAGTGGTCTGGAAGGATTGGCGGAAGGTCCTATTTCTAAAGAAAAGAATTCTTCTTATGTGGTAGCTGGGCGATATGCTTTTACGAGTCTCTTTGCCGCGGGAGGTGCAGGCGGCACGAGTGCAGTTCCAAATTATCGAGATATTGCTTTTAAGGTAGATTTTGGGACTGGAAAATTGGGTAAGTTCTCATTATTTGGAATTGGAGGAACGAGTGATATTGATTTTTTACACGATGAAATCGGAGAGGATGACCTTTTTTCAGTTAAGGATGAAGATTTGTTAGCAACATCTATGTTTGGTGTGATTGGTCTGAGACATAATTTACTTTTTAAAAATAATTCTTACCTCCGCACGGTCATCGCAGGTACACACGCTGGCAATACTTTCAGCATTGACCGTTTTTATAATTTGGGAGAGTCCGACGAGTTTAAAGTGCGTACAAATGAGGGTGATGATAGCGAAAATCGCATCTCTTTATCTTCTTATTACAACAAAAAATTCAATGCTCGATTTACTTTACGAACGGGTTTAGTACTTGAAAATTTCTTCTTTGACCTACAGCAGGATGGCAATAATTTTGGTCCAGATTTGGACGGGGATGGCATTAATGATTTGGTAACTATTTATAATTTTGAAGACAATGCTTATATCGCTCAACCTTTTGCTCAAGCGCGTTATCGCATTAATTCTAAACTAACTTTCAATGCAGGAGTACATGGTCAATATTTGTCTTTAAATGATAACTTTGTTGTTGAACCACGTCTCGCTTTCAACTTTAAAGTATCTGATAATCAGACGATTAACTTAGGTTATGGTTTACATCATCAAAACTCGCCCATTCCAATTATGTTAGCAGAAAAAAGAGATGCGAATGGTGTTATTTCCTTACCTAATCAAGATTTAAAATTTACACGCAGTAACCAGTTTGTATTGGGATATGATTACAAATTTGCCCCAAATTGGCGAGCGAAAGTGGAGACTTATTATCAAGCAATTGACAATGTGCCTGTAGATGCTTTTGCCAGTTCTTTTTCAGCTTTGAATATTGGTGCTGATTTTGGTTTTCCTTCGGGCAAAACAGATTTGACAAATGAAGGAACGGGCTACAACACAGGTGTAGAGTTGACAGTTGAAAAATTCTTTTCTGAAGGTTTTTATAGCTTGATAACGGCTTCTGTTTTTGATTCAAAATATACAGGAAGCGATGAGGTTGAACGTAATACGGCTTTTAATAATGGTTACGTTTTGAATGTTTTAGGAGGGAAAGAATGGACCTTGGGTAAGAGTGGACGGACTTCCATTCACTTGGATACGAAATTGACGACTGCTGGTGGACGTTATTTTACACCGATAGATTTGGAGGCTTCGCAGTTTGCTCAGACTCAGGTACTAAAACGCGATGAAGCTTTTAGTGAGCGTTATGACGGTTATTTTCGTTGGGATGTGAAGTTTGGGTTTAAGTTGAATAGTAAAAAGAAAAAACTATCGCAACAGTGGTCGATTGATTTACAAAATGTGACGAATGAGCAGAATATTTTTAATCAATCTTATAATCGTCAAGAAAATGCGGTGACAGAGACGTATCAGATTGGGTTCTTTCCTGACTTTTTGTATCGTTTAGAGTTTTAGTCTTCCGTACCGGCTGCTTTAGCTGCC
>CAZQTE010000056.1:16786-19483 GCA_964595615.1 uncultured Saprospiraceae bacterium
TTGACCTTGGAAGCTAAAGCGTCCGGTACGGGTAGGATGAATGATTTTTTTGTAATAACAATTGTATTTAATACATTGCATGGATTTTCAATATCAAAAGTATCTCAAAATACTATGACCAAAACACACACACCATGCAAATAAAAACCTACTACAGAAACAATCTGCCACACATTACACCGATTGGAGCAACATTCTTTATTACATTTAGATTAGGAGACTCTTTACCTCAGCCAGTACTTTGGAAACTCAAAAAAGAATTTAACGCAAAAATAGCAGCATTAAAGAGAAGCGGTGCGAAAAACTTAGACGAGTTAATTTACAAAGAACAAAAACGCTTTTTTGGCAAATATGACAAACAACTGGATGAAAATCCTTATGGTTCTTGTTTGCTAAAAAGTAGAGATTATGCGGAACAAGTCATCAAGCAAATGACAAAATTAGACGGTAATTTTTACGAGTTACAAGCTTATACTATCATGCCTAATCATGTTCATTTTTTAATTGATACAATGACGCAGCTTGTTGATGAAAATAATCTTATTTTACACGAACTCCCCCTAAATTTTGCGTCCTTGGCAGATACAATGCAACGTGTAAAAGGGGCTTCTGCTTACTATTCTAACTTGATATTAAAAGAGCAAACGGGTAAGAAAATGCTTCCTTTTTTTCAACACGAAAGCTTTGACCACTATGTGAGAGATGAACAGGAATGGGGTAATATTGTGGCTTATATTTTGAATAATCCTGTGAAGGCAGGCTTGGTTGATGATTGGAGGGATTGGAAATTTAGTTACTGTAAATATATTTGACCTTGGAAGCTAAAGCATACAAAAGAAGGACTCCAATTTTTCTTTTGACCTTGGAAGCTAAAGCGTCCAGTACGGTATTATTATGACGAGACGAGAAATAATCGGTTTTAACGACTACAAAATTGCACCTTTCATTATCCTCTTGTATGGATTAATGACGCCGATTATATTCTTTGGAGCGAAGCCCTTCATCTTAACCTCTGATTACATTATCAATTGTGTGATTTCGGGAATTTTATCTGCCATATATTACTTCTCGATTGTGGAGATTATGGTCAGATTGCGGCGACGTTTTCCTTCCGCACAAGAGACTGGCAAACGTTTGCTTCATCAAGTCATATGGACAAGCATAGTTATTGTCGTTGGGAAAGTTTTAGCCACTTCTATATTGGCCAATATCGGTTTAGATAGCGACCATCCTGCTGAACCTACGAGTTTGCAAGTCCTATCTGCCAGTGTCTTTTTATCAGGTATGACAATGAGTTTTTACGAACTATTTTATATGTTTAAAAAGTACAAAGAAGCAGAGGTTGCACGTGAAAAATTGCAGAGGATTAATTTACAATCACAGCTTAATACGCTCAAAAATCAGGTTAATCCCCATTTTCTTTTTAATAGCTTGAACACCTTGACGAGTTTGATACCAGAGGACCCAAATTTAGCGGTTGAATTTGTACAGAAGCTATCCACATCTTACCGCAATATTTTGACATTTAGAGATGAAAAATTGATAAGTTTGGAGAAAGAGCTGAATGCTTTAGACTCTTATGTTTTTCTTTTAAAAATGCGTTTTCAAGATAAAATCATAATAGAAAATAATATCCCCGAAAGTCTAAATGAGCATTTAATCATTCCATTATCATTACAAATGTTAATTGAAAATGCAGTTAAACACAATATAGTTTCTGCTAAGAAGCCTTTATATATTCAATTAAAAATTGCAGATAACTGCCTGATAGTCAGCAACAATAAACAAATTAAATCACAAGTTCACAATTCGACAAAAGTAGGATTAGAGAATATTAAATCACGGTATAAATTGGTCAATGACACGGAAGTTGAAGTAATAGAAACAGAGGATGCGTTCAAAGTTAAACTACCATTAATCAAAATAGTATGACAAATATTCTAATCATCGAAGACGAGCATTACGCAGCCAAGCGACTCAAAACTTTGCTATCGGAATGTATGTCAGATGCGCACATTTTGAGTGTATGTGATAGCATTGAGGACAGTATAGAGTTCTTAAAAAATCAGCAAAAGCCCGACCTTATTTTTATGGATATTCAACTGGCAGACGGTCTGAGTTTTGAGATATTTAAGCAGGTGGAAGTGACAACGCCTGTCATCTTTTCAACAGCTTTTGATGAATATACCTTGCAGGCTTTTAAGGTGAATAGCATTGATTATCTATTGAAACCTGTGGATAAAAAGGAATTAACACAGTCACTAAACAAATTCAAAACGCTCTATCACAATCAAGCACAATCTCCCAATTGGCAAGAGCTTTTACAGACATTCCAACAACCAAAAAAGGTTTATAAAACACGTTTTTTAATCAAAAATGGACAGGAATTCATTCGCTTGAATGTGGAAGATGTCGCCTACTATTATTCGGAAGACGGACTGACTTTCGCCATGACAAAAGAAGGAAAACGGCATATCATAGACCCAACGCTCGACCAATTATCAGAACAAATCAATCCTGATTTTTTCTACCGCATTAATCGCAAACAAATCGTGCAAATTGATAGTATTTCTAAGATTCATACTTACTTTAATAATCGTTTGAAGTTGGATTTAAGACCTAATTTTTCGGCTGATGTTATTGTTAGTCGGGAACGGGTGAAGGGGTTTAAGGCTTGGGTTGGGGGGTGATTATTTT
>CAZQTE010000057.1:0-19217 GCA_964595615.1 uncultured Saprospiraceae bacterium
ACAGGAAAAATACATTTTGGTTGTGATTTGATTAAAAAAAAGGAATTACGACAATCAATAACACAAACATGGTAAACTTTGCCACGTTGTGATTTGATTAAAAAAAAGGAATTACGACAATCGATTTATTGGAGGTGACGAACTGTTTTCAGTTGTGATTTGATTAAAAAAAAGGAATTACGACAATTGGAGGAATTAAGTAATATTGAATATTACTGTTGTGATTTGATTAAAAAAAAGGAATTACGACAATTATAAAAATGAATTTAACTCAACTGTATCAGTTGTGATTTGATTAAAAAAAAGGAATTACGACAATTTTTTGTTTCAAAATCATAAATGACTGATTGTTGTGATTTGATTAAAAAAAAGGAATTACGACAATGTAGATACTATCTGTAACAATTGCAATACTGTTGTGATTTGATTAAAAAAAAGGAATTACGACAATTGACGTGGCTTTTTTTATGACCGGCGATATGTTGTGATTTGATTAAAAAAAAGGAATTACGACAATTGTCGAGTTGGCTGTGTCTCACCATCATCAGTTGTGATTTGATTAAAAAAAAGGAATTACGACAATATCTTTGAAGTTTTGATAGATGTGATTGCAGTTGTGATTTGATTAAAAAAAAGGAATTACGACAATCATCTAAATGTCGAGTGCTTCTGTCCCACAGTTGTGATTTGATTAAAAAAAAGGAATTACGACAATAGAACTCGTTGTAAGCACTTAATAATCAGGAGCTTACTTCAAGTTCAAGTCGTAAAAAACAAGTAAGAAGCAACCAATTTATCAGTAAATTGGTTGCCTTTTTGATTTCTATATTGACCAAATTGTGTCTAAATCACTTAATTCTTTAAAACAATTCTAACTGTGGTGGGGTTCGTTCCTCTGGTTTTTTGGGAGATTTTCCCCAAAAATTTTTCACCAAACCAAATTGCTTGTCAGTCACCATCAAAATACTCACTTTGCCTTTGCTGGTCAACATTTTTTCAATTCGTCCAATGTGAACTTGGGCTTGTTCCCGACTCGCACAATGCCGAATATAAACTGAAAACTGTTTCATTTTAAAGCCATCTTTCAATAGTTTTTTGCGAAAGCCGCTAGCAGCTTTCCGCTCTTTTTTAGTATTGGTTGGCAAGTCAAAAAATACATATAACCACATAATTCGATAGGCGTTTAGACGTTTTTGCATAATTGCTTCATTTGAATTTTTAAAGTAAAATCACTTCATTATTTTCGGAAAAACCAGTTTTTTAGATTCGCCCATAAAACATTTCACCAAACTATTTGCCGTCTTGTTCAATGCCAATTGAAGCGGACTAACCGAGGTGGCAAATTGAGTATCTTCTCCTAAGATACTCAACAATTGTCTCTTCAAGTCTATCGTTAAAGTTGGATTAGCGGTTTCCATGATTATCTGCAAAACCAATTCATCCACAAATGGACGATACGGCTCCATGATGTCATCTGCTAAGCAAAAGGCGTTGTATCGATTGTGATGATGAATCCCTAAAGTGCACAATAATCCTACCCCTACTAATGCCCGTGCTGTAGCTGTTCGAAGTATTGCATATCCATAATTGAGTAAATTATTGGGAGGGTTACCATATCGCTCTCGTTGAAAAAATTCGACTTCTGGCTCAAAGATACGTTCCCAGTAGTAGCGAGCGGCTACTGCTTCCCGATTGGTTACATCTCCACTTTGTACTTCTTTCGCCTTTCTAAATAATGTGGCAGCTTCTAAATTATATTTTTGAAAAACTAATGCCTGATTGGTAATTTTTGCTCTAATTGTTTGCGCCCATAACTGCTTTTTGAGTGGCTCAGAAGCATTGATTTGATGCCGAAATCTTTCATTTTGAGTCTGATGTCCGTTCAAAGGCAACAACATTGCAGTTGGTAGGTGCTTAGTATCACAGTAGATAATAGCGACATTATTGGCGGTCAGTTTTTGTATAGCAGCATAACTAATCAGTAACTGTGGATGATCTAAAACAATAAATCCAAGGTCTTCTATCGGTCGGCTTACTTCGGTTTTTTCTGTTTTTGAAACAATAATTAGCTGTTCCAATTCAGTTTTCAGGTAATAAGGTTTCGAAAAAAATAGGGTAAGTTTCATGGTGGTTTTAAATTTGGTTCTTCAAAATTTAACCAAATATATACTTTATTCTTTACAAATGCAAGTCAAATTATATTTTTCGTTTTATATAAAACCCTGAAAAACAATTTTATAATACAATTTTACCAAAAAAAATATTCTGTCTAACTATTTATCACCATCATTTTATATTTTATAACTACTGATTCAATTACTAAATAATTGACAGTTATGATAGAACTTAGAAAGAGGGAGTCTGAGGGGATAAAAAATGAATCGTCCTGAATTTTTCATCCTATAAAGTATGTTGCAAAATTAGCCTATTTCAATCTATTCCTACGATATCATCTCAGAGTTTTCAAAGGGAAAAAACTGGATTTTAAAAAAATCTGATTTCCCTTTGAAAATTCCAAATAGCAATAGAAAACGACTTGAGTAGTTGCTATATCTTTTTTATTTCTCCCAAATTCGTCATTGTAAAATGAATACCTTCCAGCAAAAAGTTGAAATTTATTGGACTCAAATGTAGCTTTGGGAATGGATTTTTTGCTTGCCAAATAAATTTAGATTTGCCCGTCACTAATGTTTTTTCATAGCCTTCTGGATAAGCTTCTTTTAAGTCTGTCTTTAATTGATCGTCATTTCTGGCCTCCAAATGATATTTAAATTTGGCTCGACCATCACCCGAAATTTCCGAAACCCGATACAACCGTTTATTGAGGTCGCGCGGGTTTTCCCAACTGATTTCCTCCAAACTTTCTTCATAAAACAATACCATCTTGTGCTTACGCAAATGATATACTTTTGGCATTTTATTGAGTATTGTTGGTACTAACTCCGTATTTTTCCTAACATAAATCTCTCCTGCTTCCATCAAATTAATTGGTAGAGATTTGCGTTTCATTTTGCCTTTATTTTCCGATTCATAAACAACCAATTCGTAGTTAGAGTCATTTTGCACATAATAAAACTCCTTGTGTTCTCGCCGAATATTTTCTGCTTTATGACTTTGTTCCTTCAGGCGGATTGGATCTTTTACTTTTTGTTCTATTCTCACCTTTTTAATTGGTACTTTAGGTTTATCAGTCGAATCTTTCCTTTTTGATTTGGGCATAAAAATTCCCTTTTCAACAATATTTTTAAGCCCGCGTTTTTTTATTTCCGCCTTAAAATGTTCGCGTATATTTTCATCTACGATTCTTCCAATATCACTTTCTTTCAAATCAGCTAACAACACTCTTTTTACATATTTTACAGTCTCTTTTCCATCTTTATCAAATTGCTTAATCGCCCCATAGAAAGTATCCTGATGTAAGCGCCCACGTACGCCCTCTCCTTGTCCTATTTTAGGATTTTTTGTACCACCTACAGATTGGACTTTACCATGTCTACGCATTTTTACTTTTGTTTGCTTCGCCAGATTATCGGGATGATGATGCACGGTAAGTATTTCATTCTCAATATCTTGCAAATCTTCCACAAAATTTTTCCAAGGTTTTATATGCTTCATCGCTACATTACGCTTTTTCAATCGTGCCTCGTCATATTCTTGATAATGATTAGCCATTTTTCGATAGGTTTCAGGGGTTAGACACGTCACCACAATTGCATCGATAGTATGGTGGTCATGCTTTTTTCGTTCCTTTTTGACATATCTATCTTGAATACCCGTTAATTTTCGATATTCAGCCACAATATTGCCTTTTACTGAATACACTTTTTCAAATACCGTCTGCAAATAAGCACGAGCATATTTTGTAATAATTCCAGTATCAACGATTTGACTATTTTTAAATCCATCCTTATATTCTTTGGCAGTGAATCGACTGTATTTATTGCGCCAATAATCCAACTCCAATTGCAATAAATGCCGCTGCCGGATGCGCTTATCTTTGACGTCTTTGGCTTCATATCCACTCCCACTACGCAACTTTTCAATGCGCTTTTTCAATCCAAAAATTCTCTTTTGCCAATGTTCAATAGCTGAAAATAAATCATCTTTATTGACCAGATTCTTTTCTAATAATTCAAAAGGAGCTTGATTTCTCTTGATTTTCCGATTAAATGCCGCATCACAAACCGTCATGTTCGCCAATGAATTATCAAACGATTGACTTCGTGGTAATGTATGTTCTAAATCATAATTATTGCTCTCCAACAACTCTGAAATATTTATCCCTTCTCCAGTGTAGATACAGATTTCATTCTGCTCCTCCCACAATTGATATTTTCTAACTTGGGTTTCTGTTGGCTGATGATTACGTATATTTTTCTCTTTTAAATAAAATTCCGCTATTTTTTTCCTGTAATAGTTACGCTTGCTTTCCTGCTCTTTTTGCCATACCTCAATTGCCCACCGCTTATTGGCATCGTTTAAGTCTCGCGCTAGTTCAATAATCACCTTAGTGTCTTCATCAATTAACTCTCGCCGCAGTAAGTCATTTACTACCTTGCGCAATTCATACAATGTCCGCATTGCCATTGGATTACGAATCGAAGAGGTTCGTGGACTACCGAGGCTAATTTCATCTTTATTATTTCGATATCGTTTCGGATATTTATCTATCGCAGACGGATGATATAGCCTTTGCAAGTCCTCCTCTTGAACGTCAAAATTATCTTGCAAAAACTCCTTTATTCTATCCTCCAGTTTTTTGTTTTTTACAAATGTTCCACGATTTTGGCGCAGTTGCTGCTGAAAAGTAGTACCTATTTCTTCTCGAATAGCCGCTTTTTCAGTAGCATCTATCTTTCCCCAAGTCGATTTTCCAAAACCTGATTTGATTTTTTCATCTACATTTTCCCAATCCTTATCATCCAAAGTATAGTCTATCCAACTATTATTTGTTAGTCTTTTAAACTGTTCAATCAGTGCATTGATGATGTGATTTTTAGCAACAACTTTACTATGATTTTCGATTAATTTATGCAGTTCTTCGCTAATGTAATCGCCTTCTTTTTCCCATAATTCTTTCCCTAAAACCGTCTCCATATTCGCTAAAAATACCGCATGACTATATTGTAAACCATTTTTAAGTTGATGTAAAATCTTACCTATTGCCATTTTACTCAACTTACTGAACCCTTGCACCAATTGAACCCGACTAAATTTTTCTGCTGCGACTTCATCAAACTTTAATTTTTCTAATGCGTATCTTCTTAAATGCGTATCTTCTGTGAACGAATACCAAACGTGCCAGATGTCATCTGCGTTAACTGTCCGCGTCTTCGTTTCTCCATTTTTGGTTAACACCTCATAACTTCTCTTAAATTCTGTTTCCCAGTCCTTTCCCAAATGTGTATTCATAGCACTAATCGTAGGGCTCCCGCTAATAGTTCGGTCTTCCTTATAATTAAAATGATAGGCACATTTTTCTTTCTTTTCGATTGCTTTTTTAATCTCTCCAAATTTAAAATTGCTTTTTCTAAAAAATTTGGGTAGAACCAATTCTTTATGTTCTTCCGACAATACCTGCATCGACGAACTCGGCTCATTTTCTAATCGGTAAAAAATGGAATTT
Source organism: uncultured Saprospiraceae bacterium (assembly GCA_964595615.1). Classification (GTDB taxonomy): domain Bacteria; phylum Bacteroidota; class Bacteroidia; order Chitinophagales; family Saprospiraceae; genus JAHDCG01. The sequence goes on from CAZQTE010000057.1 coordinate 5,627, forward strand.
AAAAACTGATATGCTCTAAATTTTTCAAAAATCGGCGCACTCATTGGACAACGGGGTTTACCACTTTCCAAAGTACATTTTCCGACAGTATGTCGCTGCGACTTTAAAGGACGCTGAAAAAATATGGCTTCCTTCAATTCCTTAGTCAAATTAGAATCAATTTTCTGTTTTTTACAAATCAAATCAAATTCTAACTCATTCAAATGCCGTGACAATCGCAAATCATTCCTAACTTTCTCACCATTTTGAGTCTTTTCCCACATGACTTCACCTATGGTTTTGTCTCCAAAATCTTCCCGAAAGTTTCGAGTCAAAATCTCATCCTTTGGCAAATTCTTCTCAGAAATATCTAAGCGATTACTTTTAAATCCACGTCGCTGACAAAGATGGTATAATGCACGTCCGACCTCCAATTTAGACACCTTTTGATTACTAACTGACTTTGCCCGTGCTTCCAGCGGATTCATCTTTACCCAATCTCGAAACTCCTTTTCATCAGGATAACTTGCCGAATGTCCTTTTTGATATTTCACCCAATCTGCTAATGCTGCATTAGATAACGGACACATACCAATTTCTTTTCGAGTCAATATCTTCAACAAATCGCCCTTTCGCTGCTTACGGCGGCGATAGGCTTTGCGCATATTTCGAGTGCGAGTACGTTCCGCAGCTAGTGAAAATTCACCAGATTTGTTCATACCAACACCTTTAGAAAAAATAGTTGTTCCGTAATGAGTAATTGGATTACCGTCACTAATATCGGTGTTTCTTATTGCCCAACCGATTGAATCTGTTCCGAGGTCTAAACCAAGAATTTTAGCCATGTCATTAAGAGTTTTGTGAGTTTTGTTATTTGAAAAATGAAAGAGGCTTTCAATTTTTTGCATAATAATAAAATATCATGCATTTTCCTAATATAAAGTTGGAGAATCGGATAAATCGCAATCTTCTATAATACCTAATAATCTTTGAATCCGTATTGTTAGCTGCCTTTCAGTCTGACTAATTTCTTCATAAGAAACAGTATTATCTATTTTAAACCACTCTATATTTTTCAATTCTCTTTGCATTCCAATAATTGATTTAAAAGCTCTGCTATTTTTAACAATTCTTTCTTCAGAAAATAGAAGTGCTTCTCTAAGTTTATTTTCCTTCAGTAATTGGTTGCATGTATCTATAAAATGTTCCTTTTTTGACATAGTGAAAATTTTAGATAAAAAAATCTCTCATGCAAATATAAAAATACTTTATTCTTAATTCTTGTGATGGGAACATTTTATATAACTTTGCATCTATATACAATGACAATTCTTGTGATGTTGTGATTTGATTAAAAAGGAATAACCCCAAAAACCAAAAAATATAGTAATTGTCTATAAAAAAATAGGTGCTACCAGAAGCAGCACCTAAGGTTTCTTAACCTACGGCATATAGCCTTATTGTGATAAGATTAAAAAAGGAATAAAACTTTGGTAATTAGAGTATTGTCTGATGAGAACAAAGATATAAAAAATTGTTTATATATTCAAAAAAAAATAGGCGTTACTCAAAAAGTAACGCCTATTTTCATAAAACATATAAAACCTCCCCTACCGCATCAACACCACATCTCCCTTAAATATCTTCTTCACGCCATCAAAAAATTCTACTTCCGCAAACCATACAAAGACCGCAGGGTTCATATCTTGCCCTCGGTGCGTGCCATCCCAGCCATAGACCGGCTGATTAGGATCGAAGTTGTAATTTTCAAAAACCGTTTCGCCCCAGCGATTGAAGACCAAAAAGGATTCAATTTTCTCAATACTTTTATCGTCTGAAAAAATCATGAATACATCGTTTTCGCCATCGCCGTTCGGAGAGAAAACGTTGGGTACATGGATTTCCCGATTTTTTTCTACTTGCAAAAATAAGGCATCCTCTCCTGAACAACCGTTGTGGTCGGTCACCACCACGGAATAGACGGTGGCAAAATCAGGAGTCGCAATTGGCGTCAAACAATCTCCACAACTCAGCGTGCTATTCGGTGTCCAAATTATTGTGTCTATTGCTGATGTGGGGAGTGTCGTTTGTGCCGTAATCTGGAACTCCTCGCCAAATTGAACCGTCGCCTCATCAATCGTCACTTCTACGATAACTTCCTCTGGTTGAATGACTTGTGTAGATGACAAATCTTCACAACCGTTGGAATCCTGAATGACTAAATCATAGTTACCTGCTGGCAAATTCGGGAAGAAACTGCTATTTTCAAAGGTGTTACCTCCATCAATAGAATACATATATGGCGGCACTCCTCCCTCAATATCCTGAAAAGAAATAATGCCCGGCGTATTGTAGCACACTGGATTTTGCACAAAAGGAGTACCAACTGGCCCGTCCGTTTCGATTAAAACATTGTCCGAGGTTGAGCAACCATTTTCTAAATTGGTGACGGTTAAAGTATAAACGCCTGCCTGAGAAATTCCCGGTGTCAAAGTGTTGATTCCTGATTGCAAAAGTCCGTCGGAAGTTGTCCAAATGGTAGAGATGGGGGCGCCGTTCCCTGTGGCTTCTCCATTCAGGAACTCGACATCTTCTAAACAATCTAAAGTAAAGGTCTGTCCTGCTTCTGCCGCTGGTTCTTCCACGTTTTCGCCTACCGCAACGCTCGCAGATTCGGTACAGCCATTTTCTGTATTTGTAATGATCAGGGTGTAATCTCCCGGTTCATCGACTTCAGAATTCATCGCATTGGCATCCGTTAAAATATTTCCGTTTGACGTTGACCATTCAAAGACGAAGTTAGGCCCCTGGTCAGAATTTTCACCATTTAAAACGACGACTTCATCCGCACACGTCAATTGTCCCGGATTGGCAATTACCGTCAGTGGTAAATCTTCGTCAGATTCAACAGTCACCATGTCCATCGATGCACAACCGTTATTTCCATCCATAACTTCCAGAAAATAATCGCCAACTGCGGTTACTACAGGTGTTAAGGTGTTTTGCCCGCTGGCAATATTTCCGTTTTGAGTTGACCATTCATACATGACAGATGCACCCGTTGAAGACCCTGCCCCATTTAAAGATACAACGTCTGTTTCACAGTCCAAATCATCTGCTTCGCCTGCTTCAGCATTCGGTGCAATGATGTTTTGACTCACCATAACAGTCGTCGAATTGGTGCAGCCATTATCAGTATCCGTGACGATGATTTCGTATAATCCGGGTGCATTTACCGTCGGTGTCAACGTATTTTCACCATCAACAATATTTCCATCATTGGTTGTCCATTGATAAGTAATCATCGTACCTTGACTGGAAGGATTTCCATCCAAATCAACTTGTAATTCGGCACAAGTCAATTCTTCTGGTTCGGCAACTGCTGCTACAGGAACGTCCAAACTTTCCGTAATTTCAACAGCATCCGTCGCAGTACAACCTGTTGTCAAATCCGTAACTAAAATTTCATAAATACCTGGTGAATTTATATTCGGGGTTAAGGTCGTTTCTCCGTTTACAATGGTACCGTTCATGGTTGACCATTCGTAAGTAAAATTGCTACCAGTAGCGGAATTTCCGCCATCCAGACTCAACTCCTCCACCGTACAAGACAACTCCTCTTCCGCGCCCGCATCTGCCAGCGGTGGTGTAGTATTGGAAGGCACGGTGACACTCGAAACCGTCGAACAATCGTTAGCTTCATTTGTAATCGTCAACACATAAACGCCAGGGCTGTTCACGGTCGGCGTCAGGGTCGTTTGTCCACTTTCAAAACTACCATCCATCGTACTCCATTCAAAGGTAAATCCAGTGCCTGTATCGGAGTTTGACCCATCCAAATCAACGGATAAAACGTTGCAAGTCAAGGCATCTGCCATTCCTGCGTCAGCGATTGGTAAGTCGTCGTCTTGAGTGACTTCGGCTTCTGAGGATGCGCTACATCCGCTTTCCGTATTGGTGACGATGAGGGTATAAATTCCAGTTGCGTTCACATTAGGTTCAAGCGAATTTTGACCTGATAAGAAGTTGCCATTTGGAGAAATCCATTCGAAAGTAACCTCTGGGGTTGAAGTCGAAAGTCCTCCATCTAAAGTCACATTATCGAGGGTACAGGAGAGTTCAAAATCAGGACCTGCATCAGCGGTTGGCGTAGTAAAATTATCCTCCACTTGCGTGAAAAAAGTAGTCGTACAACCATTGGTGGTATTGGTGACTAAAATTTGATAAAAACCCGCTTCATCAATCGAAGGCGTCAAAGTGTTTCCTCCCGTTACGATATTGCCCGTTGTGGTTGACCATTCGTAAATAAAATCTGCACCCTGACTGCTGCTTTCTGCATTTAATAATAAGGTATCCTGAAAACAATTTAGAATATCCGGGTCGGCAATTAATGCATCAGGCGGTGTGGTATCTTCCGTAATTTCTACCTCAGCAACAGCAGTACAGCCATTGGTTTGGTCTGTTACTAAAATTTCATAAATACCGTCTCCCGTGATATTTGGAGTTAATGTGGCACCGCCAGAAAGTATCGTCCCACCCGTCGTTGACCATTCATAAGTGAAGTCTGCACCCATGCTGGAGTTTTCCCCATTTAAAATCAAATCCTCCACTTCACAAGTCAATTCGTCGGTTGTTCCCGCATCAGCAACAGGCAATGTAGTATCTTCGTCAATAGTGATATTTGCGGAAGCGGAACACTCATTTTGAATATTGGTAATCGTCAATACATAAGTCCCACCCGCATCAATATTGGGGGTCAAGGTGCTATCTCCTGACAGAATATTTCCATCGCTGGTTGTCCATTCATAAACGAAAGCCGGCCCGTTATCCGAGTCCGTTCCATCCAGTGAAATTTCTTCTACAATACAATCCAACAACGCCGCCGGGCTAATTTCTACTATCGGAATCAACGTATCTTGTGTCACTTCTATTTCTGAAATACTGTTACAACCACTTTCTGTGTTTAACAACTCCAAAATGTATGTTCCAGGCTGGTCAACTGTTGGCGTTAATGTATTGGTATTTCCAACAAAATTACCATCCATTGTCGTCCACACGATTGTCGTATTGGCATCAGTGGTAGAGTTTTCAGCATTCAATTCAAGCATTTCATCAGCACAAGAAAGTTCGTCGTCAGGACCAGCATTTGCGTTAGGTTGCGTAAAGTTTTCACCAATAGCTACGTTGGCAATTGAAGTACAACCGTTCGTAGTATTAGTGACTAAAATTTGATAAGTACCCGCCGAGTCTATCGTTGGATTTAGAGAATTTGCGTTAGCCGTAATGTTGCCATCTGTCGTTGTCCAGGTGTAAGAAAACGCTCCACCGACTGACGAACCATCCCCGTTTAAATCAACAGTTGGCGTAAAACAATTGACTTCATCCGCCTGTCCTGCTTCTGCCACTGGCAATACGGTGTTCTCCAAAACGGTGACATCCTGTGTTGACGAACAGCCTGTTAAAGTGTTCGTAATCAATAAATTATAAACACCATTGGCATCTACAACAGGTTCTAATGGCGAGTCAAAACTTAGAATATTCCCATCCATTGTCGTCCACTCAATTTCGTAGGTTGCCCCATTGTCAGAGTTGGTTGCATCAATGCTAATCGAGTCATTCAAACAGTTGATTTCTTCTGGCATTTCGATAGCAATCACTGGTACATCTGCCGAAGCTTCCACCGTTAAGTCTGCGCTATTGTCACAACCATTTTCATTATTTAAAATAGTCAAAGTATAGGTGCCAGGCGCGCCGATTAATGGATTTAGACCATCTTCTCCATTGATAATTGTTCCATCGTTGGTGGTCCATAAGTAGGTCAAATCGCCGTCGGTTGTCGAGTTAGAACCATCAAGATTAATTTCCTCTATTTCACAAGTCAAAACGCCGTCTGCTTCGGGTATAACCGTCGGTGCGAGGGTATCCAATTCAATAGTAATACCCGTCGAATTGACACAATTATTATTGGCATCCATGACCGTTAAGGTATATAATCCGGCTGCATCAATCGTTGGTGAAAGCGTAGTTTGTCCACCGGTAAAATTACCATCATCAGTTGTCCATTCATAAGTGATTCCTGGTCCTGTAGTTGAGTTAGACGCATCCAAAGTGACCTCCGTAGAATTACAGGAAAGCGTCCCAGCGGCTTCAATCATGGCTTGCGGAATGTTTGCATCTTCCGTCACCATCAAAGTTGCCATATTGGTACAATTATTCACCGTATCTGTGACCATCAATTGATAGGTTCCAGCGGCATCGACATTTGGCATTAAGGTAGTCGCACCAGCGGCAATGTTTCCGTCCATTGTCGTCCATTCATAAACGTAATTAGCGGTATTGCCAACAACGGTTGCGGTTAAGTCAATATTTGTTGTGGTACAGGTAATTGCGCCGTCTGGTCCGATTGTGATTTCGGGTATATCGGTATTTTGAAAAATTTCTACCGAAGCCGTTGCGGTACAGCCATTGATTGGGTCGAGGACATTTAAAGTATAAACTCCTGCTGCATCAATCGTTGGATTTAGCGTCGTTTCATCCATTACGATATTGCCATCGCCTGTTGTCCAGGTTATTTCTAAAAATGGATTATTGGTGGAATTGGCAGTACCATTTAATTCTAAATCCAGCGTACCACAACCCATTGTTTGAGAAAGACCAGCATTTGCAGTAGGCATTACAAAATTTTCAGTAATGACGACATCATCCGTTGCCGAACAGTTATTATTTGGATTAGAAATCGTCAAGGTATAAGTACCGTCACCGTCAATTTCTGGCGTCAAAGTATTTGCGCCATTTAAAATATTGCCATCTGCCGTTGTCCATAAAATGGTTAAACCAGCATCGTTACTTGACCCCGTTCCATCCAAATTAATGGTTGGATTATTACAATCTAAAATAGCCGTTGCGCCAGCATCAGCCACAGGAATTTGCGTATTTTCTTCGATAATAACCTGCGATGTCGTTTGACAATTATTGTCTGGATTTTCTACGTTTAAAATATAGGTTCCTGGTGCATCAATCGTCGGGGTCAAAGTCGTTTCTCCATTTAAAATATTGCCATTTGGCGTTGTCCATTCAAAAATTAAATTTGAGCCCCCAGACGCCGTTCCTGACAACGTAATTTCATCCGTAATACAGTCTAAAAGGCTTGCCGGCCCAGCATCCGCTTGTGGAATATTCGCATCAGCTTCCACATCAACTGAAGCCATTGCAGTACAGCCGTTTTGTCCGTTAGTAATCGTTAAAGTATATGTACCCGCCGAACCGACAGTTGGGTTCAAGGTGGTGCTGTTGCTAACAATCGTACCGCCTGTGGTTGTCCATTCGTAAGTTAAATTACTGCCTGTACTGGAGTTGTTGGCAAAAATTTCGACCTCGCTGACGGTACAGGTAATCATGTCGGGTTCATCAATCTCAATGGTTGGAATCAGCGTATTGTCATCAACTTCTACAGTTGCAAAATCTTCGCAACCATTGTCTAAATTTAAAATAGTCAAAGTATAAAAACCACCTGCGTCAATTTCAATTTCCAGCGTATTTTGACCAGATAAAATGTTACCGCCAACAGTTGTCCATTCGTATTGAAAATTGCCATTGCTACTCGACATTGTACCATCCAAAATAGTCATTGGATTGTTACAATCTAAATCAGCAGGCATCGCTATAGAGACAACTGGCAATTCGATACTTTCTTCCACCATCGCACTGGCAACTGCGGTACAGCCACTCGCGTTGTCGGTAATCACAATTTCGTACGTTCCCGGCGTTCCAATTGTAGGCGTTAACGTGTCTTCTCCATTGACAATATTACCATCCGGAGTTGTCCATTGAATGACGGCATCCGTGCTGCTGGTGGTGGCAGTTAACGTAATTTCCATAGAAATACAATCCAAATCCTGCGGCGCAGCAATCGAAACCGTTGGCACATCAGAGTTGGTATTAACCATCACGAAATCATTGTCCATACAGCCATTCTGTAGATTGGTAACGACTAATTCATAGGTTCCAGCTTCTTCTGTAACGAAAGAAATATCTTCACTAACCACATCGCCAATTGAGTTAATCCATTCATATCCAAACTGAACACCTGTGCTGGAATTGCTACCGTCCAATGTTACCATAGATTCCGTACAAGTAATCATTTGGTCGTCTCCAGCGTCGGCAGTTGGTGCAGTTAAGTCTTCATCGACAGTGACAGTCATTTCGTTGACACAGCCCGTTTCTGTGGTCACGACAAAAGTAAATGTGCCGCCTTCCGTAATGGTGTACATCAAATCGGTTGCGCCGTTTATTTCATCGCCATTTTCATCTAACCATTGGTAGGTTGTGCCATTTTCATCATTAGACCCCGTAGCGTCAAGGGTAATTTCTGCATTAAAACAGCTTAACAAATCTGGTGTCGCCATGACAATTTCTGGTTCAATAATTTCTTGAATGACTTCGACGGTTGCTTCGTCGGTACAGCCATTTATATCATTCGTGACAATTAAAGTATAAGAACCAGGGTCGATTATCAATGGAAATAGTGTGCCTTGATTGCCGACGATATTTCCTGTCCAAAAATAAGAAGTAGTGTTGTTAAAAGTCGAGAATGAACCATCCAAGTCAACTACTGTTGGTGTACAGCCCAAAACGGGTGGGTCTTGAACGAAGGCAAAAGGAGGTTCATCATCTATCATTACTTCGGTAGTTGCTACCGCCGTACAGCCACTATCTTCATCTGTCAAAATAACTTCGTAAATGCCTACCGCGCCGACGGTTGGGTTTAAAGTATTGCCGCCACTAACAATTATACCATTGGCTGTTGACCAGACCGCAGATACATTGGTTGCATTGGTAATCGTCGCATCCAGGGTCACTTCTTCAGCTACGCAAGTCAAATTATCAGGTGGTGAAATATTGGCAACTGGTACATTTGAATTGGCATCAACGGTCACAAATGCTGAGGTAGAACAGCCGCTACCTGTTTCGGTAACGATAATTTCGTAAGTCCCTGTTTGACCTGTTGTAATAGAATTTCCAGTACCATTGGGTACGGGTACTCCATTTTCATCTAGCCATTGATAGGTAATATTAGGACCAGAATCGGAGGCAATTCCATCTAAGAAGACCGTCGTTTCTGTACAAGTAATGGTTTGCGTAGGGCCGGCATCTGCAAAGGGGAAATTTAAATTATCCATCACTGTAATCTCATCGGATTCAGAACAACCGAGAGAATTTGTCACTACTAAAATATAAGTTCCCGTGGCATCCACATCAACGGTTGGATTGGTACCATTTGGTAGTGGTAAACCATTGGAATCTGTCCATTGATAAGTCGTGCCGGGTTCACTGGTAGAGCCTGTTCCATTTATTGTAATCGTAGGATTGTTGCAATCAATAACTGGTGGCGGTGCAATGACGACATCTGGCAATTGGACATTTTCAATCACCATAACACTCGCTTCAGCGGTACATCCGTTGATGGTATTGGTAATGACTAAGGTGTAAGAGCCGGGTTGATTAATTGTTGGATTGGCAGAACCGCCGCCAGAGACGATACCCGGACCAGTCCATTGGTAAACCATAGTTGGGCCACTACTGGAACCACTACTATTTAGTGTAATTTCTGTAACCACACAACCTAAATCACCTGGCGGTTGAATTACAGCATCTGGTGGAGTAAGACTTTCGATGACGTTAATTGTTACTTCGGCAGTACAGCCATTGTTGCCATTGGTAACCACTAAAGTATAGTCACCGGGTTCGTCAATATCTGGATTTAGAGTTGTGCCACTTGAAACAATCCCTGGTCCACTCCATTGATAGGTAATGCCAGCTCCTGTCGTCGACCCACTTCCATCCAAAAAGGTTATCATTTCAGTACACGTCAAAATATTAGGGGTTGCCATTGCAATCGGGTCAATTGAATTATCGGTAACATCAGCAGTTGCTTCGGCAGTACAGCCGTTGGTGGTATTGGTTACTAAAATGGTGTACGTACCTGCCTGGTCAACAGTCGGCGTTAATGTAGTACCACCTGAAACAATCCCCGGCCCACTCCATTGATAGGTAAAACCGCCGCCTTGACTCGACCCAATTCCATCGACGGTGATTGACATATTGTTACAGTCCAATTCTCCTCCAGTCGCAACGGCATCAGGCAAAGTCATGTCTTCCATGATGTCTACCGTAGCTTCGGCGGTACAGCCAGAATTGCTATCCGTTACTAAAATCGTATACATTCCACCTGCATTAATCGTTGGCATCAATGTCGTACCACCTGAGACAATCCCCGGTCCACTCCATTGATACGTAATGTCAGCGCCGGTACTCGAACCTGTTCCATCAATTTGCAGTTCTTCATTATTACAATCAATAATACCCATACCGTTGGCAACGGCGTCGGGCGGTGTTGTATTATCATCAACATCCGCCATTGCTTCGGCAGTACAGCCATTTGCATCTGTCACCGTGACGGTGTATGTGCCTGGAGGTGCATCTAACAGATTGGCATCAGATGAACCGTCACTCCACATGTAAGTATAGGCAGGATTTCCACCACCAACCGTTAGCATGATATTTCCACCACCGTTGTTCGTACAGTTCGCTTCCATCGAGGTTAAATCTGCAGTCAATTCGGCAGGTGGGTCTGGGGAAACACTGGCTTCGTTGGTACAGCCATTCACTGTATTTGTTACCAAAATGGTATAAGTGCCCGCCTGGTCAATGGTTGGATTTAAAGTCGTGCCACCTGAGACAATGCCTGGACCAGTCCATTGATACGTAAATTCTGTACCAGTACTTGAACCTGTTCCATCTAATTCTAAAGTAGCAGTCACGCAATCATAAAGACCAATATTGGCAACGGCATCAGGCAAAGTCATGTCTTCCATGATGTCTACCGTAGCTTCGGCGGTACAGCCAGAATTGCTATCCGTTACTAAAATCGTATACATTCCACCTGCATTAATCGTTGGCATCAATGTCGTACCACCTGAGACAATCCCCGGTCCACTCCATTGATACGTAATGTCAGCGCCGGTACTCGAACCTGTTCCATCAATTTGCAGTTCTTCATTATTACAATCAATAATACCCATACCGTTGGCAACGGCGTCGGGCGGTGTTGTATTATCATCAACTGTCGTAAGTGCTTCGGCAGTACAGCCATTTGCATCTGTCACCGTGACGGTGTACGGGCCAGCGGGTGCATTTGATAAATTTGCATCAGACGAGCCATCACTCCAGAGGTAAGTATAGTCAGGATTTCCACCACTAACAGTCAACGTAATATTTCCACCGCCATTATTGGTACAATTGGCAGCCATAGCATCTAAAGTTGCAGTCAATGGCGTTGCCGGGTCAACATCCACACTCGCTTCAGCTGTACAACCAACATCATCCGTCACTGTAACAGCGTAACTACCTGCTGGCACATCTGCCTGCGTTGGCGAATCAGGTGCTCCGTTACTCCACATATAAGTGTAAGGTTCTGTGCCGCCCGAAACGGTAACCGTGATTGTGCCGTCATCTTCCCCTGCACATTGTTCGGGCGTACTGTTTATATCTACATTTATCGTCGATAAGGTAGTTGTTACACTTCCCATCACCGTTCCGACACAAGTGCCAGCACTTCCTGTAGTTACTCCAGTCAGCACAACGTCTCCAGTCAACACAACAGTTAAGGTATAAGGATTATCAGAAGTGGTAATCGCTGGTTGTGGGACACCATCAATTGTATAATTAAACGTCCACGGGCCGACACCCGTAAACGTTACTGGAATATCAACCGTTGGTGGAGTTGTGCCATCACAAAGCGGATACATGCCGTCAATTTCAGCAGTGGGTTCCATGGCAATCACCACAGTTGCAGAAGCAGTATCCTGAAGACTACATTCATCAGTAACTGTGACTATATAAGTAGTTGGTACAGACGGAGACACACTAATTGATGACCCTGTGTCACCAGTGTCCCATTGATAAGTAAATGTTCCATTTCCGCCTGTTACTGTTGGAGAAAGTGTAACACTACCACTACCACATAACTCTACATCCATCATACTGACCTCCAAATCAGGAACCTCTTCAATAATCATCTCTACAATAAGCCCGCTACATTCACAAGGATTATCGAGGCTCAAAATAATAGTTTCTGGTCCTTCTACAATCATATCCGGAATAACATTTATCAGCAAAGAAACCGAAACTTGCCCTGCCGGAATGGTAATTGACATCGGTATAGCGTCGTAATCAACCCCAGGAGTTGCTGTTCCACCAATCGTATAAGTGATAATAATATCTACGTCAAGCGGACTTCCCGGCGCACGGTTAAATATAAAACTTCCATCAGCACATTGTTCATAAACAACATTGGTACCATTGGATGCAGAGATAGCCTCTCCTTCAGCTTGCACACCTGCGGAAAAACTATTGGCTTCTAAAAAAACACCAGAGTCTATAGTGCCATCACCATTATCTGCCAAGACTAACTTAATGTGATAGGTTTCACATGCCTGCACATTAGCTACGGCAGTTAATACGTTAGTCCAACCATCATATTGAATATCATCTGAGGTAAAACCACCGCATCCATCAATTCCCGTTCCGTCTCTGTTTGGAATAAAAAATCCAGAATTATTAATTACATTTACTGTATTTATACTAACAGATTCTCCTGAAGGTAAAACTGCAATATTATCCGCATTTAACGTAAATCCTCCATTGATTCCTGGTCCGCTAATGAAAAAACCAAATACATCTGTAAAGTCTGTTCCTATCCACCGACAATATTCGTCTGACCCAAATACATAATTAAATTGAATCATATCTACTGTTGGCGTAAAATCAAATTCAATGGCAACTCTATCTTCTGTATCTGGCAGTTGACCATTATTGATTTGTAACTGGTTCAAATCCGCATCTCCGGGCTCCCCACCAAAATTAGTTGAAATACTCATCGCATCGTTAGGACCTGAAGCATTAGTGACATTGCCCGAAGATAAAATAACCCCTTCATCAATACCCAATGAAGCCAATCCTCCCGAAAAAATTCCCGCAGCATTGGAATTACCACTCAAGTTGACATTAGACACTTCGAAACATCCTCCTCCAATAAAAACATCCTCTATCAAAACCGACGCAGGTACGCCACCGATGACACTAATTGGCGGCAGTGACTTGCCTAAATAAATTTCTTTTTTCTTGCTTTGTGTAGAGTGAGAAAGTGTAAAATGAGCACTACATAGCCCTTTTTCAACTAAGAGGGTAACCTCAATTTCAGCACATGCTTCCATAGGTGTAAAAACTAAATTGTCTTTCTCTGTACTCAGGTCATCAACATGGTATAAAAGTGGTCGCCGTCCTGCATCATCCAATGCAGAAAAATTATAAGACTGTCCAGGTATCAACCCACAGATTTCTAAAATTTCTGTTTGTGAATTTAAAAAAATAGCAGTTCGCCCATGTGAGTCTTCTAAATTTATCGTTTGATTACAAGTTATTAAATCAACATTGTTGTTGGCAGGCAATTGAATAGGCCACAAGAGAATTGTCAATGCAAAAACAGGGAGTAAACTCTGCAAGTTCATATTGTATATTTTTCGAAATTCTTTGTATTGGATTTTAAACCTAA